>JBFEUX010000342.1:0-2290 GCA_041547255.1 Bacteriovoracaceae bacterium
CCTTTGCTAAGGACAAAAAAGGTGTAAAGGTTAAAGTTCCTCTTACGGCAGGATCATTTCAATTAGAAACCAGTAAAGTCAAAGGTAAGTTAGTTAAAAGTGGTAAAGGCTATAAAGCTGACAAACTTTATGTAAAAGTAAAAGATCTGAAGAGTGGAATGAATCTTAGAAACGAACACACACATAAAAGGCTTATCAGCGGTAAACATAACAAAATTATCGTCACTAAAGTAATGGCCGCTGGTGGTAAAGGAAAAGCGATCCTAAGCATCAAAGGAATAAAGAAACCTATTAATTTTACTTATAAAGTTCAAGGAAAACTGATGAAAGCATCTTTCAAAGTGAACCTTAAACAATATAAAATACAGGACATAAGCTACGCAGGACTCGGAGTTGAGGATATTGTCTCCGTTCAGGCATTTGTTCCCATTAAAGGCTAAGACTTGATTGAAACAAGAAAGCTGTTATAATAACTGGAAATCATCGACAAACCTTATAAGGCAGGAGGAGAATTACGTGGGTGAAAAATCTGAAAACTTTAAGATAAGTATTGGAGATGGTTTTCCAGTTGAAAAAGCACTTCGTAAATTCAAAAGGATGTGCGACTCCTACGGGATAGTAAAAAACTACAGATCACGTGAAGCTTATTCCAAGCCTTCAGAAAGAGCTAAAGAAAAACGCGAAGCTGCTGAAAAAAGACGTCGTAAGACCCAAAATAGAAGCTCCCGTGGCTCTCGAAAAATCTAACAAGTTCTTGCATTAAAGCGACAGAAACAAAGTCATTGCCTAAGTAACTGATATCATATTGCCATTAGGTATAAAATAATTACATAGTTAATTACCATTTAAGTTTCTACTCTCTATAAACTTTTTATTCATTTAGACATAAGACATAAGACATAGAGGAGAACATGAAAAAATTAACTTTAATAAGCCTAATGCTAATATCAAGCCAATTTGCCTTTGCAGGTAGTACTCCTATTAATAAATGCCGACAAACAATTATTTTAGCATTCGAAAGTGTGGGAAAAGCAATTGAGCATGATGATTTCAGCACAGCGAATTTTTCAGACTTTGGAATAACAGCTGATGAGTTCAACACCTTATCTCCAGAAGAACAACAAAGCATCTACATCAAAATTACACCTCTACAAATAATGATAGAACAAGCTATCAATACTATTAACAACAACATTGCTTATGTCGAAGGTTCTATGTATCAGTACTTTATGGTCGAAGAACTTCAGCAATGGAGAAGTTATAGAGACAGCTTAAGAAAATGTCTGGAACAATAAATCAGAAGCGCAAGCGGTAGCCCAAGCTTAAAATATTATCTTTTTGAGTAAAATCAAAAGAAGCATTATTTTTAGTAATATCTTTGATCTCGTAACTTATTTCAAGTCCATCGATAACTGTAAATAATTGGGCCCTGCCCCCTTGCCTGCCCTCATTCGTTTCAGCACTGGCATTAACATCATATCCTAGCTTAAAACCAGCGTAAAAGCTGTTATACAAAAATACGATCTGATCCCAAAAAAGACTTACGTAACCAATATTCTCAGCATAAAGAACTGCTTGATTACTACCATTTAAGTTAAATCCTAAATCTTTATCCATCGTATATAACAAACGAAAGGCAACTGATCTTAAGGCAATCCAACGAAAGCCTAGAGAGGTATTGCTCATATCAAATTTTTCATCACCAGCAATAATATTATTAGAGTTATCAAAATCAACACTGCGACTGGTATAGGCCAGTAGAAGTTGCATGGAGTTGGTCATAGAGAAACTTAGGTCTACACCATATTGTAAATTTCCATTACTGACTAGTTTTCCATCCATACCAGTTACTTTATCGGTACCGATCAAAGTCTTAGAAAAAATACCAGCATTGGCGCCCATACTAAAACGTTGGCCCCAACTAGGAAGAGAAACTGTAAAAAGAAAAATAAAGAGAATAAATTTTTTCACCTAAATATGTTAATAAATTTATTAACATAAAAAAAGGTGGCCATTTTTACTGACCACCCTCATCATTGATCTAAAAACTGATCTGAGCTTAATTAAAACTAAAGTAGTTTTAATCTTTTACTTCTTCTATGCAGTTTATAAAGCTCTTTTTCTATTTTCTTTTTAGTTCTGCGACTAGGCTCTAAAGATTTAACTTCCATAGGGGCCTGTTCCATTTGAATCAAGTTAGCATTGGGTATTGAAAAACCAGCAAGTTTACTAGACACATCTGCAATAAGAGCAAAACCATTTTTGCCTGCTGTAGCTGAAGTAAACACAC
>JBFEUX010000329.1:0-2568 GCA_041547255.1 Bacteriovoracaceae bacterium
GTGGGTCTAACTAATGCTCGTTCTCCTAACATGAATGAAGGGGGCTCTATTAGGGCCATGAGTTCTTATGGATCACAAAAAGTTATCACTAACTATAATGTTATGGGAGTCGCTAAAGCTGCTCTTGAATCAAGTTCTAGATATCTTGCAAATGATTTAGGAGCTCAAGGAATTAGAGTGAATTGTATTTCTGCCGGACCGATTAAAACCCTGGCGGCTTCAGGGATTTCTGGTTTTAGAGATTTGTTAAGTAAAGTAGAAGAAATTGCGCCGATGCATAAAAATGTAACCCCAGAGGATGTTGGTGGAACAGCTACCTACCTGGCGAGTGATTTATCTAGTGGAGTCACTGGGCAAGTATTATATGTGGATAGCGGTCTAAGTATTCTTGGAGGCTTCTAGTTGTTGCTAAATGCCTTTGGATCTTTTTCTCCAGCTTATAAGCTAATTTTTAAGGATAAGGTTAATTTACTGTTATCTGTTTTGCCTATTCTCATTGGAGTTTTACTCTATTTTGTTGCTGGGAGGGCATTTTTTACTTTTGCACTAGACTATGGAAATCAATACATTGAATCCTATATTTCCAATGAAACTTTTGGGGGCGTTTTAACTTTTCTCGTTGGTAGTATACTTTCCATCCTAATGTTCTTTATCGTGAACTGGACGTTTGTTCTTTTTTTATCCATTTTGGCCAGTCCCTTTAATGATATTTTGAGTCATCGTATAGAAAAGCTGTATTTGCATGAAAGCCTTCCTGGTTTTAAGGATGGTATGGAAGGTATTGTTGCTAATTTTATTCCTACCATACTGAACGAAATTAAAAAGGTAGCCTTGATAGTACTTTTTTCTAGTTTGGCCCTGATTTTTGGCTTTTTCCCAATTCTATTACCAATTAGTGTTGGAATAACAATTTTGCTATTGGCCTCTGAATATATTGATTATTCGTGGTCCAGACATAACTTAGAGTTTAAAAAGTGTCGCAAGGATATGTTTAAAAATATTTTTAGTTATGGGGTAGGGGGAAGCTTTTTTATGTTGCTTGTTTCCATTCCCTTGTTAAATATTCTTGTCCCATCATTTGCCACTAGCTATTTTACAATATTATGGATTAAAAATAATGAACATAGCCATAAAACTGCCTAATGATTTAAAAGAAAGAACTCTTGCTTTCCCCTTGCTTCATGAGCTCGTTAACAAACTCAAAGAGGGACTGGAAGAGGATGAAATTCTTAAAGTTCATTTAATTTCCTTGGCAGAGGGAATTGATGTCTTAAACTTATTGCCCTTCGAGGCTTTTTATCATGAGTTGCAGGAAGATGATGTAAAAAGTGTATTTTCCATTCACCGTGCCTGTTCCAATATGAAAATTAACCAATTAGATTATTTCATCTCTACAACAGAAAGCTTTGTGGATGCAAGTATAGGGAAAAATCTAGGGGCCAAAATCAGCATCGGATTTGCTGTTGGTAAAAATGGTTGGTTATTAGAAAAGAAAATTACAAAGATGGCCGGAGATCATAAATCGAACCAAATGTTTCGCTTGATTAAAGGTGTGTTGGATGAAGTGCCACCAATGGAAAAAGTATCTTCTCGTCAATTGCCAGCTATTTATGATGATTTTGAGGAGAATCCTTATATTGTTTTGAACTTAGATATAATAGATGGTGAAGTCAATTCTGAATGGCAGGAACTTGTAGAGTTAGTCGTCGGGAAGAAATTTGTGTTGATGTGTGCCGAACTTGGCCTTGATGATCAGCAAGAATTTTTACAAGAATATATAAGTAAACTTTCACGTAAAAATACTTATAAAGCTTTTGTTTATGACTCTAATATTACCTTTGCCAAGCTTATTTCTTATAGTGCAGGTTTCGTAACCCATGATAGTCCGTTAGTTAATATCGCTAGTTATTGTGGATGTACTGTTTTATTTATTAACAGAAAAGAAAACCTTTCCATTACTGGACCTAGGTATTTTACTGGTGAAGTATTGAGTTATTCTAAATATGATCCTGAATTTAGAGGCGAGCAAGGACATAATTACGGTAGAGTTTTTGATGAAATAGTAAAATATATTGAGGCCAATACTGAAGTTAAGAATGATAGTGAGAAAGCAGAGAAGGAAACAACCAGTGATTGAAAATTTTGCGTTGATTGTGAGCCTTATTCTGATTGGTACTGTTATTAAGCGCAGTTCATTTTTTCCTGAAAATACCGCTGACGTGCTTACCAGTTTTATTATCAATATTTCTCTTCCAGCGATGATTCTTATTAGCATTCCTAAATTGCCCATGACCAGCGAGGCCCTAATACCGGTTATTGGCCATTGGACTATGTATATAATTCATTTGATTTTACTCTATTTTGTTGGAAAGCTTTTTAGTTTATCAAAAAGCGTTTTAGGAGTTTTGGTTGTCGTTTCAACGGTAGGTAATACAGCCTTCTTAGGAATTCCGGTAGTTGAAACGTATTTTGGTAAGCAAGGCCTCGGTTATGCTGTCTTATATGATCAGTTGGGTTCTGGCATTGCATTTTTACTAATGACTACAATGTTACTTCCATTCTTTCTTA
>JBFEUX010000246.1:0-4009 GCA_041547255.1 Bacteriovoracaceae bacterium
CCTCATTTAAATCACGCCCTTATGCTTAGCTTCGGATTACAAGCTGCGGGCCAATATATTCCAGTACTAAGAAAAGGACTTGGGCTATCACCTATAGGCCCTATGAAATTGGCGATAGCACTTAGCTGGGCGGCTTTAGTGCCAACTATTATTGAAATTAATAAATTACAACACAAGGAGAAAGATTATGTTTAAAAACTTTGGAACTTTTGGATCAGGATTTATTATTGGCCTTGGTGCTGGCTTTGTTCTTCGGGAGGTAATGCCCCATTTTAAAGATGCCGCGAAACCTATTGCCAAAGGCGTGACAAAGGCGGGGATGGAACTATACGACGGTGCTATGGAAAGTTATGAAGGTATTCGTGAAGGGATAGAAGATTTAATAGCTGAGTCCCGTTTTGAAATTAAAACTAGGAAAATGCAAAGGGCCCAGCATAAAGCACCCGCGAAGAAAAAAACTCGTGCTAAGCCTGCTGCAAAAGCTCGGGTAAAGAAAAAGGTAGGAGGTGAGCATGTCATTATCCATTAATGTTATGAGTTCAATACCGTACCGAACACGAATTAAAATTAAAGGTATTAGAAATGAGCATTTATTTAAGTTTTACGAGCTGGTGGATAGTTGGAAAGCATGTCCTGCTGTTACTAGTTTAAAGGCCAATTCTAGGGCCAGGTCTATTACTTTTTATCATCAAGACACCGAGACAGATATATTGAATTATCGCCCTGTGCATGAGTTATTGAAATGGGAAAGTCCAGTTCGTGACCTTTCAACTCATCGTAAGGCCATTTCAGAAATTCGCTCTGAAGTAAGAAAAAGTTTAAGTAAAGTTGACCAAAAAATTCAAGACTTCACTGGGGGGGAGATGGATTTACCTGCTGTCGCAGGTGTTATGCTCTTAGGTATGAGTTATTATCAAACTTTTAATAAGCATAAATTTTTGCCTGCAGGTGAAACACTATTACAGACCGGTTTAAATATGGTTTTAGGTAGGTCTCCCCAAGAGGAGGTGATAGAAGTGGCATGAAGGATAAGATTGCTTTTGGGAGAGTGGTCTATGATAGATATCATGTTTCATTTTGATACCAGACATTTAGTTACAGTCTGGTGAGAGTTATCATTCAATTAATCTTATATAAGGAGGATCTTATGTTTCCACTCAAAGTCAGTTTTCGCCAAATGAAATCATCAGAGGCCATTGAAAGAAGAATTTATCAAGAAGCTGAAAAACTTGATAAACTTTTTGACAGAATTCACTCTTGTGATGTTGTCGTATCCATTCCTCACCGAGCGCACAGTCAAGGTAAAATATTTCATATAAATATTTCCCTCAGTGTACCGGGCAAGGTTTTGGCCGTAACTCATGAGCCCGAAGAAAATCATGCTCATGAAGATGCATTTGTGGCGGTAAGAGACGCTTTTCGCTCTATGGAACATGAGTTAAGTCATTATGCGAATAAACGAAAGAATAAAAAACAGCACCGAGCAGGACTAAAAAATACTATTCAGATGGAAGCGGCCAATGCATTGGCCATGGAATCATATGAAGAAGGAAATTCGTTTTCTATGTGATTCCATGTGCGGTGATATTGCCCTTTGGCTGAGGGCCGCTGGCCATGATACTTTGCTAGTGAAAGGAGAGATGGCGGATAAAGAGATTTATAAAACTGCCATACAAGAACAAAGAATACTAATTACAAGGGATAAAGAGTTTTTACAACGAAAAGGAGCACAAGAGATTGTTTGTCTCCTTACTAGCAATCATTTTAATCAACATATTAAGTTATTAAATCAAAAATTATCTCTCAATTGGGTTTTTAAGCCCTTAAGCCGTTGCCTTTTATGTAATTGTATTTTAGAGGATGCTCCCCTAGAAGTAATAGATAAATTAAAACCGAAAATTCGAGCTGATTTCAATAAATTCTATATCTGTCCTAATTGTAAAAGAGTATATTGGCCAGGCGGACATGCTACACGGATGTTGGATAAGTTAAGATATTTTCAAACGCTATAAAAAGAAAGTGCTCTCAGAAAGAGAGCACCGTTACACACACAAAATGGCTTAGAAACTAGCGGCGACTTGACCGCTCTCTTTTATGGGAATAAAATGACCACTGGGATCATAATGCATAAACTCATTATCCATTTCTTTATCAAAGATCATTGATAATTCTCTTAGCTCTTTACTTACCAATCGCAAAAGATCATCAGAAGTAATAATACCGACAAGTTCATTTTCTTCGTTAACGACCGGCATTCTTCTTAAATTATTTTCATTCATTCTGTTTATGGTATCAAAGATATCATCACTATCCCGACACATAAGTACTGTTTTGGACATGGCACGAGTAATGGACTGATTTTGATCAAACTCTTTGGTTTGTCCTATATGTAAAGCAAGGTCCCGATCGGTAACAATTCCAAGAGGTACATTTTTGTCAGTGATAACTACTGAACCAATATGCTGATCGCGCATAATCGAAGCAGCATCTCTTATGGTTCCTGTAACAGGCATTGTCGTGACTGACGTTATAATTACTTTAGCTAAGCTCATCGATACCTCCAATTTACAAATCTTCTTTAAGCTAAGTTATTTATAAAAGAATCAGTAACGTTTCGCATTCAGATTATGCAGCAGTCTTATTGATATAAATCAACAAGGGTCTTAATATATCTTAAGCTTACATAGTCAGATTAGGAAACTCCTCACTCTCATTAAATACGGCATTACTGGTTTCTATATCTAGTACAAGTTTTAATACTTCTCCGGCAGACTCCACGGAATGAAATTTTAAATCTTTTTTAATTTCTTCTGGAACTTCATACAGATCATTTTCATTCTGTTTAGGAATGATGATTCTTTTTATATTATAGCGATGGGCCGCAATGACTTTTTCTTTTAGACCACCAATAGGCAGTACACTTCCTGTAAGAGTAAGTTCTCCAGTCATTCCAATTTCGGGATTCACCTTTTTTCCCGATATAAGTGATGCGAGTGCGGTGACCATAGTGATTCCAGCCGAAGGTCCATCTTTTGGAATTGCACCTGCTGGTACATGTAAATGGAAATCGTAATTTTTAATTTCAAAATTTGGATTAATACGATGTAAATTAGATTTTATGTAGCTTAGGGCCAGCTCAGCAGACTCTTTCATTACATCACCTAGTTGACCTGTAATTTGCAGCTTACCGTTACCGGCCATTTTCGAGCTTTCTAAAAAGAGAACATCTCCACCCACTGGTGTCCAGGCAAGTCCGGTGGCCATACCAGGTACCCACTTGCGTAATCGTGTTGTTTCTTTATATTTTGCAGGACCTAGATTCTCCTCAACTTTTTTCAGATCCAGCTTAATTGGAGCTTTCGCTCCTTTCATAAGTTCATAAGTAATCCCACGGAAAAGAGAAGAAAAAACTCGTTTTAATCCCCTTACGCCAGCCTCTCTGGTGTAATGGTTTATTATATTTGTAATAATGGCATCATCGGTTGTAATTTCTTCTGATGATAAAGCATTTTCTTCCAAACATTCTGGAATGATAAATTTTCTGGCAATATAGCATTTCTCACTTAAAGTGTAAGAACTCAACTCTATGATCTCCATGCGATCTCTTAATGGACCAGGGATGGTATCAGCACGATTGGCGGTAGCTACAAAAAACACTTGGGATAAATCAAAGGGGATATCAATATAGTGATCTACAAAAGTTTTGTTTTGTTCTGGATCCAAAACCTCTAGTAGTGCACTTGCAGGGTCTCCTTGAAAGCCTTGTCCCAGTTTATCAATTTCATCAAGTAGTATCAGTGGATTGTTAACGCCTACTCGTTTTATCGTTTGAATTATTTTTCCTGGCATGGCCCCAACATATGTTCGACGGTGCCCTCTAATTTCTGATTCGTCTCGCACACCACCTAAACTGATGCGGGCAAATTCTTTACTCAACGCCTGGGCGATACTTTTTCCTAGACTGGTTTTTCCTACTCCTGGAGGTCCCATAAGACATAGAATGGGGCCC
>JBFEUX010000216.1:0-4749 GCA_041547255.1 Bacteriovoracaceae bacterium
ATTTCATTGTACTTATAGTCCTGCTCTATTCCTTTCATACGAATAAGCACAAACATAATACCTAAAGTCGCTACAACAAAAATAAGTGGTAGTGTATTTGAAGTTAAAATTTTTTCAGAAATAGTTCTAACTAGAGATTTTTTCTTTTTTCTTCCAGCTTTTCTTACCACTAACTCCTCCCTGAGCATCTTCATTAACTTTTTGCAAAATTCTAAGCTTTGCACTTCTTGACCGAAAGTTTTCCTCAACTTCTTGTTCAGAAGGACAGATCGGTCGTTTAGTTAATATTTTAGCAGTATTTTTATTGGATTGAAAAATTTCTTTGAACTTGTGCTTGGCAATTCTATCCTCCAAGGAATGGAAGGAAATAACCATTAAAATGCCATTTTCACGCAATAAACCATACAGTTTTTCTAAGGTATTTTCCAAGACATCCAATTCTCGATTTACATAAATACGCAAAGCTTGAAATGTTTTCGTCGCTGGATGTATTTTTTTATGTCTTAAATTTTTTGGATAAGCATGAAAAACAATGTTTTCCAGCTCCTTAGTGGTTTCTATCGCTTTGTCCTGCCGATATTCAATTATGGCCTTGGCAATTCTGCGAGAAAACTTCTCTTCTCCATACTTGAAGATGATATTAGCAATCTCCTCTTCTCCGTGAGAGTTCAAAACATCCGCTGCGGTGTCCAAATCATTATTACTGTAGTCCATTCGCATATCCAAAGGAGCATCATTGCGAAAAGAAAATCCGCGTTCATCCTTATCAAAATGATGGGAGGAAACCCCCAGATCCATAACAATTGCATCAAATTGTATTTCGGAATGGTTTTCTTTTATCCAATCTGGAAACTTTTCGTAGTTCATCTTGTTAAGATGAACCTTGTTAATCATATCTTTTTCTTTAATTAAACGCAGACCATTGGAATAAGCATCGTTATCTTGATCAACGGAATAAACCTGGGCCTTATCGTAAGCTGCGGCCATGGCAAATGTATGCCCTCCCCCACCAAACGTCATATCAGCAAAATATAAATGTTCTTGGTTTAAATCGACATATGATTGAATTGCCTGCATGCAATCCGATAACATTACTGAATAATGGCTGGTATAAGTTTCGACCATCTACTTTAAAAGTGTATCCAAAATTTCTTGCTGCTGTTTTGAAATCAAATCAGGATTTGTTACAACTGCAAATTTATTTTCTGGTGTAAACTCTACTGGCTTTTCACAAAGTTCCGGCACCAATTTGGCCATCATAGCTTGCACTGATTTATAATTCACCGACATAACCTTCATTATCTCTTCAACACTACAGTGCTGATCCTTCCAACAGTCATAATCAGTAACCATACCAACTGTTGCATAGGCCATACCTGCCTCTTTGGCCAAGTAAGCTTCTGGAACATTCGTCATTCCTATTATGTCAGCACCAAAGCTTCTATAGATTTCAGATTCTGCCTTAGAAGAGAATTGAGGTCCTTCAATACAAACGTAAGTACCACCTTTGGAAAAATTGATATCCGTAGTTGCCAGTACTTCTGCAATTCTATGTTGTAATTCAGCCTCAACTGGATGAGCAATAGATACGTGACCGACAACTCCCTTACCAAAAAAGGTTCTTGCTCGCTGTCCTTTAGTCCAATCAATAAATTGTGAAGGTAAAACGAACTTACCTGGTGAGTGTTCTTCTTTTAAGGAGCCTACTGCTGAGACAGATACAACAGTTCTCACTCCCAATAGTTTTAAGGCATAAATATTTGCTTGGTAATTTATTTCAGAAGGCGTAATTGTGTGCCCTTTATCATGACGAGGTATAAAATAAAAAGTATATCCGTCTAATTCCAGTTGCATCACAGGAGCACTAGGCTTTCCAAATGGTGTATCGAGATCATGCTCTTTAACCAGTCTTACTGATTCTAGCTTGTAAATACCACTACCACCAATAATTCCCAAATTATCCATACCATACTCCTTTATAGAACAGCTGAAAGGGTAACGCTGGTTCCTAGGCTTTTAGATTGTCTACCAGTGATGTTATTTTGCTCTTCTCTTTCCGCTTCATCCTTACAACCAATACATAACTCTGCAGTTGGTCTGGCAAATAAGCGCTCGTACTTGATATCATCATCACACTCTTCACAAACGCCATACTCTTCAGTGTCGAACTTTGCGATAGCTTTATCTAATTTCTTTTTATAGTAATGATCTCTATTTCTAAATCTTAAAATTTGAGATCTTTCATACTCCGAAGTGGCTTGATCTATAGTATCTTGTCTATCGTCACTATTTAAAACGAATTCTTCACTAGAGACGTTATTAAACGCATCTAACACTCTTTCTCTTTCTTCCTGAAGTTTTTCTTTTAAAATTTTTAATCTTCTAGTAGATAAGCTCATAAGTAGTCTCTCCTTAGTTTTCTAATCCGCCCTTAATATTTAACAAAACTAGCTTGCTAATTGTTTTTAGGGTTTCAAATACACCTTCACCATTTATCGCACTTGCAGAAAATGAAGGAACGTCCAATGCATTAAGTTTTTTCTCCATATTTTCTGTGGAGGTAATATTAGGAAGGTCTCTTTTATTCCATTGCATAACCAAAGGAATTTTTTCAATATCTTGACCTTGTTCTGTTAAATTTTTTGCTAATCCCTCAAGGCTTTTAATATTTTCTTCCATTTTATCCACTTGTGAATCAGCAACGAACACAATCCCATCAACCCCCCTAAGAATTAGTTTTCTACTCGCTTCATAAAAAACCTGTCCCGGTACTGTATATAGATGAAATCTTGTTTTAAAACCTCTTATTGTTCCAAGGTCTAATGGAAGAAAATCAAAAAATAATGTTCTCTCGTTTTCAGTATTGAGAGTCACCATCTGCCCCTTATTGTTTGCGGCCGTCTTTTGATAAACATATTGAATATTTGTCGTTTTACCACCCAAACCCGGGCCATAATAAACGATCTTACAGTTAATTTCTTTTGTGTGATAGTTTACAAAAGACATCTTTAAATCCCACCAAATGCAAAAAGTTTATCCATCTCTTCATCAGAGATATTTTCAAAAAGGTATTCTTCACGATTTTTTTCAGGATCAAGCGAAAACTTACTTAAATAAACTTCTACGTTATCTTTAAGTAAACGCATATTACGCTTCAGCTTTCCTGGGTTATCTGCATCACCATAAATAGCACCAATATAATAAGTTTTTTCTAAGATTGTGAATGGTAAGATATAAAGTCCATCAGCACTTGTATCAAATCCTAATCTAAAATCTAAAAAGCTTTCATTTTTATTTAAAAGAGAAGATAAAGACTCTGCCGCTTGCCAAACACCACTAACTAAAGCTCCAACGGTTTGCGCTTCTAAATAGTCTTCAAAGTTTGAATAGATTGCTATTCCATCACCACGTATAATAACAATTTTATCGGCCAATTTATGATATTCATTTTCATCAAAAAATTGTCGAACAATTTGATTTAAATTCACGCTCTATAGTCTCTTTCTATTTTCAATGGCCTTAGAAATTGTAAGTGGATCAAGATATTCTAGTGATCCTCCCATTGGTATTCCAAAGCCTATACGTTCAACTTGCACATCTTTTAGCAGTTGCTTTATATAAGAACAAGTTGCATCGCCTTCAACAGAGGGGTTGATGGCCAAAATTATGGTTTCTATATTAAAATTGTTTACTCTCTCAACCAACTTATCAATTCTTAATTGATCTGGTCCAACTCCTAACAGCGGATTCAACACACCACCCAAAACATGGTACAATCCATTAAATTCATTACTTCTTTCAATTGCCATCAAGTCACTTATATTTTCCACTACGCACAATACGGAACTATGTGACCTAGCGTCAGAAAGACATATTTCACATTTTTCCTGTTCGGAATACATCCCACATTCAACACATCGCTTTATATTTTTTAATTGATTAACAGCATTAGCAAACACATCGAGTTCAGCGGCATTCCACTTAACCATATTCATTACTTGTCTAAGAGCAGTCTTTTCACCAACTCCTGGAAGTTTAGAAAAGCTTTTAACGGTATCTAATATAGACTCGGGTAATTCAATCACTAAAACATTCCTGGTATATTTAACCCACCGGTAAGCTTACTCATAGCATTAGATACGGTATCCGATGATTCTTTCAAAGCTTGCGTCACCGCTGTCTTAATAAGTTCTTCCAGCATTTCTACATCATTAGGGTCTACACATTCTTTATTAATTTTAATATCAAGGAGTTCTTGCTTCCCATTAACCTTAGCGGTAACCATTCCACCACCAGAACTTGCTTCAAACTCACGCCCATCTAGTTCTTTTTGCATCGCTTTCATCTTTGCTTGCATTTGGCCGGCTTGTTTTAAAAGTTGGTTCATGTTTGCCATTTTTTGATCCTTTTTTATTTATCATTATTTAATACAATCTTATCAATCTTGGATTGAAATAAATTTTGAGCATCTTTAATATACTTGTTTTCTAAAAGAAGATCCTTCTGTTCCTCTTTAAGTTTTTTCTCTGCATCCTCATGCATATCAACTGTAGTTTTAAAATTATGACTCTCTACAGCTTCATCGTCTACTATTTGCAAGTGTATATTTAACTGATCTTCTGGCACTTCTAAAAATTTACTCATTGCCAATCTCAGTTCATCCCAATTTTCTTTCTCTTGAAGATAGTCAAAAAAGATTTTGCCATCATCTAAAAAGCCAATCTTAATATTTCTAGCATTCACATTAAA
>JBFEUX010000044.1:0-16226 GCA_041547255.1 Bacteriovoracaceae bacterium
ACTCGTCCCAACGCCAAACTCGTCCCAACGCCAAACTCGTCCCAACGCCAAACTCGTCCCAACACCAAACTCGTCCCAACGCCAAACTCGTCCCAACACCAAACTCGTCCCAACGCCAAACTCGAACTAAATACTGCCTAGTCTTTATACACCAATAGAAATTATTACTTTATGCATATCATATGAGCTCCAATCTAGATATGATGGTGGCGCTGCTACAGAACACGACAAGTTTTTATACATATCAAAGCTAATGATACTGTCTAAAATTTATATAATTTTTTAGCTACAGATCTATTACTGTCTATATTTTAAACAGCAAACAATCTCTAACTCTCCGATCTTAGGTTTATTTTTTTGGCACGCAACTTGTATTAAGGTTAGCAAGTTTTTATTAATTTATAATTTCGAGGAGAAAAAGATGAAAACGAGAGCAAATTCATTCTTTAAGTCCCTCTTTATGGGGCTACTAGTATCCACACTATTTATTAGCTGTGGGAAAGACAACAAATCTGGCGGGGGAAGTAACCCAGCAATAGGAATTGACCCATTCGGAGGCATCGCGAATGCTGCAGGCAATGGGACACGCTTACCAGCAAATTGGTTGCAAATTCTTGCCAACGAACACCCATGTAACCCACAAACAACAGGTGGAGTCACTAACAATGCCAGAACAATTGTTAACGTTCCATTAAATATGATGGGCCTACATGTTAATGCTAATAACCTACATGTTGGTGTTACACTCGAAGGTGATATTCTTGTTATCAGTAATAACAATAATACAATACAGGCCCAGGTGCACGCTTGTCCACGACCAGGAATGACTAATGGTGCACAACTGATGCAACAACCAATTGTGAATATGTCACAAATGTGTGCTATGGGTGAAGTAAGTGCCGCTGATATCATGATACCAGCAAATACTAATACAGGTTATAACCCATATAATACATATCCATCCTATAACCAAAATGGATATCACCTGGCCTTCTTTCCAGTAGGTCTGGCAAAACCATCTAGTCTATGTACAGGTGGTCAGTATCCAAACTATTATTATTAAAATCCAGTTATTTACTAAAACAGCAAGGGCGAATTAGAGTAGCTCGCCCTTGTAACAAAAAAAAGAACAAATGTAAGTTTAAATACGAGTACTCCACTCAGTATAGAGACTGCTTGGATTACTACCTCGTAAAGCACAGGGAGCTCTCGTCCTGTGCTTTTTTTATTTTAACCGCGATAAACCTGAGATTTTGGCCAAACCCCACCCATATAATTCATAAGTGCTAGTTCACCTTTAGATTTTGATGTTACCTCTTTATAGGCCGTATCTTTAAGTTCATGAACTTTACACAAAAGCTCTTTGCCTTCTGGTGTGACAAATTTCACTTGATCACCTAAATTGAGGCTTACCTCATGTGATTTAATTTTTATGGCAACGTACTCACCTTTAACGATCTCCATGACTTCACCAATATAAGCATCGTCTTTTCTTTGAATACGATAGTTTTTTAACTTTTTAAAAAGTACGTCAGTTTTGTTTATATGAAAATATCCTCTAATGACGTCTCGTGGATAAGCCTGCTTTAGAGTAGCAAAGTCTTGGGAGTTTGAAATGGTATCTACCAGTTTAGATAGATAACTAATATCCTCTTGGGCCCTTAAATCAATGCGAGCAAAGGAAATGCCACTCTCCAAAAGCTCTTGATACTTATCAAATAAAAAGAGATCCTTTATATGATACATAAAGGTACCATGTTGATTTTGAATTATAGGAAAACCCTTGTGAGGCGACTCTTGACTTTCACCACTAGCAGTTAAAAACTGCTGTTGAATTTGCTGCATTTTTATTTTCTCACTTTCATCCAACATGGCAGAAAGCAATTTACGAGGAGAATAGAATAACAGTAATGGGCCACAAACCAACAATTCTGTTGTACAATTCAATTGGGAGCTAATTTCTTTGATTTTATCTTTACTGAGCTCCACTGATAAGACCAAGCGATCCAAACGCTCACCAATGAGATTCACCCATTTTTTTAAACCGGTTAAATTTCGATTACCTGTTTCAGCAATAAATTGAATAGGCTTATTGGTGTTTTCTAAAACATAGGCCAGTACTCCTACGTCTTGCACACGAATGACATCATAAGAGTCATGAGGTATGGAAGAAAAATAATCACAAGCCGAAGCAAATTCATTTTCAGTAAGTATCACGTCCCATTCCAACACAACTTTTAGCCCAAGTTCTTTGGCCATATTAGCTAAGGAGACAAATGATTCATTTTTAGCAATTCGTCCTAGCTGTTTATCAGAAATGATTACTTCATTAAGCTCATTGGCCTTAATAAGATTCAGGTCATGAATAGATTGGGCATAAGTTACTAATTGCATGGAAGTCTCATTCTAATCAGGTTTTCTGGATGGACGTGGGAAACATAAGGAAGCTTAACCAAGGTAGAAGGATTAGTACGCTCCAATTCAGTATTACTAAGGGTGGAGATATGCTTAACCTCTATTTCTCTTGCAACACCATCAAAAGGTAAAATCTCCAAAGTATCACCTAAATTAAAGGCATTTCTGACTTCTATAACAATGGCCTCTTCAGCTAACACATCTATCACTCTCCCTACCACAGCATAGTCATTAGAACGGTCATGTTCTCTTTCATCAAAGATAGTGTCTGCACCTGCTTTTTCTATCAAATTGGTGGCAGCATAACTTCTATGAGTCACCTTTTTAAGTTCCTCTTCCCAATAATATAATTTCTCTGACAAAAAGTGTCCGTGTTCAGCATAATAGCGGATGGCCTCACTATATACTTTACTCATAGTGGCCGCATATAAATGACTTTTCATACGACCTTCAATTTTAACACTATCGATCCCCGACTTAATAAACTCTTCCAGATAGCGAAGTCCATTTAAGTCTTTTGAGCTCATAAAATAATTATTTCTACGTGCGAGCTCTTCATTTTCAAAATCGATCGCATAATCGAAGCGACAACTATGGGCACATCCTCCTCGGTTGGAATCTCTTCCCTGGGTAAAGTTGGAAATAACACAGTTGCCTGAATAGGCCATGCACATGGAACCATGAATAAACATTTCAACTTCAATATCTGCAATTTCTTTTATTTGCTTAGCCTCAGCAATTGAGCACTCTCTACCTAGTACAACCCGAGTCACTCCAATCTCTTTCCACATTTTCGCACTATATGCATTGACACAACTTGCTTGAGTAGAAAGATGTACCTCTATATTACTATGCTGCTTAACCGTCTCCACAACGCCTAAGTCAGAAACAATAACGGCATCAATCTTGAGTTCATCTAGTAGCCGAACAAAATTTACCAATTCATGCAGGTCAGTATCGTGTAAAAAACCATTAAGCACCACGTAAACTTTGGCACCATGTTCATGGGCGTATAACACACCTTCTCTCAACTCTTGTTCAGTGAAGTTTTCCGCAGCAGAACGCAATCCAAACTTAAGTCCCCCCAAGTAGACTGCATTTGCCCCATAGTTAACGGCAACTATTAATTTTTCCAAACTTCCTGCCGGCGCCAAAACCTCAGGCATATTTAATTTTGTCATAAAGCTATACTCATTTACCTAAAAGGGCAGATGATATAAAATATAAGCAATTAGACAAGTACAAGGACAAAAAATTTGAAAATTTTATTAACGCTAAGCGTTTCTTTTATTCTTATAGCAGCTTTTGTTCTAGGAGAGAGACGTTATGCAAAAAACCCGCTCTCCATTACTCCCTATCCCTTTGAATTTAGAAAGGACGCCTACAAAAATATAAGTGCTGATGCTCCTATTCTTATTATTGGCGATCGCATGGGAGAACGTTTAGCCAAGTTTATAGACCTATTTACTGAAAAATTATCGGTTAATCTCTCTAAACCAATTAAAATTATCTCCCTTAGCAATGAAGGCGATAGCATCCACCGCAGCCTGGCCAAAATAAAACGCCTAAAAAGACTTCCCCTGATCATTATTTACCTGGGTGGCAGTGATGAAACTTATGAAAAAACATTTGAAACCAACAATCTTGAGATAATTCAAAATAACTTTGAGCTTTATCAAAATGATCTCATTAAGAGTGCCATGATGGTATTTCCCTCTCTTTCACGGCTTATTTATACTCCAGTAGACTATGTCCACCTTAACACCAAGGTAGATAAGGATGAATCCCAATATAGCGATCCTATTTTCCAACTGCGAATGAAAGCTCATTATATCCTGTACGAAGCGGCCCTTGATGAATTTTTTAAATATATTAAAAAACGGAATAGCTTGTTAATACCAATTACTATGCCACTAAATCTAGATCTGGCCCCTAGCAAATCCTGCTATGGCTCCTTAACAGCTAATGCTGATAAAGAGCTAGAGGAGCTAAAGACACTAATCAAAGAAAAAGATTATAAGAGGGCCTATAATCTCGCTAAGGACTTGGCACTCACCAACTCGACGAATGCCGATATTCTCTACTCTTATGGGCAGGTTTTAAAAAAGTTAAACCATTTCAATCAAGCTAAAAAGTATAATGAACTGGCGATGGCCTATGATTGTGGCAATACCAGGGGGAACCCTATCTTTAACGTCATACTTAAAAGAACGGCCAAACGCTATAATTTCGATTATTTTGATTTCCAACAATTATTGGTAGATGAGTCCCGGGATAATTTCGTATTTTTAGATGATATTTACCCACAGGATGTTTACATGGAAAAATTAGTGCAAGGACTTGCTATAAAAATCAAAAAGAGGTTAAAATTATAAGTATATGGCCATTGAAACAAGTACTCTTAAAATAAAAAAACATGAAGTTCTCTGTCGAGAAGGGGCTGAGGAATCAGACCTGTATTTTGTCACTAATGGTCTTTTACTTATCTGCTCCAGATCCGGGCATATGGTCACCCCGCTGGCCCATATCAAGGCCGGTGAATACTTTGGTGAAATGTCTTTTTTTGACAAACTTCCCCGTTCAGCCGATGTTATTGCTCTTGAAGACACCAAACTGGTTAAAATTTCAAGTGAATCTTTAAAAGAACAGATTCCTACTTGGTTACTGGTCATGGCAAAACAAATGACTAATAAACTAAGAATAATGGATACAGTTATCAGCGACAAAGGGATTAAAAGAACAAAGGTTAAAACTCTAAAACCCCTTTCTATGGAAGAGCAGCGCTTCTACTACCAATTGCTCAGTAATAAGTAACAAACTATTAGCATTTTTTTCCTAATTTAAGATTTTTTGTTTCTAAATAAGAATTTCCAGATTATTATCGGGACCTAGGATTTAGGACATGAATAAGAAGAATTGGACAATAAAAGACTCTATGCACACCTACCAAATCGAAAGGTGGAGTGATGGTTATTTTGGTATCGCTAAAGAAGGTGACCTGGCAGTCTACCCTACTAAAAATCAGGATGGCCCTGTTATCAATATCAAGCAAGTTCTAGAAGAAGTGAAGAAAGAAGGAATTCCTTTCCCCCTAGTCCTTCGCTTTCATGATATCTTGCGCTCCCAGGTGACCTACCTTAATGAGACCTTTAATAGAACCATTAAAGAAGCTAATTTTTCTGGAAAATACTTTGGTGTGTATCCCATAAAAGTAAACCAGCTAAGAGAAGTTATCGAAGAAATCACAGACGTAGGTGAGCAATATAACTATGGACTTGAGGCTGGCTCCAAGCCTGAATTATTGGCAGCACTTGCCTATAATAATAATGAAAACTCCCTTACTATTTTAAATGGTAGTAAAGACAAGGACTTTATTCGCCTGGCCATGCTAGGTACCAAAATTGGACGTAAAGTAATCACTGTTATTGAAAAGTACTCAGAGATTCATACTGTTCTCAAAACAGCTGAAGAATTTGATGTAGAACCTATCATCGGGGTGAGGGCCAAACTGAGCTCCAAAGCATCCGGGAAGTGGGCCGAATCCTCCGGTGACTTTGCTAAATTTGGTCTTTCTGTTCCAGAGATTATGGACCTAGTGGAATTACTGAAATCACAAAATAAATTGCATTATCTAAAACTTTTTCATTTTCACGTTGGTTCCCAAATTCCAGATATTCGAAATATTAAAGAATGCATTACCGAAGGGGCCCAAATTTATGCTGATTTGGTCAAAATGGAAGTCCCCCTTGCATATTTTGATGTAGGTGGAGGAGTTGGTATCAATTATGATGGAAGTCGCTCAGCAGGTACTTCCTCAACAAATTACTCTTTAAAAGATTATATTGGAGATGTCGTTTATATTTTAAAAGATATCTGTGATGCAAAAAAAGTAAAACACCCAAATATTGTCTCAGAAACTGGTCGTGCTATGGCCGCCCATCATAGTTGTGTTATCACAAATGTATTTGGCAATGTTAATCTAACCAAACACAAACCCATTGAGACTCAAGTGGCCGAAACAGACCACCTTATAGTCAAACGTATAAAAGAGCTCTACCAAGAACTAAATTCAGATAACTATCAAGATGTGTTTAATGATGCCTGTATTTTAAAAGATGAAGCCATTTCGGCCTTCAAATTAGGTATCCTTACTCTAGCTGAACGTTCAATTTGCGAAACTCTTTATTGGAATATTTGTCATAAAATCATTCACATGACTAAACATGAAAAATATGTCCCTAATGAAATTTATAAATTAAGAACGACTCTGGCCGATAAATATTTGGCCAATTTTTCTCTTTTCCAGTCGGCACCTGATACGTGGGCCATCCAACAAATTCTACCAGTCGTTCCTATCCATAGGCATCTTGAAGAGCCAGAGATAGAATGTACTTTAGCTGATATTACTTGCGATTCTGATGGTAAAATAAATAATTTTCTAGGGCCTGAAGGACATCGAACAACATTAAAGATCCATGAGCTAAAAGAAAATGAAGAGTATTATATTGGACTCTTTTTAACAGGTGCGTATCAAGATATCATGGGCGATATGCATAATCTCTTTGGCCGACTTAATGAAGTTCATGTCTATGTAGACAACGAAGACCCCAGCGGTTTTTACATCGAAGAAATTATTCATGGAAATTCGGCGGCAGATGTCTTGGCAATTATGCAATATCACCCTCAAGAAATGTCTAAAAAAGTTAAAATTGAAATCGATAAAAAAATTAAAAAAGGCGAAATCAAAGCTCGTACTGGAGTTAAGCTTATTGATTTTTATGAGGCCAGTCTTTTCGACTATACCTACCTTAGCGGACACTAAAGATATTCCTACTTTTGATATTTACTAGCTAATTCAAGATAGGACTTGTAATGATTGCTAATTTGCTCTTTTTGAGTTGCTGATAGCTCTTTTTTGACAACAGCAGGGGCACCCATAATAAATGATCCTGGAGGATAGACCTTACCCGGAGGCACTACAGATCCCGCGGCCACCAATGATTTCTCTCCGATCACAGCACCATCCAAAATCTTGGCACCCATCCCTATCAAGCAGCCATCACCTATGGTACAAGCATGTAGTATTGCACTATGACCAACGGTCACATTATTTCCGATGATCAGCGGTAAATCATCAGTGACATGTAACATACTCAGATCTTGAATATTAGTGTTATCTCCTATTTGAATACGATTAACGTCACCTCGAACCACAGCATTGAACCAGATATTAACATGAGCACCCAGATCAACTTTGCCAATAACAAACGCACCAGGAGCTATAAAGACCCCTTCACTTAACTCAGGTTGATAATTTAAAAAGGAAAGTGTTTGCATAGTAAAAGACCTTGGTGTAACTAAAGTTGATGGAAATAATCTTAGCAAGTAAATCCCCTTATAGAAAACAATTACTGGAACAACTAGGCATCGAATTTAAGTGTGTGGATTCAAATTTTGATGAAGATGGCCTTAAGTCCAGCATTTCAGATCCCATAAAACTAACCCAAGAATTGGCGCGCCAAAAAGCTTTGGCGGTGGCAAAACATCACCCTAAAGCCTTGATAATAGGTTCAGATCAAGTCTGTTACTTCGAAGGGCAAATACTTGGAAAAACAGGTAATTTGGATCTTTCCTTGGCACAACTTAAGAAAATGCAAGGTAAATCTCACCAAATCATCACCAGTTATGCTATAATGAATAACTATAACGCTACGACTCATACTAATGTGACTACACTATTCATGCGACAGCTCAGTGAAAAACAGATTAAAAAATACTTAAGTGCTGATAATCCCATTGACTGTGCTGGTTCATATAAACTAGAAATGAAAGGGATAAGTTTATTTAGTAAAATAAAAACCGAGGACCATACTGCGATTATTGGACTGCCATTACTCAGTTTGGCCGACGATTTGAATAAGTTAGGCGTTCAAGTCCCCCCGGTTTAGATATTTAAGGAGTTGTTAAATGTTTTTAACAAAAAAACTATGGATCATTGAAGATATGGAAGATTTGCAACCAATCTACTCCCATATTTTTGAAGGGCAAGAATTTCAACTAGAGTTTTTCACTTCTTTTGATGGGTTTCGTAAAGCTTACCAAAATGAAAAAAATCACCCTGATCTCATTATTGCAGATATCATGCTTGAAGATGGACATTTTTTCAAACTATTAAATGAATCTGACATGACATTGCGTACTCCTTATATGGTTATAAGTTCATCTGATGACCTAGATACGATAAGAGGTGCGTATCAAGCAGGTGCCATTGATTATCTTCTTAAACCATTTAACCAAAATGAAATAAGAGCAAAAGTGGAACGACACCTAATCAATATAGAAGAAAGAGTTCAAGAAGCTTCCAAATCTCTTGAAGCACTTAATCTTGATTTAACTCAATTCACTAATAAAGAAATCAAAATTATTGAAAGTTTTAATATGAAAGAAGAGAAAACTCTTCATCGTAATGAAATTGTAAAAGTTATTTGGAAAAATATTGCTATCCACCCAAATACACTGGATGTTCATATTTATAATCTTAGAAAAAAACTTAAAACATATGGTTTTGGTATAAAGGCAATTGGAAATGGTCTTTTTAAATTTATTGAAGAGAAAAAGACCGAGACGCCAACAAGTGAGACTAATCAACACAGTACAGATACAGCTGATACTGCAGATACCGTTTCTTAATCTACAAAATTAAAAAATATAACAAAAAGGGCCAGCAATATCCTGGCCCTTTCTTTTTTATTTTTAAATTTAAAACAATAAATTATTTAAGCAGCTCTTTAAGTACTGACTTTTTAGTGTCGTTTAAGTCTTGCTTTTTCTGCGGTACTAATTGACCTTCCGCAGCTGCACCAGAAACTTTTGTGAGTACCCTAGCATAATTTCTACGGTAAGCTTTAGAGACACGTGAAAACAAAGTATCAGCTTCAGTGCTTGCCAAGTTTTTGCTCTTAGCTGCCCGTAACATTCTATCTACCTGCTTCTCTGTTAATGCAGGATTAGCTGCGTCCGTTGTAGAACTCGCAGTATTTGTACCTGTGGATGCATGAGAGCTAAAATCAAAATTAGCACGCTTTGGTAAACTAAAATCAGATTTATAGTTAAAACCTGTTCTTTGTTTATTATTAGCTTTATTTAATCCATCAATTTTATCATTTATTGAATTCAGCGTACTCGCCAATTTCTTCATTCCGCCCAGCTTAGAAATACTCATTTGGGATAGTGGATTATTAACTTTGCTTTCAAGAAATTGTTTATTTCTATTGTAGGCCATCTTGGTTTCAGGTGAAGCATTAGCAAGTGCCTTATCGAGTGCTTCTTTTCGGCCAAGATCTTTCTTTCTTCTTAAGGCCGCACTACCGGCTGCATTTAAGGCCGATACCTGGGCCTTTGATAATTTTCCAGAACTAATTAAATTATTTTTTTCTGCATTAAACGCTTCCAGATTTGGTTTTCCATCTAAGTTCAATGCGGAAAAAGCACCATAAAAGGCTTTACTGATTTTTATATTACGTGACTTTAGACCAATTTGATTTGTTCCAAGAGATGAATACTCTCCCACCCTTTTTTCAAAATCCATTTGATATAGATTGGCAGCGTCTCCATATTGGATCATTCTCGAGCTTGAATATGAGCCTACCAACTTCATATTAAAAGATGTTTGAGCAAAATATTGGTCCAAACCTACCAATGGATACCCCATATAATCGTTTTTTGATAAATGAGACCATTTATAATGAATCTCATAGACGTACTCAGCAAATTCTGCCGCTTCACTTGGTGATTCAAACAAATATCCAAATCCTGTTAATTGTTCATTTAAATTTTCAGCTTCTTGTCCGCAGTTCTTTAGAGTTTTACATAAGGCATATACTTTCGCCGCATTAATTATTGCATTTTTCCCATTATGCTCAGGACTTTCAAATTGAATTTCTTGCAGCTTCCCACGTTCAGGAAGAAAGTAACCTAAACCAAGTGCAGTCTTTAAATGATCCTCATTTCCAAAGCTTCTGCTGGTACGATAGTAGCCGTAACCATCTTTCCCTCCAGGTGGTCTTCGGCTATTCAAATAGACTATTCCATCATCGTGCGCCTTATTTAGTATGGTTCTAAAATCATTGGCATAGCCGTGCATTTGATCAGTCGCAATTTTGGCAGGAGGAGTAAATAAAGGTCTGGTCACATCAACTATATAATTTAACTTCCCTTCAAAATCTACCCTATAGCCTGACCTAAAGCATGAAGCGGCCCTAGCGTACACAATACACTTTTCATCATTAGCTATTGTGGGTGTTGCGTTGTTTGAGTCCGAAGGATAATACTTTGGCCCCACAAACCAACGATGAAAACCGATAAGTCTCTTAACACATAATCCGAGAATCTTTTTAATACATTTATTAATAGTAAATGCATCATAAATAACTGGCTGGGCATGAATTTCATCTGATGCGCGGTATTGCCAAGCTGCTCGCATAGCAGGCGTGTCTGCCGCTTCATATAGGACACTTTTCTTATCTTTCCCCCAGCTACTACCAAATATCGCACGTATGATGGCCACAAGAAAGTTTTGAGAAATTGTATATGCCCATGGATAAAGAAGTTGAGTATCACCCATTAAACCTGAAGGCTTGGTTCGTGAAAGGGATTTTGGGTCATCTTTAAAAACCTCATACCAATCTATATCCTCACTAATAAATCGAGAGAGCTCTGTTAATTTTTCTTCTAAGGCAGCATTATCAACAAAACGCTCCATCTGTGCTTCAGCTCTTAAATGCAACCACTCAACCAATATGGCCTCGTGAGAAATACCAATGGCGCCTTTATCGATCTCTTCAATGGCCGCTTGAACTTTTTCATTTTTAGATACTGAGGAATTCAAGGAAGAAATAGAAGTCCCATCAACCTTACCATTTGCTTTTACCTCGCTAGATTCATTATTTAATGTATTCTTCATGGCCTCGACGGCCTCACTCCCAAGTTGCGCTCTTAACTGAGCCATTTCTGCTGAACAGCTTGTACTAAAAAACTCTTGTTTGTCAGAGTTAAATTTTGATGGCCCAAAAATGGCGATACATTTGCAGGCCATTTTTCTATCTGTTTCTGCCATTTTTAAAAGCATCTTAGATCTGTTCTCTCTAAATTTAACGGCGATTTCATTGGCACGTGTAAAAATACCTTGCTTACGTTTATCTTTCCATAGATCATCTGAACCCTTATGTGAAAAAACAAATTCAAAACCTCTTAAAAAGATTTCTGCATTTTTCTCTCTATTTGAAGCAACTCGCCAGCTATCGTTATAAGTATTAAATTCACATTTATTGATATCTGAATAGGTTTTGGCCGTGATAGCTGGAATACTATATTTATTTAAATACTCTTCCTTATTAAGGTTAACTCCTAAAGCCCCCTTATCTACCAAACATTGATTGTACTTCTCACTATCCTCTTTAAGACTTAAGCACTCTTGAGTCTTTTGCATATTCGTTGCTAAGGCAAGTTTTTCATTTTTTTCAACTTTTTCTACACAAGTTTTATACTCTAGAGACCCCACAGGACTCTCCTTAGTACACTTCTCTCTGGCCTCGGTCAAAGAATCCATTTGATCTTGAGTTAACCCAGTATAACCATCTTTAGTATAGAATGTTTTTTGAGTCTCAACTTGCTCAAGACAGCTTTTATATTTATCACTATTCTTACCGTATTTTTCACATTCAGCTGTTTTTTGCGCTAATAATTCTTGCTGGGCCTCACTCAAAGAAGATTCTTCTACCGCGTTAGCACTTGCTATAAAGAAGTCTAGAACACGCTCAAGTATATTTTTTTTCTTAGATTTATTTAAATTAAATTGAACTGTGGGGAGAAAGATGGGCATTGGTACAACGCATTTTCCTTCTAGCTTCAATAAACCAGGACAACACTTAGCACCGGCCTTTAATTTACCACCGCTAGCTATACAATTACGACAACGAAGTTCTGATATCTTCTCCTTGTTTTCCGCTTCACTACAAAAGCTATTAGCACATATATAATTTTGCTTACTACAAGTTTCACCAACTTCCCGTACTCGACTACAAATACGCTTCTCTAAGCATTTGCCCACAACGCCTTCAGCGGATTTTTCACACATACCTGAGCAACAATCACTATTTCTATTACATTCTGTATTACTTATTTTGCAGTTTTGTCCTTGTAGTATTCCTGCGATTTTAACAGGACTTACTCTAATATGATTTTCACAACATTTTCTATTGCCAACAATATCACCTTCTTTGGCACAACCAATTCCACTACTCTCTATATTAGAAAAATAACTTTCAAGTACTTTTTTATGCCTCGCTTTCCAAAGACTCAAAAAATCATCTTCGGACATCGTCTTTGCATTATAAACAAGCTTATCCTTACTATAGAGTTCTTTATACTCTCTACTCCATGCCTTAAAGTTATTTTCAGTGCTATATCCTGCTATAAAGAGTGCTTGTGCTATTTTATAATATTCTTTATATAAATCTTGAGGACGATATCCTTCATAAATTTTTGATGTTGAACGTCTCTCTTTAAATGCCATCTCTACCGTTTGTAAATAGGTATCCATTATTGTTTTTTTCTGTTCAGCAGTTAAACTAGTCGAATAATACAGAGGATCTTTTTTTACTTTAGAAATTAGTAGATCACTAGGACCGGCCAAACTTGCTGACACATAAAAACTAATTAATAAGCTAAATAATTTTCCCATTACTATTCCCTAATATGATTATCTTTATCTTTTAGTCTATGTGAATAGCTTATCGGAAGAAAGTAGCTAAACTAAACCTCTGAAATTACAAATAAATAAGCAAAAAGAGTGCCACAATTTTGTGACATAATTTGCCACTTCTATAAGCTTTTAAGCGGCCATGGCCATTTTTTAGTGCAAATATGGGCCAATAAAGTTAAAATGCCCATATTTTAAAACTATAATCTGGAGTTGCTATATGAGTTCTTGTCCCTGCGAATCAGGCAAAGAATATGAAGATTGCTGTGGTATCTACCACTTAAGTAAAGAAAAACCCGAAACGGCCGAAAAATTGATGAGAGCGCGCTATAGTGCATTTGCAAAAGGGCAAATAGAGTTTATTGGAAATACCCATACTCCAGACACCACTGATTTTGATGCTGAAGAGGCAAAAAAATGGTCAGAAACTAGCACTTGGAAAGGACTGGAGATCGTTAAAACAGATAAAGGTGGGGCCGAAGACAAAGTCGGAACAGTGGAGTTTAAGGCTCTCTATGCTGATGAAGAAGCTAAAGATTACCTTCATCACGAAATTTCCACTTTTAAAAAAATCGACGATGTCTGGTATTACGAAGATGGGCATATTGTGGGTACAGGACCCATGCGTAGGTCCACTCCTAAAGTGGGACGTAACGAACCTTGTCCATGCGGTTCTGGTAAAAAATATAAAAAGTGTTGTGGCGCTTAACTAAATAAGGAGTTCGCTCTTGAGTGCAGGGGTTTGGGGTTCAGAGAGAACTCAATATTTTGACTCGCTTTCGCCAGAAAAGGTTTTGGATGCCATTGAAGAACTTGGCCTTAAAACCACAGGTCGCGTGATGCAACTGGCCTCTATGGAAAATAGAGTTTATGAAGTAGAAGTGGATGTCCCTGCTACCCAGAATGTCTCAGATCAGTTTCGCATTTTGAAATTCTATCGACCTGGCCGATGGTCAAAAGAACAAATCCAGGATGAACATGATTTTCTGTATGATCTGACAGCTAATGATATTCATGCCATTGCCCCCATTAAAATAAATGATAAGAGTGTGCATGAAAATGCAGATGGCCTTTATTATACCATTTTTCCCAAGCAAGGTGGTAGGGCCTGTGTCGAGTGGACGGATGATCTACTGGCCCAAATGGGAAGGTTATTGGCCCGCTTACATAATACTGGTAAAACTAAAAATGCCACTCATCGACTCAAATTAGATATTGATACATTTGGATGGAATAACCTAGAACTTATTCTCAATTCTGAATTTATGTTAGCTGAGTATCGTGCAAATTATAAGGCCATTTGTGAGCAAATTTTTAATATTTCAGTACCGCTTTTTAATGGAATTGAATATCAACGCATCCACGGGGACTGTCATCATGGCAATATCCTTTTAAAAGAGCATAATCCATTTTTGATTGACTTTGATGATATGAGTATGGGTCCCAAGGTTCAAGACTTATGGATGATCACTCCGGGCCGGGATGAATACTCCTTAAGGCAAAGAGAGGTTTTACTCGCCGCCTATCAAACCATGAGCGAATTTGATATACGAGAAATAAAATTAATTGAAGTTTTAAGATCCCTACGAATAGTGCACTTTTCTGCCTGGATTAGTCATCGCTTTCATGACCAGGCATTTAAAAGGACCTTTCCCGACTTTGGAACTGCTCAGTACTGGGAAAAAGAAATTTTTGATCTTAAGACACAAATTGGATATATACAAGATAGTTTAGAACAAAACTATCCGTATTAATAATCAGGGGTGGCCTTCAGTTGGCCTGAGATTATACCCTTAAACTTGAACTGGGTAATACCAGCGTAAGGAGATTAAAATGTCCCAGACGATACTTAGCGATCCTAATATAACTTCTCTATTAACTAGCTTAGATATTCTACTTTTTATCCTTCTCACCTTGGCCACCCTGGGCTTTGTTTTCTATGGAAACTCTCGTAAAAGAATAACTGCGAGTGAATCAGACAATTTTCTAGACCTTATGCTCATGGGAAGACAATTAACCTTACCTATTTTTACTGCGACTTTAGTTGCCACTTGGTACGGCGGTATCTTTGGTGTTTCACAAATTGCCTTTGATAACGGAATTTTTAATTTCGTGAGCCAAGGTTTTTTTTGGTACGTGACTTATCTCATCTTTGCTTTTTATATTATTGATCATATCAAAGATTTTAAAGTAATGACCTTACCCGATCTAATTGGCCGCATGTTTGGCCCAAAGTCTGAAAAGCTATCAGCACTATTTAATGTTCTTAATCTTATTCCTATTGTTTACACCATAAGCTTAGGCTTACTTCTTAACTTAGTATTTGGGGTTCACGATGTGTACGGTATTGTAATGGGTGTTGGTTTTGTCCTGGCCTATAGTTTAATGGGAGGATTACGTTCAGTTGTCTACAGTGATATCTTTCAATTTTTTATTATGGTCGGTTCGGTTATTATGGTTGTGCTTTTTTCCTTGGGCACATTTGGGATAGCTCCTCTAAAAACATTGCCTGCATCATATTTTCATCCCATGGGCACTTATACTTGGGGTGAAACCATTGCCTGGGGGCTTATTGCACTGTCTACTTTAGTTGATCCCAATTTCTATCAGCGCTGTTTTGCGGCCAACTCCTTTGCTACGGCCAAAAAAGGTATTATCATCTCAACTATTATCTGGTTCATATTTGATATTAGTCTTACATTTGGGGCCATGTATGCCAAAGCGGTGATACCAAATGCCAACTCAGAAACTGCCTATTTTATTTATGCACTACAACTATTACCTGATGGACTTAGAGGAGTTTTCTTGGCCGGTATTACTGCCACCATTTTATCCACACTCGATAGTTATATCTTTTTGGCGGGCTCAACCATCGCATATGATCTGGTACCAAAACGCTTAAGGGGCAAAATTCGCATTCATCATTTAGGCGTTGTTTCTGTGGCCATTATTTCCATCATCATGGCCAATCTTTTTGAAGGAAATATTAAGGCCGTATGGAAAACTCTCGGAAGTATCTCTAGTGCGGCCATCTTAGTACCAGTAATATTGG
>JBFEUX010000056.1:0-13986 GCA_041547255.1 Bacteriovoracaceae bacterium
ATATAAAGACTACGGTGTAAGGAGTTTGGCAAATGAGTAAAAAACTATCTAGAAGACAAGCCCTTATGTCCGCATCTGCGCTCATGGGAGCAGCAACATTTTCCGATCCACTGAAAGTGATGTTTCAAGGGATATTAAAGACAATGATCAATGAAGCTATTGCAGCTGAAGCTGGCATCGTCTACAATCCGAGAACCTATATTGGAATACAGTTACCGGGGGCGCCTTCACGTTGGACCTGGCAACCTTTAGTTCCTTTTGAAAGTGTCTCAAATATGATTCCTAATCCTAACGTTGTCACTCGTTTTAAGAGTTCATCAAGTAGCTATACTGCAGGAGAATATGCGATAACTAATCAAAAAGGTATAAATATGCCTTGGATGTGGCAGTTTAATATTCCTACGAGTAGGGGGGGAGATGTTCCCATGAATAGCATCATGGACTATGCTCTTTTCCTAAGAGGAGTTGATGTTAATAATCCAAGTCATACTGCGGCCAGAGGATTACAATTTTATCCCGGAAGTTCAACTAGAAGTGTTACCGCCTTACCTGGAGATTATGGTGATGCACCTATTGCGGCACTTAATATGGGATCTTCATCTTGGCGTTATACTTCGCAACATGGAAATTCATCAACCACTGTTAATGGCTATGCCAGTAATGTTTTGCAAACAATTCTAGATGCATTCAATGTTAATATCAGTGATACAATGGCGGGTGATCTTAATAAGGTTGATCAGGCGGTACAAGATGCTTTTGCAAATTTAAAACTTGCCACAAAAGAATATTTTCCCGGTAGGGACACGATCTTTAATACTAATAAAGGGGCCGAAGATATCATTCGTGGTAAGTTTTATGAAGGCGCTCAACAATATGGAACGCTCAGAGCAAAATATAAGGCCCTGATTGATAAGGCGGGAGATCCGTTGGTCTATAAGCTAGCTCGTATTAGTGATCTTCCAGTAAGTTCTGGTACGGATATGCGTAGTACTTTATCAGGTGCTAAGCGTAGTTATAAAATTGCTGAAGGTTTTGCAGTCAGTGAGTATATTGTAAAAAATAATCTCTCTAATTCTATTGCATTTTCAGTAAGAGGATTTATAGGTCAAAATTTTGATGAGCATACTATAGATTGGATGAAAGTAATGTTTTATAATACATTCTTTAATCGAATGATGGCGACAGCTGTCTATGAGTTTGAGCAAAGTTTAGGTAGTAAGTTTAATGACGTTGTTATTAACATCAGTGGAGAGTTTGGGAGAACTCCTAAAAAAACAGGAGCAGGCAGTGATCATGGTTCCCACAACGGAAATAATACTTTCTTTTGTGGAGCGATTAAAAAGCCCTTAGTAGTCGGTAATATTGCTAAAGGTCGTACCGATGGAACTTATCCTGGTACATATGGCGTAAGGGCCAATAATAGTGGCTATGGGCCGATTACCATGGGTAGTTTAGGTTCAACGATTGCAAGTTTATTACGGGTCCCTTCTGACGTAACTGCGGTAGGCAGTCCTATCGAAGAAGTAAATGGTGAGATAGTCTCTAAACTTGGAACACCGAAAATAGTATAATTTACTACAGCTAAGTATAGAGACAAATAGAATACACTAATAAGGCCCGTTCAAATACGGGCCTTAATTATCTCGCTAAGTTATTCTTCCAATAAATCTTAAATAGATCAGAAAATTGCCAATAAAATGAGACTGTTTTATGAAGAAAAACTTAAGATAAGTATGGTTTTTCTTATGTAACTAATTATAATTTTTACATTTTTTAAATGCTTACGCTTTAGGAATTTAATTAAATGTAGAAGCAGACGATCATAGTATGAGACACCCGTTTAGTTTGAGGATTAACTTTGAAATCTTGGTCAAATCTACTATTTAGCCTATTATTGTCGCTTATTTTCACTTCTTGTGTTCCTGAAATGCAAGTTCAAGAAATACCAGTAGACCAGAGTGTAGATGATATAGGAACTCCCGGTTCTGAGAAAACAGTAGCCTCTTTATCTGGCAAAGAACTCTATGATAATAATTGTAGTAGTTGTCATAAAGCTGATGCTCAAGGTGTACCTTCTAAAGCCTTAAAAACCAGAAAGGAAATTTATGCGGCCATCTATAATAATGTGGGAGGGATGGTATTTCTCAAAAATGAACTAACTTCAAATCAACTCGATATGATTGAAGCTTATCTTGCTAGCTTTAAAGTAGAAGAACCTGCACCTGCACCTGTTGTAGAACCAGTAAAAGAGGCAGTTATTACAGATGTAACTACGCTTAGAGCTTCAGTAAGGCAGATATTAGATAATAACTGTATTAGCTGTCATGGTGCTGGGGCCCAATACCAATCAGTTGTTGATTTGTCTGTTGATCTGAAAGTGTTAGAAAAAAATTCTAAATATATTACGGTCAAAGCTCCAGATAATTCTTATCTTTATCAAAAGATAACTACTGGATCAATGGCCAAGTATATTGCGTTAAATACGGACAGAACTACAATATATAACTGGATTAAAGCGGTAGATGGAACAGAAGTGTTAACCATAAATTGTCCAGCAGGTGAAGCACCCTTGGATAATGTTTGTGTAAAAATTGGAAAAGTCGTTCGTAGTTATGGCTATCGAATGGTGACCCCCGATGAGATGTTTAAAGATATTAACTCTATTTTCAAGGTCAACTTATCTAATAAAGACCCCATTTCTGGTCAAAATATTGTTCCTGAACCACTAACGACTCATGGTTTTGCAAATCAGTTTGGTTTAGTCTCTGCAAATTCAGTGTTTGTCACTTCTATGGAGCATGTAGCAAATATGTTAGAAAATGTCTTAATGAGTAAGACCGACTTTAACACAAGTATTGTAAGTTGCATGGCCGATACAGTTGTTAATTGTGGAATGCAAATCGCAAAAAATGTTTATATCCCTAAACTTTTCAGAAGAGAGCTTTCCGATAGTGAGCTACTTGTTTATAAAAATTACTTTGAAACAGCGACTGGAACAAAAAAAGAAATTTATATTAACTTCTTTAAGGCGCTGATCCAAAGTCCTTCCTTTTTATTTAGAGAGGAACATGGAGTAAACCCAAGTCCACTGTATCTTTTAGAACCTTATGAAGTAGCCAGCCGCTTAAGTTATTTCATTCTTGGCAAAGGCCCTGACGCGGAATTGAGAAAAGTAGCGGCAGATGGAAGTATTTTACAAAAATCCGTACGAATTGCTCAAGCAGAAAGACTGATGACCAAATTAGTGTATGAATCTAATACACACCTGGCAAATGTCTTTATGGAGAGTATTGGCATAAAAGAGAAAAACTTAGCTCATGATGCCGCCACATCGGCCGATATGATTAAGGAAACCAGATGGATTGTAAGAGATATCTTTTTTAATTTTGATCGTAAATGGACAGATGTTTTTAGTCTTGATTATACATATGTTAACAAAAGACTTTCTGATATTTATGGTTTCAATGCCAGCTCGAGTAATACGCAATGGGTGAAGGTTGTTTATCCAGACGCTAAACGATCAGGAATCTTGTCTCATGCAAGTTATCTTTCAGCGTTCTATGATGGAAAAGATTTAGAGAAAACGAATGATATTCGTCGGGGGATAAACTTCTATGAAAAAATCCTTTGTCGAAATATGCCATTACCACCACCAGATGTAGACATTGATTTAGACCCAGCAAGTGAGCTTACTGGCTGTCGCATTGACAACCGTAAAAAATCAACTCTAAATCCACAGGGAAGCTGTGTGCAATGTCATCAACACTTTGACCGCATTGGTATGGGGTTTGAGCGCTTTAACAATATGGGTGAGTACAGAGAAGTGGAAAAAGACAGAACCAGTTGTTCAACGATAGAGAATTTTTATCTAGATGGAGCAACTCAGTTTAATACTATGCCAGAGTTTACTAAGGCCGTAAGTGAAAATAATAATGTGGGAAGATGTTTGGCCCTTAAAATGAAGTCTTATGCTTATGGTTCAGAAATAGGCGTCGAACATTTAAAATCAATTTTCTTAGAGATGAATACATTTCAAAAAACGATGAAATTTAAAGATCTTATTAAAGATATTGTTGGTAATGACCAATTTATTAAGCGGGAAGGTCGAGATGAAATTTAAACCAAACAGACGAATGTTTTTAAAAGGGCTTGGTGGCTATATGTTAAGCCTGCCAATTCTTGAAGTGATGCTTAATAATAATGGTGACGCTTATGCAAGTGGTGCTTCGCTTGAAGGAAATTATATTTATACTTTTCACGGAGAAAGCTCTGGCCACCCTCGAAATGCAACCTGCTTGTTTAAACCACCCCAATATGGAAATTTACAAAGCGTTTTTAATGCTAGTGCAACTGAATATGGTTCAGCAGGTCTTAAAAAACTACATCAAATGGGTTTACTCGCAGATATCAATTTGATTAGTAATCTATATATTAACTCTAATAATCCGGGGTCTCCTGGTAATATTCAAGTAAAAGACAATTCAGCAAGTGCTGCTCCAATTATGCACCGGAGTTCAACTCTTTGTGTGAATTCTGGCCATGGCTGCCCTAAAGATGTTAATACTTACGCTCATTATCGCACGCCAAAAGGGAAGCATTCAACAGATCAACATCTCTACGATGCTATCGGAAAAGCAGGTAAGCATATAAACTTTGCAGTTGAAAAATACCAGGATGGCTGGCACCAAAGTAGCTCTATGCGAGATGGTTATATCCAAACTCCAGAAAAAGATATTGGTAAAGCCTTTGACTATCTATTTGGAGGCTTTGTTGCTCCTGAAAATGGAGGAGCGACTGATGCAAAGACTGCTTCCCGTAGATCAATCCTTAATTTGGTTCTAGAGGACCATAAACGATTACAAAATAAATTAGGATATGCGGATCGTATTATCGTTGATCAGCACCTAAGTTCTATAAGAGACTTAGAAAAGTCTATCGCAGATATGCAGGCGCAAGATGTGGCCAATGCTTGTACCGTTCCTGGCCGCTTATCAGAAAACACTCCGATTAATTCACGCAACTATGGCGGTGAGAAAGAAAGAGCACTTCTATTTAATCAAATGATCGCCTTAGCAGTGTCTTGTGGGATTACTCGTGTAGCTCAGTACTGTATACTTAGACATAAAGCTTATGTTAATCCTTACGACTATATAACTAATAGTACCTTGAGGTCGAAAATATTAAATGATACAAAACTACAAGATTTGCACGAAATAGGCCATTATGGAACGCTGGATTCGTTAAATACCTGGATTGAAGTATTACAGTGGGTAACGGGTATTTATGGTGATCTGCTTCAGCGTTTAAAATCTGTTCCGGTAGGTGATGGTACTTTATTAGATTATAGTTTTCTTATGATGGGTATGCATCAAGGAATAGGCTTGTCATTAGAAGGCAGTTCACGTAATCACGTACACTCATATGAAAATATGAGTTATTTACAAGCGGGTGGTAAGGCATTTGGTGCAGTAACCGGAAGACATCTCAATGGAAATCGTAAGCACCCGGTGGCCGTGGGAAATAAAGCTGCAGAATTAATGGGAGTAAATATTACTTTTGGAGAGATTAAGGATAAGGTCAATATTAGTTAAAATCTAGCTCTGAAATTCCATTAAAGAACCGCTCTAAATTGCCATTTATCGTGAAAATAATACCAATTCTTTGTATTTGACTCGACGTGTAGTTTTGTGACTGATATAGCTTCTCCTAGCGTATAGCTAGGGGAATTCATGGCCAAATTTGTTTTTGCATTCATCGGACTTTTCTTTTATTGGAATGCTTTTGCTAACTTTCATATTAATTCCATGGGGAAACATTCTTACATCAGCTCTAATGGCGCAACACTGGATGAAGTCTGTGGTTCTTTAATGGCCCGCTATAGCTGTCAAGCCGTTACAGGTTCAAAAGAAGGGGTTTGCTTAGATGAGGATTCTATGACAGTGGTTCCTAAGTTATCATTAACTTCTGTAAGGCCACAGCGTTTAGAGTATAGATCCTTAAAGTTGGAAGTCTTAAGGCCTTTGTCTGAATTAAACTTTGATGTAGAAAAGAGTGGTATTTTCCATTTTACCGGCGCAAATCAGGAAATTGTAAAGACAAAATACCTGGCCAATAACACCCAAAGTGGTGGAGAAGTTACCCTACATTACGATGAAAGTGATTCAAGTCATCTTATGGCGAGTGCCAGTGGTTATTTATTCAATATCAGTTGGGCAAAGTCCATACAGCTTAAATGTCGCGAACTTTAATTCCACGACTTTGGATTTTTGATTGCCTTAAAGAAAAAATCAATTAATAAAAAATGTCTACGCATGGCCCGATTAAATCGATGCTCTTTAACTGGATTGAATATTCCTTCTTTTGAAAACAGCTGAAAAGGATTTTTTTTAACCCAAATCCACGAACCCATCTCTAATGTCCATGGAATATAAATATTATTTTTAAACTTCTCGTCACTGTACTGTAGATCAAATAGATAATCCCAGAGATCACCAGCAATATTATAACTAGCTGACTGAGGTTCTATTTTATAGATATGATGGGGGATTGTTTCATTAAATAGAGAGGTAAGGTTATCAACTTGATTTTGGCGAGGGAATCCACCAGTCTTTTTAGCATAAGGATACCACAGTCTATCCTTGATACCGAAACCAGAGTGAAAATCGATCGATAAGGTGTATTTACTGGAAAAAATATAGCGTTCAGCAAATTCTTTAACAATCGCTATTTCTTCTTCAACTTCTTCGCCAGCTTTACCACGGTACCAGGGGAGCTTATTACTTATGCGGTGGCCAGAAGCTATGGAAACCGTTTTTACATTTTCTTCCATCTCAACAGGGCAGTTGCGCATAAGATCGACACCATTACCATTTGCTCGACTTAAATAGGCCATACCTACTGGATTAATGATAGGGATGGAAACAATCCGGCTTTTGGAAAGGCCATGTCGTAAATCTGCATCCCAGTCCAATTGATTTATAATACTTTTTAGATAACTGATGACCACATGGGATCCAATTTTTTCCAGACCATGTACTCCACCGAATAGCCCCAAAGTGGGAACTTCAGGATCAGGATTACCAATGACGATACCATATAATGGCCAGCTTTGGTTTTTGTATGCAATGGAACCGAGTTGTTGAAAAGACACAAGTTCGTGGGAGTTGGCCACTATGTTTTCAATGTCTTTTAATTCCTTTAAATACTTCAAACAAGTTCCATATTTTTAGTTTTAGAATCCAAGTAGATCATTTACTTTACGGATAAATATAAGGTTCTCGCTGGAAGCATCAAAGCGTTCTTGTGAAAAATACTCACCAGGTAGATCTGCTAGTTTTAACTCTAAGCAAATTGTTTCAAGTAGCTCACGTTTAGACCACTTGTTATCATCTTTTGGTTGTGCTTCTAGTTCATAGCTAAAGTGTTCATAACCATTATGATCAAAATCAATTACTTCTCTTAAAGATATTTCAACAATCTTACCATTGAGAGAATAATTTCTATTATAAATGTTTTTTACCGTATGATGTGATGGAAGAAATATGGTTTGTTTAATCCCGGGTATATGCTCAAGCTCGCTAGGAATCTTCTTTTTGATACGGCCAATAAGCTTATTAAATTCCTTCTTTGTTTTTGGCAAATGAGAATGTGCATTTTGAATTTGCCCTTCAAAACGAAGAAATGTCTTTTCAAGTTTTTTACTAAGCTCGTTTTTTAACTTTATTTGAATAGAATCTTTTTGACTGAACTGTAACATCGTACTACCACACTGATATACCGTGCGATCCAGCAGACGTTTGGATAATTGAGCTTTTGTCTTTCCCGGGAATGATTTTAAACGAAACTTGCGGGCGAGAGTTACATTTTTTAAGATGTAGTCTTGTCCGTTGTAGGCTTCAATATAATAATCATTACGAGTTTCTTTGGAAAAATTAGTCTGTTGGAGAAAATAGTTAAATCCTGCTTTACTTAATCCAGCTCTTACCTCAGTTTTTAAGTCAGCATAGCTGTAAAAGGGATAAACGATAATGAGTAGAGATAGCAATTTCATAATTTGATTTTTATAAAAAAGGACTGTGTTGTTGTCACTTTATTTCCCGCGGGTAAACCTGAATTTTTACTAAAGCTTTCTGTTAGACCAAAGTCATTATCGATTGCAAATAAAAACTCATTTCCAGGAAGAATGGTTAAACCTTCGATTTTACTAAAAACTGTAAATGCTTTGTGGTTAAGGTCTTGAATGAGTGATTTCTTTATTGGCCTTACTTTTTCAGTGGTCATCTTAGGGGATTTTAATAAGTTAGTCGCATTATTTAAATTTAGCCTATATAAATGTTTAAAACTCTTATTTCCTTTTTTCCCATTTTGTTCTACCAGATATAGACTGTTGCCATAGGCTGCCATGGCGCCAATTCGTTTACCTTTAGGATGAAATTTGTAAATAAAATGGCCAACAGTCCTCTCTGTGAGAGGATCAAAGACAATGAGGTGTGAGATATTGCCATCTTTTTTAGTTTCTAAGTTTAATGGACTTTGTAAAATGCTATAAATTTTTTGTTTATAAAAAGCAATGGACTCAAAACCACGGTTCGTTTGCCGTTTAGTAAGAAACTTTGGAAGTGCATAAGTACTATTGTATGGTGTTTGTGAATTTTTGTTAGTAAACGGTAAATAGCGTTTCAGTATAGCCCCATTGGCACTTATTTTTAATAAAGAAGGGCCATACTCTTCTGCCACCCAGAAGTTTTGTTGATCATCCATGCAAATACCCTCAGGATCAATTCCCGAGCGATCAAATGCCAGTTTATTACTTTTTAGGTTATAGGGCGTTTCATTTGTAATATTAGACTCATGTAAGGCAATGCTATTGGGAAGTCCTGTGGCCATCTTTTTATGATTATAGTGAAGGGGAAGCCTGTTAATAATGTTGATGTGTGATTTATTTAAACTAAGGCCAACAATTTCCGGTGTAAACTGAGGGAAAACAAAAGCACGATCCTTTTTGCCGTCGCCATTATAGTCATAGGCTTTGGCCACGGGGCCGCGGTCTGTAATGGTATATAAAGTATTAGTGTCAGCATGATAGTGAAGTCCAGAAAATCCACCTAAATAAACTTCACCAACAGAATCACTGTTGCCAATAAGTGAAGAGCTTTCAAATACCAGCACTTTCGCGTAAGCTAAAAACTGCCAGCTTAGTAGAATAACTATTAAACTAAATTTTTGTGTGATCATTTCTCTCTCTGTCTTATATTTCGTTATAACATTGAGAAGACGATAATTTGTTAGCTAACTGTGAGGAAATTATAGGGAATATATGGAATAGCTTTTTATACGCATCGCGATGCCGATTAATAGATAAAATAGCTGATGGCAAATTACAGAATATAAAAGTCCATACTTATAGCTAAGAATACAATAAGAAAAGACTAACCCAGCTAGCATTGATGGTAGAATAAAAATAAAGGCAAGCCATCCGAATACAAAAACTAAAGGAAGATGGATCGTGAAAAATGCCAGGGTAAAAAGAGAAATTGTCTGGGCCTTACTTTTTACTTTTTGCTGAAGGGATATGATAAGACTAAAAATTAATATCTGTTGAAAAATTATTTCCAGGGCCTTAACCGTACTAATCTCTAAGGTGAAGAAAGGAAAGTAGAATTCTTGTTTTAGCAGATATCTTGCAAGCTCTTGGGACATGGGAAATGTATTATTTAAAGTGGCAGGTATACTCAAAAAAATAAGAGAATTTATTAAAATCAGCAGCAGCAGACGTGGAGCATGCTGGGTGTTTTTGAAATAGCTTTTAAGATCATAAAGATAAGCACCACCGGCCGCAATGAATATAAAATAGCTGGAACTTATAAGTGTATTGTCTTTGTGGCTAATACCTAGCGGTTTTAAAACGAAAATATAAGCTCCCATGACCAAGAGCCAATATGCTGACCATCTTAGAATAAGAAATTGAATGTCTCTATTGCCTATAATACTTCTCATCGCAATAGTATCCATATTTGTTATCTAGCTATAAAAGATATTTTACTTATTAGCTAAGTATAAAATATAAGACTTAATGTCTTCAATATCCTTGTCTGAGAGTGCACTTTTCCAGCCTGGCATATTACCCTGCCACTGAGAAATTTTCATATAAAACTTAAAGTTTGGAACTTTTTTGGCCACATTAGCAAGATTCTCAGGTCGTTTATCCAGACTAATGCTTTCAGGGCCATCACCTTGTGCTTTAGCTCCGTGACAGATATAGCAATTTTGACGATAAACGATTTCACCTCTTTTAACAGATTTCATATCCAGAGAATTGATAATTTCCTGGGCCGATCTATAAGAATGAGGTAGCGGAACCATCCCATGTCGCATTTCTTTTTCTTGTTTATAGTGCTCTTTGGACTCAGTATTGATCTGTGAACAACCATAAATAATGAAGGATAAAGTTAAAAAAGAAAACACTAGCTTTTGCATAAAGACCTCAATTTTTTTTATTACTTAATTATAACCAATCTCATAAGGAAATGTACATTGTTGTTTGGGCCAAATATTATGATTCTTTGCAGCTTGTCATGAGTGATGAATTTCAGTAAAAATAATGCCTTAATTTAGAAATAGGACGATATTTTGAAATTACTATTTTTCATTTGCTCGATTATCTTTACAAACAATGTCTATGCTCAGATACAGAACGTGAATTGGTTTTTAGGCGCAGATCTTGTTGGCGTTTCAGCTGAGTCAGATAAGAAGCTGGAAAGTGACTATTATTTGCGCGAGTTTGAAATCTATGCCTATGCCCCAATTGATCAAACTTTTGATGGTGTTTTGTCCATGGCCTACCATAAAGAGCTAGAAAATGATGATGAACATTTAGAAGTTCATGAAGCCTATCTTAAAAGCAGTAAAATCTTTAATCTCACCCAAATTCGGCTGGGGAAGTTTTTTATGGGCTTTGGCCGCTTAAATCGTTTTCATAGACATGACTGGGTTTTCACCGATGCTCCTTATGTGCAAAAAGCTTTTTTTGGCAACGAAGGGGCTAAGGATGTGGGAATTGAAATCAATCGCAATCTCATCAGCATGAACTCTCGTTTAACTGTCGGTGTTACTAGTGGGAATGAGTTTAATCATACTATTGGAGGGCATAATCATGGAGCAGATACTGGAACCGAAGCTGAGGAAAAATTGGAAAAAGCCAAGGCACCAACCGCTTACATTAGATTTGCGAAATACCATGAGTTCGCCACTACTCGTGGTTTAGAGTATGGCCTAAATTATATCAACCGAATGGATCGTGAAGCGGCCAAGTACAAGTATACTGGTCTGGATTTTGTTTTTAAAGACCGGATTGCCCGTTACGTAAATTGGTTAGTGCAGTCTGAAGTTTGGGCCTTACAGCAGACGCATAAAGATTTAGGAGAGGAAGAAACCCAATATAAGAGCGGTTATTATATCTATTTTGAAAAAGGTTTTAATCAAAATCATGCCTTTGGATTGCGATACGACTCCTTTCAGACGGATACGCATGAAGGTGAAGCTGGTCATCTTAGTGCTATTGACGGAATTATCGTTAAAGACAAACTTAGTTTAGCCTCAGCAAGCTATATCTATAGAAATAGTGAATATATGAGGACCAGATTTACTGTCGACCACGGGCAAGGTTTATATCTGCGTGATGAGGATAGCGAAGAATCATTCACTAGAGCTTTTGTTCAATTAATCTTTAACATGGGGGCCCATCCAAGTCATGCGTTTTAAAATTTTAGTTATTCATAGCTTTTTATCTTTCCTTATTAGTGGTTCTGCTTTGGCCCAAACAGTTGTCACAACATTACCAGAATTTAAATGGGCGATTGGGCAGCTAGCTCCACAGCTAAAGGTACAGTCTCTTTTATCTGGGCATGAAGATCCCCATTTTTTAGATGCTACTCCAGGATTTGTTTTTAAAGCGGCCAAAGCGCAGATGCTTGTCTTAAATGGATTACAACTAGAGACAGGTTGGCTTCCCAAAGTCTTGGAACAGTCAGGAAATAGTGTCATTCAGCCTGGTGGAACTGGGTATTGTGATGCCAGTGTCGGGGTGGAAGTGCTAGGTAAAATTAAAAATTTTAACCGCTCAATGGGTGATGTACACCCACAAGGGAATCCCCATTATACACTGTCTTTAATCCGCATGAAGCAAGCAGTTAATGCCATTGCCAAATGTCTTAATAACTTAGATATCGATAAAGGACAGCTGGCCAAAAAATTGGGAGCGTTGAACCAGAAGTTTGATGCCAAATATTTTGAACTTAGCAAAGGAAAAACTAAAAAAGTAGTTTATGTTTTTCATAGAGAGTTCCAATACTTTGCTCAAGATTTTAAGTTGGAAATAAAAGGTTCTTTGGAAAAAGTGCCCGGGGTATTACCTTCTGCAACCTATCTGGTAAAAATGGCCACTCAGGCAAAAAAAGATAAACCAGTATTAGTACTGGCCTCTTCAACATCATCTAAGAGGGTTTTAAATAAGTTTAAAGAACTTTCAGAGGTCAAATATATAATGCTTCCTTTACATCCCTCACCAGAACAGGATTATTTCGAGTTTATGGAATCTACCTTAGGAAAAATTTTTGAGTAAGCTTATGCCAGAACCATTACTTAATATGCACCAAGTGGATATAGAGGTTGCTGGAAAAGCCTTATTGAATCACGTGGACTTTTCATTGCAGGCCGGTGAGATTGTTCGCTTAGTAGGGCCCAATGGCTCTGGTAAAACTACCTTGTTTGAAACCATTTTGGGACATTATAAAAACTATCGGGGAGAAATTGAAAGATCTTTTAATATGAAGGAGTTTGGTTACTTACCGCAAGTTGCCCACCAATTTCCAAAGATTCAGATTCAATTTCGAGATATTTGTTTTAAAAATTATAGTTTTTATCCTGCCGGGTTATTAGATAAGTATTGGCAGCAGGCCAGTGGGGGAGAAAGAAAAAAGGCTTTAATCGCTAAGGCCATTAGTGAAACAACAAAATTACTCATTATGGATGAACCTTTTAACCATTTGGACGATAAAAGTTCTGAAACCGTTCAGCAGGAATTACTCCAGTTAAAAGCTAAAGGGGTTAGTATCCTTTATACTGATCATGATATAAAAATACCTGGGGCCAGGGAAGTAGAGATAGAGAAGTGGAAGTCATAAGTTTTTATTGGCCCAATATCTTGGCCGGTAGCATTTTAGTATTCGTCTTAGGACTATTTGGAGCACATCTGATTGCTCGAAATAAGTCCATGGAAATAATGTTACTGGGGCAGGAGTTTCAAACTGGTATCTTATTGTCTTCGCTTCTCTTACCACTTATTGAAAATGGCGGCCATGGAGAACATGGTTTTCACCTGGAAACTTTCAGCTCTTTAGTGATAGCTCTTGGTTTGCATAGTCTCTATCATAGGCTATTGGCCCGTCATCGTAGCTTTCGAGTAGAGGCGGCCCTAGGCTTTATTATTCTTTTGATGGGTATTTCTCATATAGTAGTTAAGTTAAGTCCACTAGTTGAGTTTCATATGGTGAAGAGTTTTCTTGGCGATATAGTAACCGTTTCTAAAATGGAATCCATAACGGTAAGTGTGATAGCGGTTATTTTAGCTGGAGTTCTCATCAAATATAGAGTGCCTATCCTTAAAGACACCATCGAGTTGGCCATTTTTAATCGTACAACTCACGAGCGTAGGGTAAGAAAGATATTTCTTGTGGCCACTATCTTACTGATGATGTTTAGTGTGCACCTCTTTGGAAATATTTTTACCGTGGGTGCTATTATAATTCCCGCCTTCGTGGCCTCCCTTTTTTCAGTACCCCTTAAACGCTTTTCTCTTATGATGGGGGTGAATACCCTGAGTGTTCCATTGGCCTTTGCTCTACTTATGTATAATGAGCAGCTGCCAACAACAGTCGTGATTATTTTTATCCTCACCTTTTTATCAGTACTTAGCGCCAAATTTATCCA
>JBFEUX010000398.1:0-1334 GCA_041547255.1 Bacteriovoracaceae bacterium
AACGCGCAGTGGTTATTCTAAAATTCACACCCATAAATATCTTTTGTTGAATAATCTACAGATGGCATAAATATAGGAATTTAAGCCAGATTTGACTAAGTATTTCCAAATTTCTATAAAGCCATAATGCACGACCGCAAAAACCCTGATTTACACCTTTCCGAGATGGAAACCAAAGTCCTGCTGGAGTTTTTTCCCCAGGGTATATGTGCTTTTGACTTAGAAATGACAGGACTCTCAGCTTTATTTGATAAAATTATTGAAATTGCTGCCTGTAAATTATTGCCTTCAGGAGAAGTAGAGTTTTTCCATGAGCTTATTAATCCACTCATTAGCATTCCAGAGCACACCATCCCCTACCATGGGCTAACCAATGAAGATTTGCGAGATGCTCCCAGTTTAAAAAAACCATTACAAGCGTTTCTGAAATTTTACGGCCATTTACCACTGGTTGCTCATAATGCCCTTTTTGATGCTAGCTTTCTTATTCGTGGTATACATGAATATAATTTTGAAATTAGCCTGAGTAGTGTTTTTGATTCCTGCCGCATGGGGCGAGCGATCTACAAAAAACATGAAAGTCCACCGCAGGATTTTAAGCTTTCCACCATGGCCAGTTATTACAACTTTGAGTTTAATCATCATCAAGCTTTAGACGACGCTATTGCCTGTTTAAAAATTTTTGCAGGAAGTTTACTTGAATACAAAAAACAGCAACGTAAAGAAAGCTTTAAAACCCTCTCTCATATATTTAAGCTTAGCTCCTTTCAAAAAGCTGAAAACTACCTACTCCCTAATAAATTAAAAGATCTTAAAGATTATGTTCAAGGGCAAATCCCTATTAAAATTAAATATAAAGGTGGTCAATTTAAAGGCGAATTCCGTCCCATTAAACCCATCTCCATGCTGCCTATGCCCCAAGGACTTGTTCTTTACGCAGAGTGTTTGCAGACGGATATGAATAAATATTTTTTAGTCAAAAAGATTCAAGGCTTTCAAGTTACTTCGACAAGTTAAGACAAGCCTGCTATGATCTAGCCCAGGAGACACATAGATATGCTAGCAAAAATCAAAACCTTTAACTGGCCTCTTTATTCTAAATTTTTAGTTATTTGTGCTCAATTAATCATCATCTTTTCAATTGTAATTCTGGCGTTTAATACAAAAGAAATAGATAGTTACTTGCTTATAGTTTTTTATACTATCCTCAGTGCAGCTATTTATCTTTTATTCAATTATCATCATGCTCATATCGATGAATCAAAATCCTAAAAGCCGTTTTAACTGGCAAGATGAAATGAGGGGTGCCCTTCGCAACTTTACGCAAGTCTGTG
>JBFEUX010000007.1:0-29760 GCA_041547255.1 Bacteriovoracaceae bacterium
GGCAAACTTTGGCTTAAACTCTTCGTTCTTTTTGACGGGAACCATAAAAGGTCCATTAGGAGCAATTATTGCGCAATCCTTAGGAAGGATATCCTCAAAAAAGTCAAACATGTACTTACCGTCTAATAAGTAACCATGGAGTAAAATAAACAAACGTTTAGGATTAACCGGCACATACGTATGTGCTTCATGAGATAATTTTAATGGAAGATTATTAAATACTCTTTTCACATAATCATTATAGCATGAGCGCGAGCAATTCCAATTGAGAAAATTCTAGTCTTTCTTATGATATTCAGCTTCAAAAGTATCGCTATCGATCTGAGAACCTGGTCTGGGGTGTCCCCCAAATGCATGTGTATCATTTTGATTTTGTTTATGAGAGTTGTAAGTATAACTATAGAAGCCCCCGCCAGAACCTGTACCAAAGCTTCTGAAATAGACATCGCCATTGCGCACACCTCTTTCAATTAATTTTTTAATCCACATCATAAGAAGATGACGCGTTCCCGGTAATACCATGGCAAAGCCTAAAATATCGGTCATAAAACCTGGTGTCAAAAGAAGTAAGCCGCCACCGAAGACCATAAAACCTTGGATAATTTGGTTGCCTGGTAACTCTCCTCTTTGCATTTCCTGCTGAACTTTCATAAGGATAGTTAAGCCTTGAGATTTTGCTAAGGCCGCTCCCAAAACGCCAGTCAAAATAACAATCATAAAAGTATTAAAGCCACCTATTTGAGCACCTATTTTGAACAATAAAAATAACTCCAGGGCGGGAACAACAGTAAAAAGAATAACCAGTATACCAAACATAAAAACCTCTTAAAAATAGTGTTTAAACAATATGGGATGCAAATGAGTTAAGTCAAGCTTAGACCAATGAAAAAGGGGGACATAACGCCCCCCGAAACTATAAAAAAAACAATTCATTAACAATTAGCGAAAAATCCAATTTGCACTGGTAGAAGTTTTAACTTGATTTGCATTCAAAATTCTAGCTTCATCAATGATAAAGCTTGTATCAAGGATAACTCTAATTTTTGAAGGAATATTAACACCCAAATTCTTTAAATCGATAGAGATTAAGGAGGCATTGGCCGTGGTTGCCACGTTCATTTCCTGCTGACTAAGATCTCTATCAAGTAATAAAGTATCTCTACCTAATCTTCTATTTTGGTATATTCTAATTCTTTGCTTAAATTGATTGAAGTTAAATCCTGCTCCTAAGCTAAAATTTAACATTCCATTTCTATATTTAACATTTTTAATACCACTTCCTAGCACCTCAATTGCTCTTGTCGTTGGAACTAAGCTAATTTTATAAATTAGATTGATATTTTTAACACCGTTTCTCATATTGAAACTTTGTGTCTTATTATCCAAAATAAGAAAGTAATTATTAGAGCCCTGAACTTTCAATTCGGGAGTTTCTCCTCTCACGGTCATAGTCAGTCTTTCTCTAACAGCTTCTTCTACTTCATTATTATAAAATTCAAACTGTACATTAGTCTCTACAAAATAATCGTGTACTTGAAAGGCCCTTCTGACTGTTCGAAGACAAGAATACGGTATTCTAACAACCACATTTCGACATACGAGTCCGCCTGGCCGACAGCTTCTACGACAATTGCCATGACTATTACATATGTTACGACAAATCGGAGGACGCTGAATACATCGACGTCTTACTTCTGATCTATAACATGTTGAAGGAACCTCAACATAGCGCCATTCCGTTCTCGTTTTTTCAGTTGATAAGTTTAATTCTTCATGTTGAGAGAAGCCCTCATATAATAATTGCTCCGTAGCAACTGTATCAGCGAATGCCACTGAACTTAGTAAACTAAGAATAATAAATATCGATTTTTTCATCTCACCCCCGTGTATAAAAATCATATAATTCTAATAACTTAATGCTAGAAACTAGAACGTCTTTTGTACAGTCAGGTGCCTTTTGACACTTTTTTATCAAGCCAAATATTAGTTAGTTACAACTCAAATGCAAGGAAAAATTATAATATTTACAAAAACTTATCTTTTTTACACATTATTCAGGCATCGTTGTTATATTTTTGAGACCCATTAAGGAGACAGAAATGTATTTAATCCAAGTCAAAAACTTGGTGATAGGGATCACCTTGTTAACGTTGTCAGTAAATGTTCTTGCGAAAAGCTACCCAGAAATCTATCCTTTTGTGCCCTTTGAAGTGAATCAAATTCATAAGGCCGTTAAAAAAGTTTCTGAGGATCCAGAATACATTCAAAACTTTAACGATATTATTACGAAAAAACTTTCAATTGCTAAAACAAAAGTTAAGCCTTGGACAAGTACCTACTGGCCACTTAATCGCGGACTTATCGCTGATCCATATGAAAGTTCTTTATTTGGTTATTATATTGAAGTGGGAACTCTTTCTTGGACGGAAAATTATAAAGATTTTATTAAAAGAAAAAATGAGCTGCTGAGATATGCTAGTCAATTGAGCGAAAAACAGCTGCTGTTTTTATCCCCTTCAGAAAAATACGACTTACTCATTGGTGATCAAAGTTTTGACCTTACCAATCGCTTATGGGATTTCATGCAAACCTGGGGAAATCAAAAAGAGTATGGCTTTTTATCTCAACTTTACCTGGTTGGCGTAGATGCTCTCAAAATTGCCAAGCAAATGGTTGCTAAAGGATGGTACAAAACTCCAGATGAAGCCTTTGCCACGGCCTACCAATTACGAGGAAGTCTAGCTGTCGAAAATGCCTTATATTTAGTAAAAAGTGGTGAATTTGATACTGTTGCACAGGCCATGCCTGCTGCCATTGAGATGGCCTTAAAGGAATCACAAAACTATGTTTTAGAAAAGAAAAACACTTTTATCGCTTTTTGGGAAGGAATCTGCCATGGTTGGTCCACAGCTGCTGGTATTGTTCCCAGACCAAGAAAAACTATTTCATTCACTCTACCAGATGGAAGAAATTTAAAGTTCTACCCAACTGATATTAAGGCCCTTATTTCTCTTCTATGGGCCAACTCACTTGTTCAAGATCTAAAGATCATAGACGAAACAACGGGAAAAAATATTGGTGGCGGCGTTATTGCTCAAGGGCTGAGGTGTAATCTAAAAAACCCTAAGATTGATGATTGGGGTAGATACTATGACGATCAACCAGATCCATTTAATGGTGATCATTCACCACGCTGTATTGGTGTCCATCCGGCGATATGGCATTTAGGTCTAGTAAACCTTATAGGAAAACAAGGCAGAAGTTTTGTTGTAGAAAGAAAAGTTAATGAAGAAGTGGATAACCACCCTATGTATTCCTATAAGATGTATTACTATCATCCATACAAGGGCAAGTTTTATAATAATATTAACGCAAATATAGCCAGCATAAATTCTAAAGATAAATTTGAAGATTTTAGATCTCCACAAGCAAAATACATTATTGGGGTAAAAGCATTTGTGACTTATATCGACTGGAAGAGGCCACAACGTTTTTTTAATGATAATGAAAGCTACGATAAAACGACAACAGTAAAAATGTATTATGATCTAGAGCTAGATGAAAACTATAATATCGTTGGAGGCCAGTGGAGACCTGAACAAAGCCCTACTAGCTCTCGTAATAACGATCAATATACAGACAAAGGTAAATATAATACCCAACCTGATTTTTTCTGGGTTATCACTAAGGACTACAAGAAATTTTTCCAAGAAGTAGAGGGACTTGAGCCTTGGGCTGATACCACACTGGCACCTCCTCGCTCATGGATTACAGCCGCCAAAGAAGCTCATTCATTTAAGTATCAACAAAAGTTTAAGTATGGAACCGGAAAAAAATGTCGAGTTTATAACCAAGTAACGCACGAATATCGCGAAGTTAGTTGTGAATTTGAAGTACCGATGCCACAACCACTGCTAAATGTTATTAATGTAATGATAGAACGTGCAAAATAACTCGGCTTATTAATCGATTTCGATAGACTTTCTTTGTTCGGTCGAAAAATGCTCGCGATTATAATTATTGACCTGAAAAACAAGCGTGAATAAATCAATCAGTAAAAAGATGAGCATGATTCCCCAAAATACATAGAACAAGCTCTCAATCGCATTTTTACTTGAAATAAAAGCAGAAACGAGAATTGGGAGAAAAAATAAAACAATATATACGACACCACGCTTATATTGTTTTAAGTAAAAATGGTGAACACCAAAAGAGCCAAGAAGAAGGTATATCATATAGGCAAGATAAACACTCTTAAGCCGACTTTCTTTGGGAAGAACTTCGAGCTTCATTTCTCCCCTTCCTTCTTCATCATAAATTAATCCTATAAATTAAAAGGATTCTCTATATTTTTTTTATCATTTTTAGACCAAAGAAGCTTAATAAATTCAGCATGAGACCAAGCCAGTGGTGTTGCAGCTCCGGTGCCCTCAGCACTACCTTCAAATACTTGCTCAGGGATCATAAGGCCTTCATTAGCGAAGTGCTCATAGCTTGCCAGTATATTATCAACACGACTTTGCGCTTGAGACCAATCCAAATCTCTTACCTGATATCTTTCAATAGCATAACGTCCGTGCTCACCTGAAAGAAGTGGCCAGATACGTCCTTTTTTAAGCTCTCCGTAAGCATCAAATGAATAGCGATACCACCCAGAGTAAGATTCCCCATTGGAACCATCAAAAGTTTGTCGAATATTAGCATTCACTTTATTTAAACTCGTTTTGATACGCCAGTCGTGAGCTGGAACCAATCCCAAAAGAGCAAGCTTTAAAAAACCTTGATCTAAGATTTTAGTCATTTTAATTCTTGAACCTGAGTTAGCAATAGTACAAGTTGAGCCATCATTTGGATTCCACTGCGCTAAATAACTAGCACAGCCGGCAACTCTTACATAGTAATTCCCATCGCCATACTCACCTGTTGTTGTGAAAGTCCAAGTATGAATATTATTACCTTTAGGATTAAGCCATGAGTTCGCTTTATTTGCGTACTTGCTATCACCTAAGATCTCGGAAGCTATTTTAAGTGCACTAGTTGCAACAGAGAAGCTAGAAGGTGAAATTCCAAAGTTCTCCTCCCATCTTTCTTGAGCTGACCAAGGTCCATATTTATAAATAAACTCAGCTGCATCATAAATCATTTGTCTAAACTCAGCGTAAAGAGCATGTTTACGGTTTGGATCCTGAATTTTTTTGTAAACTTGATAATAAAGGTGAATAGGATATCCAACTTGGTCAATTTGCAGACCTCCCCAATACTCCTTTAAATTGGTCCAAACATTTTGAGGGAAAGCACCACGTTTAGGAATAATCCTTTCGTTATTGAAATTCCACTGACCACTTTTATACTGGATTCTCTTTAAAAATCCTAATGCAGAGATAGGTGTCTCCAGATCGCCAGAATGAAGAAGCGCCACTGAAACGTGATAATGATCCCTTGGCCAAACTAAATGATAACCACCTGTAAATACCCCTGGGTACTCATAAAGTTCCTCTCCCCAAGGCTTGGATAGTGAAGCAATCATTGCTCCTGGATTAAGTTTATCTTCGTGAACCTTTAATGTGTAAAGAGATCTCTCATAAAGTAATCTTTGAGAATAAGATGAGAAAATAGGTTTATTTAACTTTGAAATATATTTTTCCCATTGATCTTTATATATTTTCTTTTCATTTTGCATTTGGGCAGTTGTTAAAACTGTTTTAGTGTTAAATGCGTAAGAGATGTAAACTTTATAGGTTCCCGCCTTTGCTGGGATATTTAGCTGACCAGTTCCTGCCAGATTTCCATTCTCAAGATAATTAGTGGTGGAGTCTAAGTTATAATCTGATCTCAGATCAATATGGCCGTCGTTTACACCGACATATCCAACACTATTCTTTAAAAAACCAACATCAGCACTAACAAATAAATTAGTCTTATCTTCCCAAAAGTGTAAGCGATCAGTATTACTAGATCCTGAGTCATGAAATCCCGTATTATTAAGAGCTGGGTTGACCAGTAAATAAAATGACCAACCATCTTCTTTAACATTAATAATGACTTCATCAATTAAAATATTTTCAGCATTGGCCGTGTAATAGGTATGGCTAATGGAAAATTTTGGGGAATGGTTATCAAGCTCTACTAAAGATGGGTGGACCACCTGTGTCTGATGACTCATTTTATATTTTTCATCGACAAATGTATCTTGCCCATTGGATGCAATAATTTGAGCATCCTTAATTTGAGCAGCATCGATCGTTGGATAATATGTTTCAGTCAGGAGCCCATCTGCGTTGGTAAACCACACTTTAGATTGTTTTGAATAGCTAGTTCCTACTTGCTTTTTTCGTGCAGACGACCAGTTAGGTGTCAGACCTTGAGCAAAAACAGCCCCTGCGAAAAACAACCCCAGAATTATACTAAATTTCATAATTAGGCTCCATCCATGTAATATTTTTGGTTCAAGAAATACTATAAAAATAAGTCCGATCTTTAAAGTAAATTAATTTTAAGAAAAATATTACTTTACCTACAGCCTATTATGATGCATATATTCTAGCCATTGACACACATCAAAAATAGAGATTTAAAAAAATGGAAAAATTAGATTTTAACGTCAAAACCCCGATTCAAGGGGTATTCTTGGATCTAGCAGAAGTTCCAGATCCGGTATTTTCCCAAAAAATGGTTGGTGATGGTTATGCAATTGACCCCACTTCCAACAAACTATTATCTCCAGTCAAAGGAAAAGTAATACAAGTTCACAAATCACGCCATGCAGTAACGATCGAAACTGAAGTCGGTGAACAAATACTAATGCATGTCGGTATTGACACTGTTAATCTCAAGGGCAATGGCTTTAAGTCATTTGTTAAAGAGGGCGATTCAGTAGACATCGGAACCCCGCTACTCGAATTTGATTTAGACTATTTAGCCTTGCACGCAAAAAGTCTTATCACCCCTATTCTCTTACTTAATACAGAGGGCGTAAGTTTAAATACAACTATCACCCCAGGCAGTGTCATCTCTCACAGTGATACTCTTTTCAGTTTTCAAATTGAAAAACTTCTTTCCCATGAAAATCAAGAGGATTACGAGGAAATTAAAAGCACCCCTATTATAATAGATAACCATACCGGCTTACACGCTAGACCAAGTGCTAAAATTGTAGCGCTGACAAAGAAATATAAATCGAGCGTAAAGCTTACCAAAGATGGAAAAACGGCCAATGCAAAAAGCTTAGTTGCCATTATGGGACTTGAAGTTGCTTATCAGGATAAAATAACAGTTGTGGCCCAGGGTAGCGATGCTAAGCATGCAGTAGAGGCCATTTCTCATCTATTAAAACATGAAATTAAAGAAGCACATGATAAAGAAGAAACAACTCCAAAAGTAGTGCCCACGCCAAAAGTAAAACTAAAGGACCCCGAAAATATTTACTCAGGGGTTACGGCCAGCAATGGTCAGGGAATTGGAACTATTTTTCAATTAAACAAAAAAGAAATCACCATTCAAAAGGTAGAATCTAATCCCGCGACCGAAAAAGAAATTTTCTTTGATGCTATCAAGAAAGCAAAACAAGAGATTGCTAAGTTGGAAATGCAATTTGCCAATCAAAATGCCTTAAACTCCAGCAAGGCTAAAATATTCCATGCTCATATCGAAATCCTAGAAGACCCGACTATTATCGAAGCGACATTGGCCTGTCTAGAAGAAGGGACAAATGCAGCTTATTGTTGGAACAAAGCTTTCAACCAAGTTGCCAATGATCTAAAGGCTTTAAAAAATGAATTATTAGCAGGAAGAGCTAATGATATTCAAGATGTTGGAAGAAGAGTTTTAAAATTTCTAATTCACGATGACGATCTGGATATTAATTTTGATATGATTCCTGAAAATACTATTCTTATTGCTGAAAACTTAACACCATCAGAAACAGCAAAACTGGATAAAAATAAAATAAAAGGTTTTGCGACAACCACTGGAGGCAGTACATCTCACGTGGCAATTCTGGCCAGATCACTAGGTATACCTGCCATAGTAGGTATTAATGATGACGTCATGCAACTTGCAACCGGTACGCCTGCAATTATTGATGCAGACCATGGACAAATCCGTATCAACTACACTGATAAAGATAAAAACCAAGTACAGCAAAATATTACAGATGCTGCTGTAAAAAGAAAGAAAGACGAAGAAATGGCCCATATGCCCGCCACAACCAGTGATGGTGTAAAAATTGAAGTGGCCGCTAATATTGCTAATTTAACTGATGCTAAGAATGCAGAAGAAAATGGATGTGACGGAGTAGGATTACTTCGTTCTGAATTTCTATTTACAGAAAGAAAACAAGCTCCAACTATTTCAGAACAAACTGAAATGTATCAAAGCATTGCGGATGCTCTACACAGAACAACTGGTAAGCCATTAGTTATCAGAACACTTGATGTTGGAGGAGATAAGCCACTTACCTACTTGCCTATTGATGAAGAAGAAAATCCGTTCTTAGGTGAGCGTGGTATTCGAGTTTCACTTGCAAATCCTGATATTTTTAGGGATCAACTCAAGGCGATCCTTTCCGTAAAACAGCTTGATGATATTCACATCATGTTCCCTATGGTTTCTGCATTGGATGAATTATTAGAGGCCAAAGAAATTGTCGCCGAAGTTCAAGCTGAGATGGGAATAGAAAAAGTATCGATCGGAATTATGATAGAAGTTCCGTCAGCTGCCCTGATGGCAGAAACATTGGCCCCGCATGTTGATTTTTTCTCTGTTGGGGCAAACGATCTTACTCAATATGTAACGGCGATTGATCGTGGCCATACCAAACTGGCAAAAAAAGCGGATGGCCTAAATCCCGGCGTATTAAAATTAATTGAGATGACTTGCCAGGCGGCAACAAAAAATAATATTTGGGTTGGAGTCTGTGGTGGAATCGCTAGTGATATTCCAGCAGTACCAATACTCATCGGTCTAGGAGTTACTGAGTTAAGTGTAAGTATTCCCATGATTGCTCAAGTTAAAGCAACAGTGCGCTCCTACTCACTAGACGAATGTAAAACACTCGCTCACAAGGCCCTAACTTTAAGTTCTGCAACTGAAGTTAGAAAGTTAGTACAAGGATAATGACTATGTTAAGCAAAAAACTTTTTAGTGATCTTCAAAAAATTGGTAAATCATTAATGCTTCCTGTTTCGGTTCTTCCCATTGCTGGTATTTTACTTGGGATTGGTGCTGCTGGTTTTGAGAATATACCCAATTTTTTAGTTCCTATACTTAGTATTATGAAAGTTTCAGGTGGGGCCATTTTTGGAAATCTACCGGTGTTATTTGCCATAGGTGTTGCTCTGGGTTTTACTAAGAATGATGGGGTCGCCGCTTTATCCGCAGTCGTTGGTTATGCTGTTTTATTAGCAACGATGGGAGTTCTTGCTGATCTACATGGTGTACCAACTAAAGATATCATGGGCATGAAATCTATTGATACCGGTGTATTCGGAGGGATTATTAGTGGTGCTGTTGCCGCCTACCTCTTTAATAAATTTTATAAAATTAGCTTACCTCAATATCTAGGATTCTTTGCAGGGAAAAGATTTGTTCCTATCATTACTTCCTTTGCAACTATTGTTGTAGGAGTTTTGCTTGCCTATATTTGGCCACCAATTGGAAATACAATTGCTGCTTTCTCTCATTGGGCCGCGAACGAAAGCCCAGATGTGGCATTCAGCTTATACGGAATTATAGAAAGGGCCCTCATCCCTTTTGGACTACATCATATTTGGAATGTTCCCTTCTTTTTCGAATCAGGAAGTTTTACAGATCCTGTGACAGGAAAAGTTATTACGGGAGAAATTGCTCGCTATTTATCAGGCGATCCAACTGCAGGAAATTTAGCAGGAGGATACCTTTTCAAAATGTGGGGGTTACCAGCTGCGGCCATTGCTATCTGGCATAGTGCAAAACCTGAAAATAAAAAGAAAGTTGCAGGAATTATGCTCTCTGGTGCGCTTACAGCTTTTATGACTGGGATTACTGAGCCCATTGAATTTTCCTTTCTTTTCTTGGCCCCTGCACTTTATGGCGTACATGCACTCTTTGCCGGTTTTGCTTTTTGGCTTTGTATTGCCCTGGGAATTAAACACGGAACTACTTTTAGCCACGGACTATTTGATTATATTCTCTTATTTGGCCAATCAAAGAATGCACTTTGGTTCTTCGTACTTGGACCTATCTGGGCACTGCTCTACTATGGTACCTTTAGAGTTGTTATTCAAAAATTTAATATTATGACACCGGGAAGAGAAGAAGCTAATAACGATGATGTTAATGCTACCAATGAAACAGGAACTAATTCCATGGGCGAAAAACTTATTTTTGCTTTTGGAGGTAAAAAGAATATCGTCAACCTGGATGCCTGTATCACTCGCTTAAGAGTTGAAGTCAAAGACCCTGCTAAAACCAGCCAAGAAGAACTAAAAGCACTGGGAGCCTCGGGAGTTGTGGTTATCGGCTCTGGTGTTCAAGCTATTTTTGGACCAAGATCAGGTAATTTAAAAACAGAAATGGAAGAGGCCATGCCTAATGTTGGAGAATATGTAGCTCCTCGTTCACAAATTTCAACAAAAGCTGACAATGCCGATATAAGTGCTGCTAGCAAAGCGAGCGGCCCGGCCCAAGCGGGTATCAACTTTAAGGCCGATGCAAAAACGATAGTAAACTCTCTTGGTGGAGAAGAAAATATAATTGAACTAGATAAATGTGCCACAACAAGAATTCGTTTTTCGGTAAAAGATGAAAACAAAGCATCCCTTGCTAAACTAGAAGATGCCTTTGGTAAAAGGCTTATTGTGGTAGGTAACGGAATTTTCCATATTGTAGTCGGTAAAGATGTCGATAAGACCTTTGGAGAACTAAAAGGCTTGCTACCTAATAGTATTTCATTCTAAGACAAGATTCTTGCTCTTTTGTCGACTTTCATCTTTTTGATTTTGTTTAAACTGAATAAGCTGGTCGCGAACCTCTGGGTTTGTGACCGCTAATATCTTAAGGGCCAATAAAGCTGCGTTGCCAGCATTGTTTATTCCCACCGTTGCAACAGGAACGCCTTTAGGCATTTGTACTATTGATAACAGGCTATCCATTCCATCTAAAGACTTGCCTCTAACGGGAACTCCAATCACAGGTAAATAAGTATATGAGGCCAACATTCCCGGAAGATGTGCGGCGCCTCCTGCTCCAGCAATAATACAACTTGCATTATTTGCCTCACATTCTTTAGTAAATGGCGCTAAATCTTCAGGAGTACGATGGGCCGAGACAACTCTCGATTCAAAATCAACAGAAAATTTTTTTAAAATCTCTGCTGCCGCCCTCATGACTGGCCAGTCTGAATCACTTCCCATTGCAATGTAGATTTTCATATTTTGTATTCCTTGTTGAGTATTTTAGCTGCATCAAAATTTTCTTGGTTTCCAAATAGAGTCACATGTCCCATTTTTCTTCCTGCTTTGCAAAGCTTTTTACCATACAGATGAATTTTCAGGTCAAATTCACCAGGGATCGCTGGGAAGTTCAATGTATAGCCCTCACCTGAACTCTGTCCTAAAATATTAACCATTGAAACATAGTCATACTTTCTTTTTGGCCGCTTTAGTTCGCATTCCATAACTGCATCTAAAAACAAGTCAAATTGACTTTTACTAAAAGCCTCCATGCTAAAATGATAGGAGTTATGTACTCTGGGAGCTGCCTCATTAATTAAAATCTGCCCTTCACTATCTTCAAAAAATTCAAATGCATAAATTCCCGTATCTATTAAATGAGTATTTAGCGTTTCCATGATTTTACAAATTTCTTGGTCCTGCTCCTTAGTAATAGTGGCAGGAAAGCGAACCAATTTACATATACTATTTTCTTGATAGGTTTGACAGGTAGGCAGAATAACTGAACTTTTACTATTTTTAACCAGTAAACTTGCATACTCATTTTTAATTTTTATCATTTTCTCAATAAGAACAGTGCGGCCATAATTCTGAGTAATTTCCGGTAACTTTGCAAGTAGCTCAGCTTTATCACTAACTTCAAAATTTCCATAACCATCATATCCCCCATGAGATAACTTAACCATATATGGGCCTTCGAAACCGAGCTCTGTAAGGTCAGTTTGATTAGTTATTTTGTGAAATGGTATATGAGGAATACCTATTTTTTTAAAAAAGTCTTTTTGCTTTGCTTTGGAAAATAACAGTGAATAGCTGTTGAGTCCGGGATAGACAGAAACGCTTGTTTGCTTAGAAATATCTTGCAAGATATCAGGAGCAAAAAATTCACTTTCTAGTAAAACCAGATCACAAAGAGCAAAAAAACTTAACATGTTTTTTTGATCATTAATTTTTCCTACAAATACCTGATCCGCCACCGAAGATGCCGGTTCCTCGACAGATTGAACATAGACATAAACTTCACATTCATGCGCACGAGCAGCACTGGCCAAAAATGAAGCTAACTGGCCGCCTCCAAGGATACCTATTTTGGTTTTTCGTGCACTGGAATAAAAAAACTGACCTGGCATAAAGGCAGTGTAAAATGTCGTCAAGAATCGGTCAAGAACATATTAGTAACTCTAATATATATCCAATACTTTTCCTAATAAAAATCTTTACAGCTCTTTGGCTTTGATTTACATTGTAAAGGTGACTTCAACACAATTTAAGGGCATCTATGTGCGGTATTGTAGGAATTATCGGTACCCCCTTCGCAGCTAAGGAAAGCTACCTAGGTTTATTAATGCTTCAGCATCGAGGACAGGACTCTGCAGGCATTCTAAGCTTTGACCCTAAGTCCCATAGCTTTCACTTGGAAAAAAACTTAGGTCATGTAAAAGAGGCCATTAACGAACAACAAATAAATAACTTGGTTGGGGATTGTGCTATTGCACATACGCGTTATTCAACGATAGGAAAAGTACGCCGCGAAGAAGTTCAACCCATGTCCATGACTTATCCTTACGGAATTGGGATGGTTCATAATGGTAACCTGCTTAATGCTGAAGAACTCAAAGATAGTTTACTACGAAAAAATCGTAGAATGATTGCTTCACGCAATGACTTAGAAGTCATGATGAATATCCTTGCCAAAGAACTTGAAAAACATTCACAAGAATTTTCATTTTGTGATGTAGAGAATGCAGTAAAAGAAATCTTAAATACAACCAAAGGTGGGTATAGTGGTCTGGCCCTTATTGCAGGTCAAGGCTTATTGGCATTTAAAGACCCCCACGCTTTGCGCCCACTTTGTTGGGGTAAGCGAAAACTCACTCAGGAAGAAATTGATATAAACCAAAGGGAGCTTGAATATTCTTATTGTTTTGCTTCTGAATCAAAATCACTAGAATTTTTAGGATATGAAGATATTGAAGAACTTGTTCCAGGGCAATTAATTTTTATTACCCAAGATGGAAAAGTACACAGCAAAATTATCTCTAATGAAAAACCATTCCCATGTATGTTTGAGTGGATTTATTTTGCAAATGCGGACTCCACCATCTGGAACAAAAATGTCTACCAAATGCGTCTAAAGTTTGGCGAATTGTTAGGTGAATCCTTAAAGGCGAAAAATCTGAATATTGACATTGTGGTGCCTGTCCCTGACACATCAAGGCCAAGTGCTATAACCATAGCGGAAAAATTACAAAAACCTTATCGTGAAATTCTTATCAAGAATAGATATGCGCAAAGAACATTTATCCTCAACCGCCAAAAAGAACGGGAAAAAGCGGTTAACCTCAAAATGAATGTGGTAAAGGAAGAAGTCAAAGGTAAAAATATCCTTTTAATTGATGATAGTGTCGTTAGAGGAACCACCTCCAAAAGAATTATTTCATTATTAAAAGACTGTGGTGCAGAATCGGTAGTACTCGCCTCTACTTGCCCACCAATTATAAAACCATGCTTTTTTGGTATCGACTTCCCTGATGAAAAAGACTTAATCGCTGCAGGAAAAACAGAAAAAGAGATGGCCGATATCGTAGGTGCTGACTCAATTCACTTTTTAAGCATCGACGATTTGAAAAAATCTTTTGCACAATTAAACACTTGTATGGCCTGCTTGAATGGTAAATACCCAATTGACACTTCTGCTGCTCAAAAAATGATTGAGACAAGGATAAAACATGAGGAAACTTCTTTACCAGGGATCCGTTAAGAATCTCTATCAAATTGATAATCAAATTGAATTCGAATTCACAGATCAGTATTCTATTTTTGATTGGGGCGTTATGCCGGACATGATTCCTGGAAAAGGAAAGGCCCTGGCACAATTGACAACATTCTTTTTTGAAAAACTACAGAATCCGCACACCTTTAATAAGTTAACTCGCCCAGAATCTATCGGGCAGAAAGTCTGGGAAAATTTAATCAATAGCAATACTCTTTCCACTCTTAAAGTGCACGGTGCTTTAACTCACTTCAAAGCTTACAAAGAACCTAGTTCTATTTTAGTAGATCAAGTTAAAATTGAGCACCCAAGCAAAAATGCAGAGGGTAAATACGATTATTCTTCCTATCAGCAAAATCTAGAAAATACTCTTATCCCTTTGGAAGTTGTGTGGCGTTTAGGAGCTCCGGCGGGATCTAGCTTACTGAAAAGAGAAAAGCATATCTATCCCAACCAGAAATTCGCCGACATTCGCATTGAGTTTTATACGAAGTTAGAGCCACAAGACCGCTTACTTACGAATGATGAAGCAATTGCAATGGCCGGTCTAAAAGAAGCTGAACTAAAAGAGTTAGAAGAATTAACCAAAATATTTGCCATCACACTGGAAAACACATTTGCTCAAGCGGGTTTTACATTATGGGATGGAAAATTTGAGTTTGCTTTTGGAAAAACGCAAGAAGGTAATAGAGAAATCATTTTAGTCGATAGTATTGGACCTGATGAGTTACGCCTTACAGACCACGATCTTTCTTTTTCTAAAGAATATTTACGTTCTTGCTATCATCATACTAAATGGTATCAAGAACTGTCTCAGAACAAAAAAACTTATAAGGATGATTTTAAGGTCCAGACAAAGTCTACCCCACAAAGACTAACAGCAAATCAATTGGCCATCGCTTCTGAAATTTATACTAGTATTTACAACTCACTTATAAATAAAAAGCTAAGCTTAGGCTCTTCCATGCAAGAACATCTTAACCACCAGGGAAAAAATATTGTTGTATTTGGAAAGGGAGGTAGAGAACACGCACTCGCCTTTCACCTGGCAAAGTCGGAAGACGTCAAGCAAGTCTTCGTGATACCTGGTAATTCCGGTATGCAATCAGATAAAATTAAATCACTCTCTGTTGACGATGATAAATATATTTCTTTCTGTAAGGATAATCATATTGCCTATGCCATTATTGGCCCTGAAGATTTGATTGAAGCTGGCTTAGCTGATGATCTACTAGCTGCTGGTATTGCCTGCGTTTCTCCTAATCAAAAAGCGGGTAAACTGGAAAGCTCAAAAGCGTTTGCAAAAGACCTTATGGCCAAAAACAATATACCTACCGCAAGCTATCAAAACTTTAATAATACTCAAGTTGCTCTTACTTATATAGAGCAAAATGATGAAAAGCCTTATGTGGTAAAGCTGTCAGGCCTTGCCGCCGGAAAAGGTGTCATTATCTGCCAAAATAAAGCACAAACGCAAACGGCAATCAAAGAACTCGCCCCGAATAACGAAGAACTGGTTATTGAGGAATTCTTAGAAGGAAAAGAAGTTTCTTTTTTTGCTCTTTGCCTAGAAAATGAATACCAACTTTTGGGTACTGCGTGTGACTACAAAAGACTAAAAGATAATGACGAAGGTCCTAATACTGGCGGGATGGGCTGTTACTCACCTGCTTACTGGCTAAAAGAAACAGAGTTAAAAACAATTGAAAGCGATATCTTATTACCGACCTTAAAAGCGTTGAAATCCGAAGGAATTAACTTTAAAGGTACTCTTTTTATTGGGCTTATGATGACAAATAATGGAGCAAAAGTACTTGAATACAATGTACGTTTTGGGGATCCGGAAACTCAGACCATCCTACCTAGACTAAAATCAAATTTACACCCAGTATTTATGGCGATGGGACAAGATGATAGCAATAGTTTTAAAAAGCAAACTATCGAATACTATGACCAGGCCAGCGTGCATATTGTAAAGGCAGCAAAGGGCTACCCGGGTACAGGCGGCATGGTGGTAGAGAAAGGTCAGAAAATAACGACTGCAGTAAAAAACAGCGACAACACCCAATTATTTTTTGCCGGGATTAAAAGCGAAGAACATCATTTCGTTACTAATGGCGGAAGAGTTCTAGGACTTACGAACTTAGGAAAAGATATACCGGAGGCAAGAAAACTTGCTTATAAAAATATCGAACTGGTACATTTTCAAGGCGAGCAGTACAGAAAGGATATCGGGCTATGACCAATATCGCGATTTTAGCATCTGGCCGAGGCTCAAACGCCAAGGCACTCATAGAAAAAGCAAAGGAATTCAACAACCTTAATATTGCACTGATTGTGACTGACAATAAAGATGCGGGCGTTATCGAACATGCAAAAAACCATCAAATAGATTTCGCCATTATTGAAAAACTCAGTCTAAGCAAAGCAGAGCATGAACAAAAAATCTTAGAGACATTGCTCTCGCATAATATTCAGTGGATATTTTTGGCCGGCTACATGAAGCTTTTATCTCCAGACTTTATTAAAGTCTTCTATGATGCAGAATTCAAACAAAGCCGTATTATCAATATTCATCCCGCTTATTTGCCAGAATTTACCGGGCTAAAAGCTTATGAAAGAGCATTTGCTGCTGATCAAGATTACTCTGGGATAACCGTTCACTTTGTTGATGCGGGAATGGACACAGGGCCTATCATTGTCCAAGAAAAGTTTGAAAAAAGAAAAGATGATACGCTCGAAAAGTTTAAAAAACGTGGTCTTAATTTAGAACATAAACTCTACCCTAAAGTTTTAGAAAATTTAAACCACTATCTTGCTAAAAAAGACAGAAGGATATTATATGCGCTTTGATATTATCTCAGCATCTCCACAAAACGATACTTATCTACAAGACACGATTTTTCAGGAATTGGGTTTTAAAGTAGATTGGATTTTCACAGGTAAAACCTATTGGGTTGAGGCAAAAACATATAACGATGATTTAAACCTCTATTTAAAAGACCTCTTCCGCGACCAAGTGGATGAAAAACTTTTGTTTGAGGAAGCTAATCCAAATAGTCTTGGCTTCAATTATTTGATACAAGTAAGTTTAAAGCCCGGAGTTACTGATAACAGTGCTCGCTCCACTCTTAATGCGCTTTACTATTACGACTCTTACAATGAGTTTAAGGTCGCAACTGGACATATCTTTTTAATTAAAACCAATAAAGATCTGGCCATGATAGAAGAAATGGCAAGAAAAGTTCTTTGTAATGATCTCATTCAAAGAGTCCAGATTTTTAAAAATCATGAGGTAATGGACTATATTCCATCCCCTTCTTTGCCCGAAGTTAAGTTAACAAGTCATACACCAGAGATTATTAATCTCAATCTTGCAGATATAGAACTAGAAAATCTTTCCAAGGAAAAACTTTGGGCGCTAAGCTTAGCTGAATTAAAACAAGTACAAGCTCATTTTAACTCTCCCGAGATACAAGAAAAAAGAAAAGAACTGGGTTTACCTGAGTCACCTGTTGATATCGAGATGGAGATCATTGCTCAAACCTGGTCTGAGCACTGTAAGCATAAAATCTTTTCCGCCAATATCACCTACACAGAGGCAGAAGATACCAGAAATTCTTTGGGAGAAATGAAAATTGAAGGCGTTTTTAAGTCGTTCATAAAGAAAGCGACTAAAGATGTACAAGAAAAATTCAAACAAGATTGGCTAATATCGGTTTTTACTGACAATGCTGGGATAGTTCGCTTTGATGATAATATTGATTTTTGTCTCAAAGTCGAAACTCATAACTCTCCTTCGGCCCTTGATCCTTATGGAGGAGCATTGACCGGTATTCTCGGTGTTAACCGGGATATACTAGGCTGCGGGATTGGGGCCATGCCCATCGCAAACACTAATGTCTTATGTTTTGCTCCTAGCCACTATCCCAAAGAAATCACAGATAAACTTCCACCTAAACTTAGATCTCCACTTAGTATCCTAAGGGGGGTACACAAAGGAATTGAAGATGGTGGGAATAAAAGTGGTATTCCGACTGTTAATGGGGCCATTCACTTTCATGATAATTACGCGGGCAAGCCTCTAGTTTACTGTGGGACAGTAGGTGTCCTGCCTCACAAAGTTAACGGAATTGAAACATACTTAAAAAGACAACAAGCTGGAGACAATATTGTCATATGTGGAGGAAGTGTGGGGGCCGATGGTATTCACGGTGCCACCTTTAGCTCACTTGAACTGGATGATAACGCTCCAAGTACTGCCGTACAAATAGGAGACCCACTTACCCAGAAAAAACTTACTGATTTTTTACTTTTAGCAAGAGACAAAGAACTTTATAACAGCCTCACTGACAATGGTGCCGGCGGACTTAGTAGTTCAATCGGGGAAATGGCCGAGCTTACCAATGGAGCAGAAATCCATTTAGAAAAAATACCTTTTAAATACAGTGGTCTTTCTCCCTATGAAATTATTATCTCAGAAAGCCAGGAAAGAATGAGTTTTTCTGTTCCAGATGACAAACTCGAGGAATTTGTCGCACTCGCAGAGCAAATGGACTGCAACCCTGCCGTTATTGGAAAATTTCATAACAAAGGAAGTTTTGATATTATTGAGCAGGGTAAACTTCTTGCCTCACTAAATCTAAAGTTCTTGCATGAGTCACTGGTACCAATGGAATTAAAAGCTCATTATCAAGAAACAACTACTGAAAAAATTTGGCATCAAAATACCAAAACACCAAGCATCGACACTCTGGAAAAAACAATACGTTCCTTAATGGCGCATCCTAATATAAAAAGTAAGGAAGCATTAGTCCGCCAATATGATCATGAAGTAAAAGGCACAACAGCTGTAAAACCATTCATACAAAAACGACTTTCTGGGCCATCAGATGCTGCTGTCATTTGGACCGGACTTTATGGAGGCGATCAAAAAGGGGCCATTGCGGTTAGCTGTGGACTAAATCCGCAAAGTTCATTTCTCGATACCTATACCATGACCCAATTAAGTATAGATGAAGCTGTTCGAAACGCAGTTGCCACTGGTGCCAATCCTGATTATATCTCGGTTTGTGATAATTACTGTTGGCCGGATCCAATCCGCAGTGCCAATAATCCGGATGGTGAACATAAACTAGCTCAACTCGTGAGATCTGGAAAAGCCCTTTATGATACCGCCATAGTGTATGGGACACCTTTTATCAGTGGTAAAGACTCCATGAAAAATGATTTTATCGGCAATAATAAGGATAACGAAAAAATCAAAATCAGTGTTCCTCCGACACTTCTCATTACAGCTCTAGCAAAACTTGATTCGCTTGATGATAAAATGACAACTGATTTCAAAGCTGAACAAAAATTAGTTTATTATGTCGGTCCAAATCAATTTGATCGCAACTATTTTTCTACAACACATTATGATTTAGCGCAGTTGCCTCCGGTCAACTTACCAGAAAACAAAAGCCGGTTTCATTTAATTCACAGTCTTATTAAGAGTAAATTAATCGAATCTTGTCATGATGTCTCAGAAGGCGGAATAGTCACTGCGGTCATTGAGTCATGTTTTCCAAATGCGCTTGGTTTTTGCTTTAGTGATAATTGTTTTAAAATCAATGAGAGAATGGACTCCTTTCTCTTTAATGAATTACCCGCTGCATTTATTGTTTCTATTGATAAGTCGAAACAGGCTGAATTCGAAAAGAAAGCTCAAGGTAATGCTCGCTATATAGGAGAAACAAATAATGGCCAGCAAATTAAAATGAAAAACCAGTTTGATTTAAATATCAATGAGCTTTACCAAATTTGGAGTAGAAATGAATATTAAGACGCTAATTCTTACCGGTGAAGGAATAAACTGTGAAAACGAAACGGCCCACGCGTTTAGCTCTGTCGGATCAGAGGTCGAACTGGTTCACGTATCAGACTTTTTAAAACTGGAAAGCCTGGATCCCTATGACATTCTCGCCTTTCCGGGTGGCTTTAGCTATGGAGATGAGATTCGCTCAGGAAAGATCCTGGCCGAAAAGATAAAACTCAAACAACAAAAAAATATTGAAAAATTTATTTCAGATAAAAAACCCATTATTGGGATTTGTAATGGCTTTCAAATTCTTGCACAGCTGGGTGTTTTCAACGAAAGTGGGCCAATCACCCTGGCAGAAAATAATCATGGGAAATTTATAAATTTTTGGGTAGAAATGGATGTTAAAAATCAAAATTCGCTATGGCTACAAAATCTTCCTAATAAACTCTTTATGCCGGTCAGACATAAGGAAGGAAGAATCATAGGGACTCCTAACTTAGAGCAAATGGCGCTGGCATATAAGCTAGATATAAATGGCTCATATCAATCTTGTGCCGCCATGACTAACAAAGCTGGTAATGTCTTTGGTTTAATGCCTCACCCAGAAGCTGCCATACATGAGTTTTTACTGCCCCACTCACCAGAAAAAAGCCAAGCAAACTTACAAATTTTTAAAAATGCTGTTGAATATGTAAAAAGGATAAAAAAATGAAAAGAGCTCTTCTAAGTGTTAGTGATAAAACTGGTATCGTGGAGCTTGCTAATTTTTTAGTAAGTAACGACGTTGAAATAATTTCAACCGGTGGAACAGCAAAAACCTTAACTGAAAATGGAATTAAAATAACCCCCATTACAGAAGTTACAGGCACCCCAGAAGCATTTGGTGGCCGTATGAAAACTATTAGCTTTCAAATTGGAAGTGCGCTTTTATTCCAAAGAGATAGTGATAAAGATGTTGCCGATGCCAACTCATTAGGAATCAAGCCTATCGATATTGTCGTCTGTAACCTCTACCCTTTCAAAGAAGTCTCCAGATCGACTAATAAACTGGCGACACTTATTGAAAATATCGATATTGGTGGACCGACTATGATTCGGGCCGCAGCGAAAAATTATAAGCACGTTTCTGTCCTTACTAATCCTGCTCAGTATGATGATTTCATGCAGACTTATACTCAAATCACTCCCGATTTCAATTTTAGACTGGCCCTAACGGCATTCAATATGACAGCTGAATATGACCAGTATATTTGTAACACCCTTAACCAAGATGGCCTTCCGATAGCAACCACTGAAGCTAAAACATTGCGTTATGGAGAGAATCCACATCAAAAGGCATGGGCAGTTCCTTGGAAAAATAATCAATCAGCTGTATCGCTTTTTAATGCCGAACAATTGCAAGGAAAAGAACTCTCTTATAACAACCTGATGGATGCAGATGCAGCTTGGAAATGTACCAGTGAATTAGCGCTAAACTATCCACAAAAACATATTACCACGATTGTAAAACATTCTAATCCATGTGGCGTTTGTGTTGGAGATGAACAAACTCATTCTTTAGAGACAGCTTGGGCCTGTGATCCTGTCAGTAGTTTTGGAAGCATTATTGCCTTCAATCATCCAGTGACAGAAACGACTGCAAAATGGATCGTAGATAAATTCACCGAAATTATCATTGCTCCGGATTTTACCACAGAGGCCAAGAATATCTTTGCTTCAAAGAAGAATCTAAGATTGCTACAAATTCCCAATAAACCTGCTAACGCGAAAGAAAAAATTATTAAAAGTATTAATGGCGGATTACTTATTCAGGAAGAGGACGAACTTCATGGCTATGAGTTTAGAACTGTAACCAAGACAAGTATACCAAGTTCATATGGTGAACTTAAAACTTTCGGAATGATTGTTAATAAATATCTTAAGAGTAATTCTATACTTCTCGCGGCAACCAAAGGAAGCGATTTAGTTATTGCAGGGGCCGGCATGGGACAACCTAACCGCCTTGACTCACTTAAAATGCTAGCAGGGCCACGAGCAGTAAATTTAGATTTTAACTTGAGTGAAACACTATTGGTGTCAGATGCCTTTTTTCCTTTCCGAGATAGTATAGATGTGGCCGCTGAATTGGGAATTAAGTATATCTTACAGCCAGGTGGTAGTATAAAAGATCAAGAAGTGATTGATGCATGTGATGAATATGCTATAGCAATGGACTTTACTGGCGTTAGACATTTTAGACATTAGGAAAGTAATATGAATTACAAAGAAGCAGGCGTTGATGTAGAAAAAGGTGATCTTTTTATAGATAAAATTAAACCTTTTATTAAAGACACGTATAATGAAAATGTAGTTTCTGGTGTTGGTGGTTTTGCTGCTCTCTACGATCAAGGCGACCATTATCTGGCCACAGGAACGGATGGCGTTGGTACCAAAATAAAACTGGCCATCGAACTAGCTATTCATGATAGCATCGGGCAAGACCTGGTTGCCATGTGTGTAAATGATATCCTTTGCACCGGAGCAACACCAATGTTTTTTCTAGATTATCTAGCAACGTCAAAACTGGACTTAACGGTACATGAGCAGGTTGTTAAAGGTATCGCGCAGGGCTGTAAGCTAGCAGGATGTGCACTTATTGGAGGAGAAACAGCAGAAATGCCAGGAATGTATGCTAAAGACGATTACGATCTAGCTGGCTTTGTGGTGGGGACTCTTCCCAAAGATAAAATGATTGATGGAAAACAAATAAATAGCGGCATGGAAATCTGGGCAATCCCATCCAGTGGTTTTCACTCTAATGGCTACTCTTTGCTACGTAAACTTATTGAAAGTGAAGATAATGAATTAAAATGTAATACTTTAACTCCCACCCGTATTTACACCCAAGAAGTGAAGGCCATGCTGGCGAATCACCAAGTGTATGGAATGGCACATATAACAGGTGGCGGGCTGAACAATATCAAGCGAATTAATGAAAACTTTGGTTATGAAGTCAGTAAGCTTCCAGAGCTCCCTCCATTTATGGATGCAGTCATATCTAAGGCCAACATGACTTCAAAAGAACTTTACACGACTTTTAATATGGGAGTAGGATTTATCTTTGTCCTAGATAAAGGTGCTAATCCAACCGCCACTTGCCCAGATGCAATAAAGATTGGAGATATCAGTAGCGAATTCAAAGGCGTAAAAGTTCTTAACACACAGATTTAATATTATGAAAAGATGGCCAATCATTAAACTTTTTATAAAAGATTTCTTAAAAGAATGTGGGGATAAGCATTTATTAATATTATCATCCAGCACTTGTTTCTTTTTCTTTTTATGCTTAATCCCATCAACACTGCTACTTATCAGCTTTGCGACTTTTGCTTTTGAAAGTTTAGTCCCAGAGGAAACCTTTAATCTTATCAATTATGTAGAGTCAGTCATTCCCAAAGATATCCTTCCTAGTGTGCAGCTCATCTTAAAACACTCTAAATCGATGCTTAATACGAATAAAAACCTAAATACTCTTCACTACATAATTCTGCTTTTTTCATCCTTAGGTTTTTTTGGCTCAGTATGGCGCTCAGTAGATATTATTACCGGAGTAAAAGCTCATGGTACTTTATTACGTACTCTTTATAACTTTTTATCAATAACGATTGCCTTTGTTTTTTTTCTTCTCATGGCATTTCTTCCCATTCTCGGAAAGCTCATTGATATTTTCTTACAAAGTGAATATTTGAAATTTTTCAAGTTTACAGAGCTATTAACGGATGGATTTATGCAAATGGAGTTGCTAGGGGTAAACTTTTTTAGCACACTACTGTTATTTATCTTTTTTATCCTCTTTTTTAAATTTCTTTTAAAGGCCAATTCAAATTTTCGAGCAACGGCCATTGGTAGTACTTTTTTCACCGTTCAGATTCTCATAACCAAAAACATATTTTTGACCTATTTAAGTCTGGCCAAAGAAAGTCTGCTTATAAATTATGGTTCACTGTACTCGATTATGATCTTTGTGATATGGGCATTTGCTGTAATACTGGCATTCTATGATTCTATTATTTTCACTTATGCTCTCAGTCGTCATCGCTATAAGCTTCGAATTAAAGATATCGTTTAAGAAACAAGCTTCAAACCACTTTTCTTAGATTTTTTAGCCGTTTGCTGAGGATTATTTATATCTTCGACCTTATATAGGCCATGAAACTTATCTTTATAAAAAAGTAAGTAGCAAGTATGAATAAGCCCCCGAGTGCCCCCTCCCAGAATAAGATTTCTTACGGCGTTAGCATCTTTTAAAGTTATTTTGTCATTTTCTCCATGGGCAAGCGCATTTCGAATTTCAATAAGAGAATTATCCCTAATCACCTGAGCGAAACCTTTCGTTATAAAACGAACAAATTGTTTCTTATCAGAGAATGCCTTTTTAAATCCAAGATGACTTTGATTCACACCTCTTTCCATAAAATTTAATAAATTGGCCACTGAAAAATTTTTATTAAATTGTTTTAAAGGAATATAATAATCTTTCGTTGGGTTAAAATATAATTTAGGAGGTGATACAGTCGCATCAACAAAAAAGTCCTCTCCCTGTCCTGATTTTTTAATATGATGGATAATCAAATCATTTAAAATGATTTCTAATGCCCTCAAGTAACTAAATGCTATATTATGCATATTATGCCGTCTATGCTCCATCATAGAGACTTCTGCAGATTCAATCTCTAGTTTGGCCGCATGAGGAAATTTAGTATACATTTCTTCCGGAAAAATATAGAGGTGAAGATTTTTCAATACCTGATCAGCATTACTTTTGGTAATCGCGGGATTATTTTTAAGTAGCAAATGTGATCCATCCACGTCATCCATCTCGTCAAAATATTGTTCTTCAGAAATATCTTGTAAAAAACAAGGATATTTTATTGAAGTGGTAAATGGTGAGAGCCCATGAATAATATTTTCATGATAATCATTTTCTATATAGAATTCACTTAACTTATTCGCCGTTTCTTCTGACTTATGTTCAAGTAGTATAAAATCTTCCAATTCAAACCATATTTCAACTTTTTTCCCTTCATAAAATGGCAGGGTGTTTGCACCTTTTGGTAATTTATCCGTAATTGATTTTACCTTTCCCACCCATAAATTTTTAAAATCTGTGATATAGAGGTGCGTACTTAAATTTTCATTTTTATTATCTTCGCAGACCTTTTTAAAGTGCTCGATGTTTACACTCGCATCGCGATCTTTACCTATGATTTTTCCCCAATAAGCACTACCCTTAGTATCCTTATGAATAATAGTCTTCAAGAAATCATAAAACTCATGGGCCTGAGTATAATCAGATGCATTTTCATGATTTAAATAGGGATTAAAAGTCAGATAGTAGTGAATAGCGCTCATATGATACCTCGTTAGTCAGTTATCGGCTATTTTGCCCAACTTAATAAGCCTTTTCCAAAAAAGACAATATATTTCAATAGGTTACAATTATTTTTTTCTCTCCGTTCACAAGGGGATAATCCTTTTCATGTTATCACCGACTCCTTAAAATAACTAAATAATACAAATACCCAGGAGTAGCGGTGTGACTGATTTCATCTTGCAAAATGAACTTAAAATCAGGCTTATTGGTTTTTTAGGAACATTTGCAATCATGGCAATACTAGAGGCCATCTTTCCACGTAGAAAAAGAGTTGATACTAGATTACATCGTTGGACTGCCAATTTTGGAATTATTATAAGTAGTTCAATCACCGCCAATATCTTTTTTAGATTTATATTTATAGGAACTCTAGTGCAGTTTGCTTCTATGGTTCAGAACAAAGGATGGGGCTTATTTAATTATTTTATTCCGCTCGCAACAGATGCTTCTACTTGGGAAAGCTTGGTATATATTATTAAGGGTGTAGTTATCATGGATCTTATTATCTATTTTCAGCACCGCTTTGCCCATTCCAATAAATACATATGGCAAGTACATAAAGTCCACCATGCCGATATGGACTTAGATGTCACAAGCGGAAATAGATTTCACCCAATTGAAATTCTCTTTTCTATTTTTGTAAAAATTGTCGCCATTATAACCTTGGGAATCCATCCAGTATCCATTATTATTTTTGAAGTCATTCTTAATGGCCTGGCCCAATGGAACCATGCCAACTTGAAGTTACCTTTATGGTGCGACCGGTTGCTAAGAAAATTTTTGGTCACTCCAGACTTTCATCGCGTCCACCACTCTATCGTTGTAAAAGAAACCAACTCAAATTATGGATTTAATTTAACTTGGTGGGATTATCTTTTTGGAACTTATGAGGCGCAGCCAGTTGCTGGACATGACAATATGGAAATTGGAATCAAAGAATATCGTGATCCCAAGGAACTTGGTTTTATCAACCTTTTTCGCATTCCTTACGATCATCTAGCAGAGGAATATGCCAAAGCAGGCAATAAAGAAGATGTTCAGTTTGATGAGCAAGGTAAACCAATCGAATAAAAAAATGAGAGAAAAAATTTATACGTGTATTTTCTTAAAGAGGTGATTTCATTCTCAGTAATTTAAAAACCGTTTGAATAAGTGTTTCGATTTTATAAGGCTTGACGAGTGCATTTTTAATGTCTTTGCCTATACTATGAACAAGTTCCTCTGTAATTTGCGAACTGGCCACAATCACTGGGGTTGAATTATTAATATGACGAAGATTCCCTTTGATTGCCTTAATAAGTGAATCCCCCATTCCTTTACGTAGATGAATATCCACAATCATAAGGTCAAACTTTTGATTCTGGGCCTTATTGATAGCATCCGTATAATCTACACTATGGATAACTTTGAGATCATGTTCCTCTAGAACTTCTATTACTTCCTCAGCAAGATCTCGTTCATCCTCAACATATAAAATCCATTTTCGCTCTCTCATTCCATCATTATATGCCATATTTATGGAATTCGACATAAATAATGGGCAAAATTAGGCCAAAATTTCTCTGCTTACCTAGTTCTGGCAAGTTATCATGCTCAATAGAATTAAGATATATCACTAGAAAAAACCTCGTTTTTTCAGTTAGTTAACAGACCTCTCACTGAAAAAATCATTAATTTAAATTTAAAAAGCTTATAGGACTTATAATTTTAATAAGTAAACACAAGTTTAAATCGGAAAGATATGGGAGTACGTTTGCGAATACTTTGGTTTAACATTTACCTTATTTTATTTGCACTGAATACAGCTGCGTTCGCCAGTGATCTCGCTTCTTTAGATCAATTGAAATCATATATTAAAGAAAACCAGAGGGAAGAATTTAAATCTGATTTTCTGGGTTCAGAAGATCCTCTCTACCCCAGTTCCCAATTAAATAAGTCCGAAGATGGTCAATTTTTACTTGCGAACAAAGAATTAAAAAATTTAAACCTGCCGGTCAAAAAGCTTTCTTCTATTTTCCGGCCACAAGCAGAGCTGGTCTTAGCTAACAGTGCCGGAAGAAATCCAGCCAGTTATAATGGCATTAACTCAATGGATTACCAAAGAGAAGTGTATAATGCTAGCTCAAGTATAGCTAACTACGGTGTGGGAAGTTCTTTTGGCGCAGGTCAAGCCATGGCCAATGATAAGCAGCAAAAGAATAATAACAAACAAAAACAGCAGAATAAACCAGCGAATAGCGCTAGCGTTAGTGGAAATATTATGCCTAAGGCTGCTGAGTCGAATTCCGATTCAAGTATAGAAGCTGCTCAAAATGGGAATGCTAATTCAAATGAAGCGCAAGAGCAAAATAAAGCTCCAATAGCAAGCGCCGACAATTATTCCGTAGCTCAAAATAAAGTTTTAACGATAATGAATATAGATGAACTACTTCTTAATGATCAAGATGCTGATGGAGATGATCTGAGTATTATACAAATTGATAGTAGTTCTGTGCTTGGAGGTTCAATTACTTTAAATGCCAATGGAAGCTTAGACTATACCCCTCCTGTAGATGTCGTTGATGTCGATAGCTTTAAATATTATATCACTGATGGAAAAGTTAGTACCTCTGGGGTGGTAGAGGTCAATATTTATAATGCTGATAATTTTCCGAAAATGGAAGAAGTCCAATCTGCACTTGCTATTAACTCAGATATAATTAGCTCATCCTCTTCACTTACTGCGGTCAATGATGATCTCTATTTAGCTTTTATCCATCACTCAGACAGTGATAATTTTGTCGTAGATGTACAAGGACTAGGACTCGTCTGGCAAAAACTGGTAAGTCAATGTGCAAATAAAACAAGAAGCAGTATGGAAGTTTGGTATGCACAAGGAGCCCCTGTTTCAGATGGTATCGTTTCTGCTCAGCTGAGTATTACAAGTGACTCGGCCCAGATGCTAGTGGCCCGTTATTCTAATGTCGACAGTAATAATCCTGTTGGGATATTGGCACAGGCAAACCCACTGGGAATTGATGCACTCGCCGTATGTAATAACAGCGCAGCGGTGGCCTCAAAAGTAATAAATATACCAGTAAATACTGATGAGAATAACTCGCTCATCGTAAGTGGTATTGGGTATTATCTAAGTAATTCATTTATTGCCGATGCTGAGCCGGCCATAGCGGAGCTGGAAAGTGGAAGCAACCCTAATAGCAGTGGTCTTATCATTCAGACCCAAGAGGCTCCAACATTGGATAACTATATTATTAGTGGAAATCTACAAAGTGCGACCCAATGGAATTCCATCGTCGTCCAAATCAAGCCACATCCTTAAGATGCTCAGGAATGATGCGCTCGCTTTGCTTTTTAGGAAGTACAAAATAAAAACAAGTATTCTTACAACTGCTGTCTATATCGAAGACTCCTTGATGAACCTCCATAATCTTACGAGAAATACTTAAGCCTAAACCTGTTCCACTGCCAATAGCTTTAGTTGTAAAAAAAGGCATAAGGATCTTTTCGCTTAGCTCAGGGGCAATTCCCCCACCACTATCGATGACTTCAAATCGAACTGAGTCACCTAAGTCTAGCGTCTTAATTTTTATCCATTTCTCTGGCAGATCTTGAATAGCATCTTTAGAGTTTTTAACCAGGTTTAAAATAACTTGCGATATTTGAATAGCGTTACACTCTAACTCTAAGTCTCCATCTACTTCTGACAAGTCTAACTCAACATTGGCTTGTTTTAAAAGAGGCAACCCAAAATCTACCGCGATATTAACGATCTCCTGGGCGTTTACTTTAGTCATTTTCATTTGATCCCCTCTCGAGAGGGCCAACAAGGAATGTACGATTTTGGCCATACGCTCTACAGTCGATCTAATCTTAGTTGTAACCTTTGCCACCTCTTCACTCTGAATCGAATCATTTTTCTTTGCTTTCATTGATAGACGTTCTGTACTAAAAGAGATTACCGTAAGTGGATTATTTATCTCATGGGCAATACCGCTGGCCATTTCCCCAATCGATTGCATTTTTGCCGACTCCACCAACTGCATTTGCTGATTTCGGATCGTATCCTTTGCCTGCATACTCTCAGTAATATCGTTCATTGAAAGAATAGTAGAAAAGCTGCTTGTCTCGTCATCATCTAAGATGGGCTGTCCATTAATTAAAAACCATTTCTCTTTACCATCAACTTCCGCACATAGATAAACACCACTATAACTATCACCTTTACTCACAAGATCTTCAATTTTCTGGTAACGTAGGTATGTTTTCATTTGTTCATCAAAAAACTGAGGTTTATTAAAAAAGCTTACTAATCTCTTACCCACCAATTCCTGTGGGGCGAGCC
>JBFEUX010000192.1:0-5753 GCA_041547255.1 Bacteriovoracaceae bacterium
AAGAAATATTTAGTGTTAAACTTTAAGTCCACTACACTCCCAAATAAAGGCAAAGATAAAGATCATGTTCGGGCCCAAGTACAGTTTGGGAGGATAGAATTTCATCCAAGAGCTGATAAGACATATATGAGATTAACATTATTGGTTGATCCAATGGGGGGAATTCCAAAATGGGTCGTGAATTTGTTACATGTTAAGTTACCTTATGAATTCTTAAAAGCAGTAGATAAGTATGCAAAAAAAGCAAATATGCTACCTCCTGCAGGGATACAAGCCCTTATTAATACATTAGAACGGCCACCTTATCTGGAAAATCCAAAACAGCCGACTTCAATTATGACTAATTGAATAATTTTTTCAAAAAACTATAATTTTCATATTTTCTTAGCTAGTATCCTTTCTACTTAGCTAAGGAGAATGTTTTGAAATACATGTTTTTATTAAGCACATTGCTGTTTATGAGTACTAGTTTTGCACTACCTCATTTACCTTTAGATCTTACTTTCGAAGAATCTCAAAAATTATTACAACAATTGCGAACTCAGAAAAGTTTTGCAGTAAAGGATACGGCCATTGCGGAGGCGATTAAGGGGGGAGAGAAGTTATCTAATTGGATCAAACTGATTAACTCTCAACGTTCTGAAAGTGAGGCGATTCGTTTGACCAATAAAGAAACCCAAACTGGAATACCCATTGATCAAGCACATGCTTATGGGCCAAGTACTATAAAAAGTGGTTTAGCAAAATTACGTTCGACTTTACCTATCAAACTTTCTCAAGTGATCTATGGAAAGGCTGCAATTTCCGAGCAAACCCTAGTTTCAGAGCAAGAGTTCATTTTGTGGGGAAGGAAGGTTTCTAAACTGTATCAAACGGCAGTTAGATGGACATCTCTTTCTCCTTATTTAGGTCAGTATGCTCGGCGTAAGGTTAAAGATATCCGTGGTTATTATCATTTGAAAAATATTTCTCAGCTAGATAATGTTTTGGCAAATTATCGTCAACTAAATAGCGATGAATTAGAGCAACTCAAGACCGCTTTGATTGGCATTTGTATCAACTCATTTCTGGATGAAAAAATGTGTGATAAAGAATTACAAAAATCACTCGCTAGGAATGACTTGCTTTCTTATAAGAACACATACTGGTCGGATGGAAAAGATATGTGGGATAGCTTTTTTATTATTAGCAACCCTAGAAAAGATGTGGTGTGGAGCCACAAAGCGCCAGCGGTGATGCAGGTTGTGTTTAAAGATCCAAAAAATGAAAAGATAGCTACATGGTTAAAAGAAAATGTGGAAGATGAATTCAAGTATTTTCCAGAAAACTGGCAAATGGAAATGAATTTTATTAGGGGACGCTTGGGAAGCCCTTATATTCAATTCCAAAAAAATGTCGTTCCACATGTGAGTGGAGGAAATAAAATCGTTATGGATGCCAATACAGAGTTGGAAGAATATGATGTGCGATGGACTATCCGACATGAGTTTGGACATATTTTGCGTTTACCAGATTGTTATCACGAATTTTACGATGAAAAACAAAAATTAATGATTAATTATCAGATTGATACCAGTGATCTTATGTGTTCTCGTAAAGGGGCGATGAATAAGAGAATTTATGAAGAACTGAAAAAAGTTTACTTTAAATAAATGAAAAAAACTTGGGTCATTGTAAGTATCTTTGCTTTTATTGCCATTCTGGTGTTAGGTGTAGTTAGTTGGAATGCTTTACGGGTAGATAGAAAGTTTGTGATTTTACATAATCCCAAACTGAACTTTTGTTATATTGTCGATGATGGCCTTCAATACCAAATAAATAATAGATCATTTACTTATCGTGGATATAAGAACAATGGCAAAGTAGAGCTACTTGAGCGAGGTTTGGCACAAGATTTACAAAAAGTAGATATCAACGGATTTAAATCGGGATATAAAAAATTAAAAAATTTCCGAATATATGAATATCAGCTTAATGATAGTTATGTTTTGCGTGATACTTTTGAAGTAATTGAAAGTATGCCTTTGAATTTAGTTCCATATCGGGAAACTTGCGATAAGATTAAAGAACAATTTAAAAATCATATTGAGATATTTCAAGGAGTATAGATGAAATCTTTATTAATCATGATGAGTTTATTGATAATGAATATAAGCTTGGCCGCGGATAAAGTGGTTAAAGTTGTCATGAAAACCAGTAAAGGTGATATCCATCTGGAGTTGAATGAAACCAAAGCTCCAATTACGGTAAAAAACTTTTTGAGTTACGTAGATAAAAAATTCTATGATGGTCTTATCTTTCATCGAGTAATTAAGAATTTTATGATTCAGGGGGGAGGCTTTACGAAAAATATGCAACAAAAGTCTACTCAAGCTGCAATCAAAAATGAAGCGGCCAATGGATTAAAAAATGATACTGGAACTATTGCCATGGCACGAACTCCACAAAAAGATAGTGCTACTTCTCAGTTTTTTATTAATGCCAAGGATAATGCCTTTCTTAATCACCAAGGGCCGGCCAATTATGGTTATGCCGTTTTTGGCAGAGTGGTTAAAGGAATGAGTGTCGTAAAAAGCATTGAGTCAGTTGCGACAACTAATAAAGCAGGTCATGCAGATGTGCCCGTGCAACCAGTTGTTATTAAGTCTATTAGTAGAGAGTAAATGAACTCAATAAAATATGTTTTAATAGATGATGATCTGCTCATCAGAAAGAGCTGGGAGATGGCCGCTAAAAAGAGCAATATCCAGCTGCTCTGTTGTAAGGACGTAGCTGAGTTTATGTCCCAGCTGGATGGGCTAGCTAAGGATGTTTCTATATATATAGACTTGGAGCTAGGAGATGGTCTTATAGGAACCAAAGAATCACATAAAATCAATGATTTAGGGTTTGAAAACCTTTATATTGCTACCGGACATGATCCTGGGCACGTGGATTCACCTGCTTTTATAAAAGGAATTGTAGGTAAGCGTCCTCCTTTTTAATACTTGGTAAGATTTACACAAACTCTTTAAAAATAGCCGAATATTGATATATTTATGCGGTGCATCAATTAAGGAGTTTGTATGAAATTACACCATGCTAAGCATGTTATTTTATTTTTAAGCATGAGTTTTGGTTTTAATGCCATGGCCCAGCTGGATTTAGCATTTAATGCTAAAAAGCCTCTTGATTTAGATGACTATCCTAAGATTTATCCATTTGTACCGAAACTAAAGAAGGAGATCTATCAAGATGTTCAAAGGGTTTCTGAAGACGCAAATTTTATTAAAAACTTTAGAGAGATTGTCTCTAAAAATTTATCTAAAGCTTCTACAAAGATAAAACCGTGGACTGCCTCTTATTGGCCATTAAATAAAGGGACAGTTGCTGATCCTTATGAAAATACCAAAGCACTATATTACTTGGATGTTGGTTGGGTTGCATGGAAAAATAATTATGATTCTCTAAAAGATCGTTTAACAGAGGAGCTGGCAAGAGTAGATACAATGAGTGAAGAGGAGCTTGCTAAATTAGCTCCCTCCGAAAAATATGATATTTTAATTGGTGATAAGAGCTTCGATCTAACCAAGAGGCTATGGAAGTATATGAATGATTGGGGATCAGCTAAACTTAATGCATTCATTACTGATTTAAGATTAGTGGACCCTGAAGCCCTAACTCGTGCTGAACAGTATGCAAGTTGGGGGTGGTTGAATTCAAGTGGCGTTCCTTATAAGAATGCAGGAGAAGTGTTTAAAGATTATGTTGAGTTTCAAGGTAGTTTATCCGCTGAGAATGCTTTAACATTAGTTCAGTCCGGTATGTATAAAACTGTGCAAGAGGCATTTCCCGCGGCAGTAGAAATGGCCGAAGAACAAGAAGATGATTATGTTTTGGCAAAACAGAGTTCATTTATGGCCGCTTGGGAAGGTATTTGTAATGGTTGGTCAACTGCGGCCGGTATTGTTCCAAGACCAAGAAGAGCAATTTCTTTTGAACTACCAGATGGAAGAAAATTAAGGTTTTATCCGTCAGATATTAGAGGTTTAGTTTCTTTATTTTGGGTTAACTCTCTTATTCAGGATAATGTTGTTAGAAATGCGGATGGAACTCTTGCCCGCGGTTCAGGTGGAACATTAAGTGCTGGTCTACGCTGTAATACGGATGCTAAAGAAGATGGTTATGGAAGATTATATGATAACAAGCCAGATCCCTTTAATCTCGATCATTCGCCAAGATGCTCTGGTGTTCACCCTGCTACCTGGCATATGGGATTGGTTAATTTAATAGGAAAGCAAGGCCGAAGTTTTATTGTTGAAAGAAAAGTTGGGGCCCCGGTTGATAACCATCCAATGTATGCCTATGAGTTTAAATATTTTAATCCTAATACGGGATATAATGTAAGCTCTCCTATGGCCGCAGTGGTATCAATTAATAAAAATGATCAGTTTAGAAACCTTCGTCATAAAGATGCTCGCTATATTGTTGGGGTTGAGGCAACTATGATCTATTTAGACTATGCGACTCCCCATCGAGAAGATAAGAACAGTGAAGCAGATGATTATGATGTAGATAAAAAAATGTTTTATGACTTAGAGTTAGATGAGGATTTTAATATTGTTGGTGGCCAGTGGCGTGGTGTAAAAGTAGGAAGACCGAGAATGGTTCGAACAAGATCATCATCAAGAAGAAGAAAAAAAGAGAAGCGTAACCATAATCAACCGGACTTTTTTTGGGTCATTACTAAAGACTGGAAAAAAACTGGGCTATTTAAAAATGCAACCAAGCTACCTAATGGGAAAAATATGGAAAAATGGCAAGACCATACTAAGGCGCCACCAAAGTCTTGGTTACCGGCTGCCCATAGCTCTCATGGCTTTATGTATCACAACAAGTATAGCTATGGAACTGGGTTGCACTGTAATATGGTTAATCAAAAAACAGGTGAGCTAAGGGCCGTTCCATGTGAAAAATCAACTAACAAACCACAGCCGTTGATCAATGTACTGAACGTATTGATTGAGCGATCAAGTAAGCAGTAAAAAACTAAGAATAAAATACAGGCGCTCCTTTATATTGAGGGGCGCTTTTTTTTTTGTGATATACAATAGATATGAATAGAGAAACAAAATACTTTCCGATTACGGCATGGCTACCAACCACTATGAAAGAGGCCAAGAAACGTGGTTGGGAAGAATTTGATGTCGTTTTGGTCACAGGGGATGCCTATGTGGATCATCCAGCATTTGGGACAGCTGTGATTGGCAGAATTATTGAGTCTATGGGACTTAAAGTGGCCATTATTGCTCAACCTAATTGGCAGGATGATTTAAGAGACTTTAAAAAATTTGGCAAGCCCAAACTATTCTTTGGCGTAACTGCTGGCAATATGGACTCTATGGTCAATAAGTATACTGCAGGAAAAAGACTTAGATCTACAGATGCTTATACTCCAGGTGGAGATACCAACTTTAGACCTGATTATGCAGCCTCAGTCTATACTAAAATTCTTAAAGAACTTTATCCTGAGACACCCGTTTTGATTGGAGGAATTGAGGCTTCACTTCGCCGAGTGACACATTTTGACTATTGGCAAAATAAACTCATGCCCAATATTCTAACCAGCTCTGGGGCCGATATGTTGGTTTATGGCATGGGAGAACAGCCGCTTCGGGAGATTTTAACTCTGCTTAAAAAAGGTGTTCCATTTTCTTCATTACAAACAATTGCTCAAACAGCATTCTTACAGGATATAACGGCAGCGCTGCCCA
>JBFEUX010000297.1:0-3067 GCA_041547255.1 Bacteriovoracaceae bacterium
GCACAACTGGTGGAGATACAGGAACCACTGGCGGCACAACTGGTGGAGATACAGGAACCACTGACGGTACAACAGTTGGAAGCGAAGCAGGTGATGACTCTAATGGTGAGATGTGTGAAGGAAGCGAGTTATTTAAGGACGGCCTAGTTGCTAGTCTATACACTGTTAGCCCAATGTTTAGAACTGGAAAAAATAAAGCTAATATAAACTCTCTCTTAAATGCGCGTAAACTATATTATTCTGAGAGTTTTGTTGTAGATAAAATTAATACTTTAAAAAGAGATTATTATGAAGGAGTTGTGAATAGAGAGGGTGAATATTTAGAAGACCCTTTTACACAAGAAGAGCTTTTGGAAGATTATGTAATCAAGTATCAAGGTTATCTTTATATCGAAGATGAAGAAGATGCTGGTGATTATGAATTTGCTGTCTTTAGCGATGATGGTGTGCGATTGAAAATCGGAAACAAAAATCTAATTGGCAGCAAGAAAGTTCAAACAAGCCAATTTAACTGTGGAAGAAAAATAATTAGGTTAAAAGTTGGTGAAGCGGTTAGATTTGAATTAGTTTACCATCAGGCCAAAGCACCTTACGTGGCAAATACATTAATGTGGAAAAGACTAGAAAATAAATTTGATAGCTGTAAAACTAATAAAAGTGGATTATGTGGTCAAAAAATGGATGATATCGATGGCCCGCTGGAAAATGGATGGGAAGTAGTTCCTGCCCATGTACTTAAGCGTGCAAACAACGAGTGTAAATAAGATACCTAACAAAAATTTTATTCAAAAGGCAAGATTACTTAGCTCAAGCAGTCTTGCCTCTCTATTATATAAATCGTAATCTTAATCAAATTAATTAATATTATTCCTGCTAAGCGTTGTGCTCATATGGAAGGCAAATGAACAGACAAGAAGAAATAAAAGATTTAGAAAGCAAAATCATTAAACATAAAAACCTATATTATCAGGGCAAGCCAATAATTTCCGACTTTGAATACGATTCAATGGAAGACCGCTTAAGAGAATTAGATCCTAAAAATACCGTGCTGGAAATGGTTGGATCTGAATTGTTTTTTAGCGAAGATAAAATAGAACATGAACACAAGATGTTATCCCTAAATAAAACCTACAAGCTAGAAGAGCTGGTAAAGTGGGCAGAGGGCAAGGAAGTTATCAGTACATTTAAGATTGATGGTTCAGCATGTTCTTTAATTTATGAAGATGGAAAATTTGTATTGGGTAAAACCCGAGGTGATGGCAGGTTTGGAGAAAATATTTCAAAAAAAATAATCTTTTTAAAAGATATACCCAAAGAAATTGCATTAAAAGAAAAGGTAGAAGTACGTGGTGAGGTTTACTGTACCGAAGAAAACTTTGTACATCTTTCAGATGCAATGGAGGCGAAAGGGTTAGAAAAACCATCATCTCAAAGAAATATAGTTGCGGGTTTACTAGGAAGAAAAGAAAATATTGAGTTATGTGAGTATCTAAGTTTTCAGTCGTTTGAGTTGTTGGGTGAAAATGTGGAAGTGAAAACGGAAGAGGAAAAGTTTCACTTGATGAGTCGGTTGGGTTTTGAAACCCCTGATTTCTTTTTAAATAAAACAAAAAAAGATTTTGAAGAAAGATTAGATGAAACCCGTGAATTTATGTCTGCGGGAAATTATTTAGTCGATGGATTGGTGCTTAGCTTTAATAACCTGGAGCTACACAAAACGATGGGTGCGACAGCACATCATCCGCGCTATAAGATCGCTTTTAAGTTTCAAGGGGAGACGAAAACAACCATAGTTAAATCTATTGCTTGGCAAGTGTCCCGCAATGGTTACTTAACTCCCGTTGCTAATGTGACTCCGGTAGAGCTAAGTGGTGCCATGGTATCGCGAGTAACTTTGCACAATTTTGGAATAGTAAAGCAAAGTAACCTAAAAGCGGGAGATGAAATAGAGATTGTGAGATCTGGTGAAGTCATCCCCAAGTTTTTAAGCGTTGTTAAACAAAGTAATAACGAATTCACCTATCCGGATAAATGCCCAAGCTGCCAACAACCGACTTATGTCGAAGATATAAGGCTTGTTTGTAGAAATGATTTTTGTCCAGACAAAATTAAAGATGAAATACTAAACTTTATTCACAAGATCGGTATTGATGATTTAAGCTCAAAACGTCTTGAAGAGATGATCCGCTTGGGGTTTGTAAAGGACATAACATCACTATATGAGTTGAAAGAAGAGCAGCTGCTTTCAATGGATAAGGTTAAGGATAAACTTGCCAATAAAATCTTAACCAATATTGAAAATTCCAAAAAAGCAACTCTTCCCACCTTTCTAGCGTCTTTAGGGATCACTGGGGGAGCACAAAATAAATGCGAAAAAATTGTGAGCAATGGCTTTGATTCCATCGATAAAATAATGAAAATGAAGGCTGACGATTTGGCCCAGATTGAGTCCTTTGCTGAAAAATCTGCAACTGACTTTGTAAATTCGTTACAATCCAAAAAAAATATTGTTGAAAAATTAAGAGCTTATGGTTTTAAGCTTAAGTACAAACCTGCAGTTACAATTGATAGTAGCATCGCTGGAAAGAAGTTCTGTATCACAGGAACCCTCACGATGAAGCGAAGTGAATTACAAAAAATTGTAAAAGAAAACGGAGGTATTGTGCAAAGTGGAGTAAGTAAAGAAACCGACTACTTAATCACCAATGATGAAGTAAGTAGTTCATCAAAATTCAAAAAGGCCCAAGAACTGGGTAAGCCTATTATCACGGAAGAAGATTTCTTTAAGATGATAGGTTAGTCATGTCTAAGAAAAAATTCAGTTTTGTTTGTATGCAGTGTAGGTACATGGCAACAAAGTGGCTTGGTCGTTGTCCGCAATGTAGTGAGTGGAATTCATTTGAGCAGGAGGAAGTGGCAGAAAATAAATACAACGAAAAGCTTGAAGAACAAGAAAACATTCCATTAAGAGTGAATGAGATAAAAGCGCAATCTTTTGACCGTTATAAAACCGGGATTGCTGAGTTGGACCGGGTGCTTGGGGGAGGAATAACAAAAGGCTCACTCA
>JBFEUX010000079.1:0-11693 GCA_041547255.1 Bacteriovoracaceae bacterium
AGCACGATGCGCATGAATACCATGGGGAGAAAGCTTGTTCTCATTGCTAAGTAAGGCAATGGGCCTTGGGATTGGATCATTCATATTTAGATAATAAAGATTTCCAGCTTCAAAATGATAACGATAAGGCAGGTAAGTGGAGGAAATAATCATATGCTCATCCACTAAGGCCATATCCTCAGGTCCGTGCACTCCCTGCACTTTAAGACATTCATGTTGGGTGGGAGGAATCTCTAGCAAGATTCCAGCATCATAGGCTAAATTTCCAAAGTGGAATATAAGAAAAATGAGGATAACTCCTAATAAATATTTCATATCTAACACGTTGCCATACCCACGAGCATTTGTCTGTTTTTTTGTATTTTGATGCGAGTGGTAATTAACTAATAGGCCAATGCCGCTATTATAATATTAAGTTCAACATAAGGTAGGTAAATGAAAGTTTTTATTACAGGTGGTACCACGGGGATAGGATTGGCCCTGGCCAAAGAGTATCTTAAGGAAAACCATCAGGTGGCCATTTGTGGCCGTGATCTTACCAAACTTCCCAAGGGTTTCCACTTGGATTTTCCCAGTGTTAAATTATATGAACTGGATGTCCTTAATAGAGAAAAATTAAAAGACGCCATCAATGATTTTTCTAAAGATGGTTTGGACTTAGTTGTGGCCAATGCAGGAAGAAGTTCTGGAAGCAAAACTAAAATCCCTAATTTTGAAGTTTCTATCAATATTATAGAAACTAATATTATTGGCGTCTTAAACACTTTTGCACCAGCGATTGATATTATGCAAAAGCAGGGACATGGCCATTTAGCAGCAGTCGCTTCCGTCGCTGGCCTTGTCGGCTTACCTGGTTCTTCAGCCTATAGTGCTTCAAAAGCTGCTGTATTAAAACTTTGTGAGTCATATGATTTAGATTTTCATAAGTTTGGCATTAACGTTACAGCTATTGCCCCAGGTTTTATTGACACCCCACTGACTCAGCAAAACGCTCATACCATGCCTTGGCTAATGTCAGCTGAAAAGGCGGCCAAAATTATAAAAAAGGGATTAGATAAAAAATCGGCCCTGCTTATTTTCCCTTGGCAGATGCGAATAGTAATGTTCATTTTAGAAAAGATGCCAAGGTTTCTCTATCGCTCGATAATGAAGTTACCGGTGGCAAATTATAAGCGTATTTAGCTAGGAATTAAAAGTGTATCGGTTGTCTGTATGAGCCCCAGTTCCCCGAGCGTTCTTCATACACTCCGCTTAGTTTATGTCCACAAGTAGCACAAAGGCCAGCTTCGTTTAAGTTCCAATCTCCAAGTTGGTACCAATCCCGTTCAATAAGTCTTTCACCACAACTTGGGCAATAGGTTGAAGCACCCGCCGGATCATGCACATTGCCTGTGTACACGTGGTGAATGCCAACTTCTTTAGCGATATTCCTGGCCCGGCTAAGAGTTTGTTTGGGAGTTTGGGGAATCTTTGTCATTTTGAAATCTGGGTGGAATGCACTAAAGTGCAAGGGGACATCCGGGCCAAGATTATCCTTAATCCAGTGACACATCTGGGTGATCTCTTCATCAGAATCGTTTTGTCCTGGTATGAGTAATGTGGTTATTTCAAACCACACATTCGTTTCATTTTTAAGATAAACTAGTGTATCAAGCACTGGTTGTAATTCACCACCAGTTAGTTTTTTATAAAAGTCTTCACTAAAAGCTTTTAAGTCAATATTAGCGGCATCGATAAAAGAAAAAAATTCTTTGCGAGGTTCGGGATTTATATACCCGGCGGTTACCGCTACTGTTTTAATATTATGTTGATGTGCAATTTCTGCTACATCTTTTGCATATTCTAAAAAGATGACCGGGTCATTATAGGTAAAAGCAATACTTTTAGAGCCTGATTTAATTGCAGCCTTAACAATTTCTTCCGGGCTTGCTTGAGCTTGCAGGGTATCCATCTCACGTGATTTGGATATGTCCCAGTTTTGGCAAAACTTACAGGCGAGATTACAGCCGGCAGTTCCAAAGGAAAGAACGGGTGTTCCTGGCAGAAAATGATTTAGAGGCTTTTTCTCAATGGGATCAACGCAAAAGCCAGAAGAACGGCCATAGGTATGGAGCACAATTTCACCATCTTCACACCCACGCACATAGCATAGACCACGTTGTCCTTCGCTCAATTTGCAATATCTTGGACATAAATCACAACGCACTTTATCGTTATCTAATTTAGTCCAATATTTTGTCTTGATTACTGTCATTTTCAGCGTCCTTCTTTGTTGTTATATAATATGGTGATGTAAAAAATAGTCGCAAGGGGGACTTAATGAAAATAAAGGAACCAAACGTTGCAGGCGCCTTTTATCCTAGGGATGGTGCAGAACTAAATGATTTATTGGACGAATGTTTTAAGCATGTCACTCAAGTAAGTGGAGTGAAACATTTAAAAGCACCTTTGAAGGCGATAGTTGCTCCTCATGCGGGTTATATTTACAGTGGGCCTATTGCTGCCAGCGCTTATCAAGTTTTAAAAGAGATGAAAGACGAAATTAAAACGGTTGTGGTACTAAGCCCAAGTCATTTTTATCGGCTTGAAGGTATAGCTGTCAGTGATGCCTCTCATTTTAAAACTCCTTTGGGTAATATTGAAATTGATCAAGAACTTCAGGATAAGATTTTAAATTTTGACTTTGTCGTTAATGAGCCTATGGCCTTTGAACGGGAACATGCTTTAGAGGTACACCTTCCTTTTTTACAAAAAGTATTAGGAAAGTTTAAATTAGTTCCGCTGGTCGTAGGTTATAATTCTCCGGCACAAGTACAAGAGGTGATTGAAACTTTAAGTCAAGAAGGGGTGTTCTTTGTCGTCTCAAGTGATCTTTCCCATTTTCATGATTACGATACTTGTAAGAGTTTAGACAAGAAAACATCTGCAGCGATTGAAGCTAAAGAAATAGATGCTATTGATGGACAGGATGCTTGTGGATATTATCCATTAAGAGGCTTATTGTCTTGGGCGAAAAATCATCATTATCAAGTTCAAAATATTGATCTTCGCAATTCAGGAGATACAGCAGGTGATAAATCCCGTGTGGTGGGATACGGATCTTACCTGGTTTACTAGAGATCTTTTTCCCCAAATACCTCGGCAGTAAAAAAATAGATATTAGTATCTGGATCGTGCCAAGCGTTTATCGGTAGCCCTGCTTTTTGGCATGTGTGCTCTAAAAATTCTTGGGTGTTCCAATCGTATTCTGCTGCCACCTGCGGTAAAAGTAGTCCTTGTCTGTGGCCATTTTGTACGATTAAACCATGTAAGCCCACTTTAATAGCTTCAATATTAGGTAGAGGTAACACTGGTCCCATAACTGAAACCTCAAAAAACAGTTCAGGATATTCTTCAATCTCTACAGAAAGAAAGCGAGGATCTTTAACTCCAGCAGATACGGCATTATGAATAATACTTAGATAAAGGGGTTCATCAGCAATAATATTTCCAATACATCCTCTCAATTGGCCATTAATAGTAAGAGTGACAAAACAACCTTGTTGATTTAGAAGCATAGTTTCAGGACCAAGAGACTCAATTACTTTAGCATCGTCATACTTTAGGTAATTACCATTGGTTAAGTAATAGTGGAGTGAGTCTTTAGCTAGTTGAATACAAAATTCTTGTTCTTTACTCGAAATCATAGAGGGATTATACGCCTTTCTCTCAGATCTTCAAATTATGAAATTAAGAAAAGTTAACTTTAGGATATGTTTATTTTTTATGTAAAATCGTACAACAAATTCAATATTTAATAATTCATGGAGGATTAAAATGAAGAAGCTTTTATGCCTAACGATGGTATTAAGCCTGGCCTTGTCTTGTGGGGGTGACTCAAGTAGCGGAGATGGCACAACTTCACTCGTAAGTGTTTCTGGAACAATGGGAACTGCTAAGGCGAACGGAGAAAAAGGTATTTCAGCAATTGATCTAACCGCCCTTAAAATGTACTGTGTTGCATTTAATGCCAGTGCAAGTTCAGGTAGTAGTGATTTTGCAGCTGACGGTTCATTTTCTTTGAATATGCCAGCCAATGTTATCTTTGGTTGTTTTGTAGTTCAAAAAGCTGACTCAGCTATTGTCGCTACAATTAAAGTTAAAGACAATGTTAACACTGGTATGAGTAACGAAGATAGTAACTCAATGTCTTTAGGCTCTAGTGTAAATTTTGGAAGCATTACTCTTACAGAAGGCAGTTCGGTGGTTGAGGTCGATAAATCAATTATAGATACTGCAGCTTCAACAAATACCACAGCGGCTTTAAGTGTTTCCGATATTCATGGAACTGCTTGGACTTTAACTTGTGTGGATAGTTCAGATACGGACTGTGCAAATTTTGTTAGTCAAAGCCCCCAGGTATATTTAAGAGTGGTAAGTGCGACTAAAAATGCACAAACTATTTACGGACTTGGAGTGTGGGCTTCCCAAAGCGCTTTCACTACCTGTGGTAGTGTTGATATGACATCAACTGAAGCTGATGATATTATGAACTCAGAGGGCGGTTCTGGCGTGTTTAGTTGGGTGCAGAATACTCAAGGGCCTTATGATCAAGCGACTTCAACCACTTCAGCTTGTCCGTTAAGAGATGTAGGAGATACTGCAAGTTCTGATACCCTTGAATATTATTATACTTTGAGCAAGCTTGTTATCAGCGGGAATAGCTATGGTATTGTAGATGAAGATGCAGGCACTAGTGGTGCATGTTCTTGGTATTACAAAACTGCGGTAAATTTCAGTCCAAAGGATGCAACAACGATGTATGGTAATTTTGAAATTGTTGAAAGTGAAACTGAAACAAGTACTGGAGCTTGTGGAGGCGGAACATTACCTAATACTAAGGCAAATTTCATTGTTAAATTTACTAAGCAGTAGATTTTAGATTTTTTCATCATCTAAAAAAGGGGCCTTCGTATGAGGGCCTTTTTTTATAATCATTTCAATGTGTTTTTTAAAAGGGGACCCTACCAAGGGTCCCCGGGAAATAAAAGAACTTACGCCACCTCAGTGTCTGAGGAAGGAGCAAGGATTTGTAGTCTTTTGCGATTATTTTTATGCACTAGATCCAAGTACTCGCTACTTGCATTATCCATATAGCGAAGCGAGCGTGTATCCACTTTTATCTCACCTGCATGATTATTGATTGTATGGTCAAGGTGTTCACTTACTTTGGGCAGACTAAGAAAAGTCATCGCTCCATTTAAAGTAACATGTACCTCTCCATTCACATTCTCTGTTTTTACTTCAAAATGATTTAATTTATAAATTAAATTAAGAAGTGAGAGCGCATAACCAATAAGCACCCCGTACAGTAGATTGATCGTTACAATACTTACAATCGTGGCGAGATAAATAAATGCTTCAAACTTTCCAAGTTCAGAAAACGTTTTGAAAGCCTTGAAGTCCATCAATTTATAACCGGTATACACTAAAATCGCAGCAAGCGCACTTGTCGGAATATAGGTCAGTAAATCTCTAAAAAGAAATAGGAAAACGACTATCCAAAGCCCATGTAAAATGGTGGACATTCGAGTTCTCCCTCCAAATTCAATATTGGCAGAACTTCTAACAATAACCCCGGTAATTGGCATGGCGCCAATAATACCGGCCAGGGTATTACCAATACCTTGGGCCAGGAGTTCCTTATTGTAGTTGGATTTGTGGCCAGGAACTATATTGTCGACGGCTGTCACACACAGTAGGGTTTCCGTAGTGGCAACGAGCGCTAAACCAATGGCTGAGAAGATCATTTCAAAATTTACCGAGAGAACACTATCCAAGCTGGCAAAACTCAGTCCTGCCAGTAGATTCTCAGGGATATCTATATATTTGATTTCTAGGCCACTGAAATAGGCGATAAAAGAAGCTAGTAGGATAGCAACTAGAGGCGAGGGAATAGGTAGCTTCACTTTTTTCTTTATAAAGTTCCAACCAACGATAGTTAAAATAGTTACTAACCCAATGGTTGCCGCATAGGTATGCTGAATAGGAAGTTCCGGGCTAAAGATATCAATGACCGCTTGCGGGATAGTAATTAAGTTTTGGGTTCCTGATGACTTGGGAAGGTGATCTAAGAACACGTGAAATTGTGAAGCAAAGATTAATATCCCAATACCAGATAACATACCTTTCACAACGGCAGGTGATACGGCCTTAAAGTAATTACCGAGTTTGAAAAAATAGGCAAGCACTTGAAATAAACCTGCAAGTAAACAGATGACAGCTAAAGATTTTAATCCACCCTTGTCTACAATTTCATAAACCATGACCGCCAGCCCTGCGGCAGGACCAGATACCTGTAACGGGGAGCCTGTAAATACCCCAACAACCAAACCTCCGATAATTCCAGACATAAGACCAACGATAGGAGGAACATTGGAGGCCAATGCAATCCCTAAGCATAATGGTAATGCCACTAGAAAAACGACGAGGGAAGCTAAAAAGTCCCTGAGAAAATCATCTTTAGTATAATTATGCATAGGCTTCCTCTTTGTTGATGAGTTCAACTTGACCTGACTCAATACTGTAAACCCATCCATAGATATTGAGCTCTTTTTTCTTAACCTTCTCTTTAACAAAGTCATAAGAAAGTATATTTTGAATTTGCATTCTTACATTTTCTTCAATGCTTTCCTTAATTGATAACTTTTTTTGAAAGGCAAGATTTTTAAGCGGGGCTAAATTTTTTAAATACTGATCAAGGTATTCTAATTTCTGGGGATCTACTCCACTGAGCAGACCACTTATAGCACCACAGTGGGTGTGTCCGCACACGACAATTTCCGATACATTAAGTACCTTAACTGCAAATTCGAGAGTGGCCACGTCGGCATCACCTTGAACGCTTCCTTTTTCTCTGATGGTATTACCTGCATTGCGAATAACAAAAAGTTCACCCTCTTTAGTATTCGTGATGCGGTTTGGGCAAATTCTTGAGTCGGAACAAGTTATAAATAATGTTTTAGGTGCTTGTCCGCCAGCTAATTTCGCAAATTCTTCTTTTTCGTTTTGATTTAAGTTATTTATATAGTTTTCGTATCCTTTAAGAGCATACATAATTCTCCTCCTGATAAAGTGGCACGTGTTCTTTTAAATCTTTAATGAAATAAATGTTTAAATAGACTTACGCACGCTCTGGAGGTGGTGTAATGACTTCTAAAGGGACAGGTTGAATTTGGTAATTAATGGGTAGGTGATAAGTGGATAATTTTGTGTGAAAGTGGTGAAGGGAGATATGATTTTCTTGAATTAATACCTCCTCCTCTTCTAGACTAGCTTCTTCTGTTGCTTCAGTACTGCTCGTCGTCTCCGGAAATAAAATTTCAGCATGAGAGATACTCGCAAGACAGATATCGCTTGCAATGATTAAGAAGAATAGGAAACTAATTATCTTTTTCATTTCTGGCCCTATTGTAGCAAAGTTTTATAATATTTTCGCTAAATTTTTGCTATATTTTTTCAACTTTCTACGTAATTTCAAATAGAAGGCCAATTAAGATCTTATTTATGATGCAGATGCTTTCTATTCATATGCTTACTACTGATACCAAAGATCTGGTAGATCGCACACCAGCCTGTAAGCGCCGTTATTAAAGGGATCAATCCAATTAAGCCCCAGTAGCTTTGTGGACCAACAAAGACCATAGATAATAAAACAACACCGATTACTACTCTTATAATTCGATCTGTATTTCCCATGTTTGGTTTCATATAAACTCCTTTGTTATATACCAGTATATAGTGCATCGTACTGCAGTCATTGTCGGTGATATATATCAATAGCTAGCTTATGTTGTGCTTAAGCATTGAAAATAGCATTGATGTGATTTGATCTACTAAAGCATCGAGCGAACGATATTATAATCATCGTCACTAACGGGAGCAAAGCCTGTAATCTTAGGACCAAATGCCTCAAGCACTTCATCTTCTGGATCTAAGTTACATAAAGCTTTAATGATCTTATTTCTAAGATCTTCCGGAATATTTGGAGAGGCGCAGATAGGGAATTGAGGGATATCATCAGAAGTCGCGATAATCTTTATTGAACCTTCACTAACATATTTCTCGGCCACAGATTTCATAAGACCTCCAGCAACGAAGTCTCCTGCGGCAACAGCTTTTGCAACATTGTCATGGCTTCCTAAATAATCGTATTTTGCAAGTTGATCAGTGCTAACACCAGCTTGTTTAAGCATATGCTCTGGCATGGCCTTACTTCCCATAGATTTGATATCTCCAAATGCAAAACTTTTTGATTTTAGCTCTACAATGTTTGATATCTCACTATCGCTTTTAACAACAATTGCTGTTTGATAATACTTTTCACCTTTATTTAGAGGGCAAACTAAAGGAATGACCCCATATTTTTCTCGTGCTTCTACATAAGTGCTGGGAGTCTGATAAGTGATAGGAGCTCTCGAACCAGCATCTTCAATAGTTTGTTCATAGTCATGTCCTAAACGTACAAGTAAGTCATCATTTATGATTTGAGAAACGAATTCGGCCATAGGTGTAAACTTTTTTACCATCGCAATCGGACTTTCGAATGGAACTAGCGTGAAGTATTGGCGTTTAACTTTATTTACTTGAGTTTCAAGTTGTTCGGAAACATCGTAGACATCTTTTCCCAGTTTTAATGATTCTTCCGCTTTTTCAAAAATTTTACCAGAGGCACTAACGATAGTTTGAATATTATCAGATATATCGTTGATGGCCTCTCGCTGTTCAGATGTTGAAACCGAAATTAAATTGATGGCATTCGTAATTTCAGACACACTATCTTTAACCAATCCAAAAGAGTCTTTAACGCTAAGTGCTTCACTGGTACTTTGTTCGATATCTTTTTGGGCAATTTGAATTTTTTCATCAATTTGTCCCGTTATTTTCTTATTACCAAGGACAGTGTTGGCAATTTCTGCTGCGGACTCTTCAGTCTGTTCAGCCAGTTTAGTGATTTCATCGGCGACAATAGAAAATCCTCTTCCTGCTTCACCCGCCCTGGCCGCTTCGACTGCCGCATTAAAGGAAAGTAGTTTGGTCTGCATCGTTATATTTTTTATGATCTCTATAACTTCCGAGATCTTTTCTGCCGATTTATTGAATTGTTCCATGCTGGTAACCAACTCTTCGAATACAGCAGAAGTACTACTCACAACTTTAACCAGCTTTTCAATCTTGACATGCCCATCTTCAGTTAAAGTTTCAATCTTTTTTGCATCATCAGATGTTTTTTGCGTGTTTTGTGTAATCATACCAATTGTTGATTGTAACTCTATGATTGCAGAAGAAATGGCTTGTGAATTATCGGCTTGATCTTTTGACATTTTACTTAATTCTCTCGACTGAATACTTAGATTTTTACTTGCTAAAAGAATTTGATTGGCCGTCCCGGATGCATCTCGAAAAATTTTTTTTGAAAACTCTGAAGTTTGTTCTATTAGGTATTTTAGTTTTTTTATGCCCTTGGAGAAAACAAATATATTTTTCAATTGGGGAGTCGTCGAGTCTCTTAGGGCCACTTGCATTTCTTTAATAATAGTCGTGACCTCTCCGTTATAAAGAAGAAAACCGACAAAAAAGACAATGATACCGGCAAGTACTCCACTGTGAGGTACAGCTTCGTTTGCGATAGTGACACTAACTGAAACTAATACTGCATGTATGAGGAGATAGATTAAAGACATGAAGATTACGACCTTTGCTATATATAATTGAAACGAAATGTTTTATCACTGGCCCTCGTTTGTTAAACTATTGTTCTTGTTTTTTTACACTCACCATTCCCACCAGCCACCTCTTACATCACGACGTGCAATATTTAATTCGGAGCGTACCCATCCATATCTTTCAATGTCCCTACTTTCAGCGTACTCCAAGTGCCAGGGTTGCCAATAGTACAAACTCGATTTTATGACGTAGCAATGACTATCATACTGATACTGCTCATAATCTGAGTATTGATAGACCTCAGGGCATGTCTGACGGCTTCTGATAAAAATATCGGTCCATGTCTTTTCCCACAGAGGACCCCGGGTAAACTGATGGTCTATAACCCTTACATTACCTCGGACAGTAACATAAGGTGAGACATGAAACCACCACTTATAGCGGTATTCTCTGATGTATTTACGAGTAAAAAATAACCAAATTTTTCCGACTTGAATATTTTCATGTCGGTAGACTTTTTTATTTAATTCATACGCCCAAACATGGGCACGATTATAACATTCTGATCTACCACTTAAGGTTCGCATATCAATAAAGGTTCGATTGGCCTGTCGTTCCGTTGCAAAGTCGGTAACGTAAGTGTTTTTTATGTCAGCTTTGATACCAGTAAATTCTTTTTCAGACTCGGTGTAATTTTCAACCGCTGGACGCTCAGTTGAAATCAGCGCAATCTTAGCGATACGATTAATACGCTCTAGTGTATTTTCAGTTGCAGCAGCTTCGCTCAAAGTAATTTCAACTTGACTCTGCTCATCCATGGCCACTTTTGCTAATTCAATGAGATCATTATCATCCGCTGGGATTTCATAGACTTTTCCGTTAGAAGCAAAGATAAAATAATTTTCACTACTGGATAATGGTTCATCAATGTCTATAATTTTTAAACTAAGAGCAAATGCAGGATTTATAATAAAGCTAAGTACTAAAAAAATTTTCAACGCTTTCATCATTGCACCCCCTGTGGTGATTACATTTATAATGTAATTTATTTGGGTAGCAAGTGATATCTACTAAATTAGGTTAGACCTTGATCTAGGTCAGCTAATAATTCTTAACAAAAAAAGGCTACTTTTAAGGCAGCCTTGCTATGAATTTTAACAAATTTATACTTGGTCTACGAGAACAACCGGAATAAATGCGACTAGGGAGCAGACAACCTCTTGAATTTCATTATCCCCATAGTTAAGTCCTTTCATCACGGTTTCTAAATCTGCACCTGCGGTCATAAAATCGGCACTGGTAATATTTAGATGGGCATGAGCATCCTTCATATTTCTTCCTGTGTATGTCCCTTTTCCACCTGTACCTACAGCGAAAAAATCAACTGCATTTTTAACAAATGGACCTCTTTCGACATTTTTAAACATATGTCCGATTTTATCGTTCTTTTTATGCTCATCATAAAGGTTATTGAAAAGTTTGGTGATCTTTTTGCGTTTTCCTAGTCTGTTGTATAGAGAATTTGCGGCCTGACGTTTTTTGATTGCTGGAGCAGCATCATTACACATCTTTTTTAGTCCCGCTACTTGTTCTTTAGCGCTAGGCTCGGCTTTCTTTGAAATATTTTCTAAGGAACAACTTGAAATTAAAGCAAAGCAAGTCATTAAAATTAAAATTTTCATATCGAACTCCTTGGTTTTTGTCCGATACTAATTTTTATCCAAAATATTTCCTATGGTATTAATAGGTATTTGTATCTTAATTTAACCTCTGAAGTTGATATTAAGTTATGATGGGGTGGTAATATTAATAGAAAATAATATTTTTTGCTAAGCGACGTTTGAATTCATTTATGATGACATCATAATGTCATTTTTGATTTCCCAAATAGCTCTTATGTCTTTCTCTCATGCGATTTCCAAGTTTTCGATAGATTTGGGCCATCTTTTGAAGGTGCTTAACCCAGAGTTCTGAGTGGAGAAAACTAA
>JBFEUX010000155.1:0-7162 GCA_041547255.1 Bacteriovoracaceae bacterium
AGAATATCGAAAAATGGATGCAGTTCCATTCAGGGGATGTTGAGCCTAAAAAACTAAAGGTTATGATTGTTGACGAGACTCTAGATGCTTTAGATGCTTTAGGGCAGGATGCAGAATCTTTTCCTTACTCTTTAAATTTTCAAACAGTATTACTTAATGACTATTATCAAATTCAAAGGACAATGCCTCATCTTCTCATGGTTCGAATGGAGCAGGTAAACAACAAATCAGTCATTAAAGAGATGATCACTAAAATAAAAAACATCGCAGAGTATGATCCTTTTGTATTTATTTTTAAAAGTGACGAAAGCTCGAAAGCATGGCAAGAGGAAATGGAATATCCTTATATTATGGCCACATATAACAGTATATCACTTGAGTTAGTAAAAGATTTGGCCCACAAATTAGATAGCAGAATAAATATAAGTGAAATTGGTTCCAAAGTTTTCTTAAATAGTAGTGACCCTGCATCAAACCTATACTTACGTAAAGAAATAGAAGTTGTAAGCATGAGCGAATCTACCATCTATATTAAATCTAAAGTTGAAATTCCAATGTGGACAGTCTTTTTGATTAGAAATCCTGTGCGGATGTTAGTTACAGTTGTTCCTCATCGAGAAGGAAGTGAGTATCAGCAACCAAACTGTTATCGCTGTCTTATCAACGGAGTGGGAGAGGCAGAAAAAGCTCAGATCAGAAGAATGATTAATAAAAGCTTTGAAGTTTAATTATTTTTTAGGCTTAAGCTCTACATATCTTAATTGCTGGCCCAAACGAAGCTTTAACCCGGTTGCTGTGACGGCTTGAATTTTTGCCTTACCATTATCCAGAACAACTAATTTACCTAAGCCTGCCTTGAATTTTTTGCCACCGTCACCATTGGATATAATAAAGATCTCTGATTCAAAGTCATCATTACTTATTTCACCGATTTCAAGAACTTTACTTTCACGGTAGGCACGGATACTTTTAACTTCAGCTTCTAGAATGGGACCAGGTTCAAAAATACCTACTTGGCCACGATAGCTAAAGCCTTCGCGTTCCAGGATATGGCGCGCGGGCCGCGTATTTTCGTGAACTTCCCCAATTACTTCCTGAGCTTCTGCTGGTAGTAAATCAATAATAATCGGATAACTTGGCATTAATTCTTCTATAAACTTTTTGGACTTCATAGAAAGGTAATCTGCTTCTACGAATTCAATATCCATAAACTTTTTGCCAACAGCATTCCAAAAAGGAGAGTGCCCATCATCTCCAACTCGTCCACGCATTTCTGCAATAATGGTTTCTTCAAAATATTGTTCGTTTTCTGCTAAAAATAAAAAGCGAGATAAAGATAAGAATCGTCCATTTTGAGAATTTCTAAATTCAGGATCTAAGTAAAGAGAGCAGATTTCAGCTGGCCCAGCATGCACTTTTTCTACGTGCAATGTTTTAATTTCCTTATCAACGTTAAGCATTTTTGAATGGCGTTTTTCAGATTCTACTCGATAAAAATAGAAAGGATCAAAGCCTCCAATTTTACTGATAAGTCCACTTACTCCCACTAATTTTCCTGTGAACACTTCTTCCATGGCGAAAAGATAAAGCTCTCCTGCGGGAGCATCACCCCTTAGTTCAAAGCTGCGTTCACTTTGCAGAATTTTTCTTGCCAATATTTTTTCATCTTTTGGAAGAGAAGTGAGGCCATGACCTGAATCTTCTAATAGAGTCATGAGTCCGTTTAAATCGGAACTTTTAATGGGGCGGATAATAAACATTTATGCCATCTCCTTTAGGGTTTGTTCAATAAGTTCACAAACCTTATCAATATCTTCTTCAGTTACAGCTCCCACTGGCATTAAAAATCTTACGCGCGTTGGGTTTGATCCCGCTATAAAGCTTAAACATCCATTATTAAAAAGATTAAATGTAAATTCCTTGGACTTGGCCATGTCTCCACCAAACAGAGTCATTCCAACCATGGCCCCTAGCCCCCAAGTTCCTTCAATAAGCTTAGGATACTTTTTATGCAGTTCATCTAAGTTGGCCGCAAATTTTTGGTGTAGTTTCTTTATTTTACCGTTATCACCTAAGTAACCATTATTGGCCACTTCATTGATAATATAATAAGCCGCATTGATGGCCGAGCCCGAGCTAGTAAAAGTTTGTGAGATTAAACCTGGCTGAGGTTTGTGGTCATTGCGATAAATGGTGGCACAAATTTGTGAGTTCTTTCCAATATTAACAAGGTCAATATCATTATCAAGCTTAAAGTATTGGAAAGCGAACATCTCAGAAGTACGCATAAAAGTTTGTACTTCATCGATAATGATAGAGACATTATGTTTTTTACATTCCTCAATAATAGCTTTGAAATAGTCAGTATGACCTGGCCAATAACCGCCTTCTCCCTGAATCAGTTCCATGCAAAATGCAGCATATTGTTCGGGGTAGCGTTCAAAGTATTTGCGAAGTAGTGTCACGGCCCGATCAATTGATCCTTGGTGGTCTTTAGCATCGTAAAAAGGAATATAATCCACCGCTAGCGTAGAGGGAAGCCCCTTACGATAAGCCGCTTTGTCTGTAATTTGTGATACGGCCAAAGTTCGCCCCATAAAACATTTTTCAAATGCTAACACTCGAGAAGCTGGTGAGCGTTTTTGGAAAACCATCTTTAAGGCATTTTCAGCGGCCATAACTCCAGAGGAGGTCATAAATAAATGGTCAAAGCCAGCTCCATATTTATTGGCCTGATCTAAAATTAATTTGAAAAGCTTAGGAGAGTCGATGTTTTGTTGAAGGTTTCCACTCATGGTTGTGTTGGTGACAGCACCATCCACCTGGGCCATAACAACTCCTGGGTGTGAATGGCCAAAATAATGTACTCCAATACCGGTAATAAAATCATATTTTACACTACCATCGGCCAGCTCAACTAAAGCCCCATTTCCTAGACCAGAGCCAATATAGTCATAAAATAACTTTCCCCCGCGATCTTGTGAAAACTCATTAATAAGGTCTTCATATTCCTGCTTCGATTCAGGACAAGGGCCCTTTGTTTCTGTTATTTTTTGTGAATGTTCAGCTAAAGCTTCGGCAATTAATTTCTTTGCCTGGGCAATTCTGGGATCAGCAAAATATCCCTGTGCAACAGTCTTAGTTGTGGACTTAGACATAAGAGCTCCTTTTAAGCTTATTTATTTGTTATAAGTTACCGTATTTTTGTGAATTTTTCGACCTCTTTTGCCATTTTTACATGCTTGGGTATAATCAGCTTATGCTACGAGCTGTACGGTATATTTTTATAGGTGCTTTGGCCGGTTTTATTCCAGTTTTTCTGCTCATTTCCTTAATCGTGGAGCCAAAATTGGGGCTAATAATAGGTTTACTGGTGGGGCTCATCAGCGGTCTCTTTAGCCTAGGCTTTATGCAAAGGGTTCTCGCGCAAGTAGCTTTCGAAATTAATATGCAGAATAAGGCTTTTGACAGAGGTATGTCATGGTATGAGGAGCGAGTGCGGGAACAAATAAATCATATGGGTTTTGCCTACGACCGCACTGAGGGTAAAGAAGAAATCTTTAAACCCCGGGCCCTGCATAAACTCTTCCAGCCCGAAGTGAGGTTGGAAGTAGATACCTATTATATTCACGTGGTGGCAAGCCGTTTGATGGTTAGACTAATTGCAACTTATGTGGAAATCCCAGAATAAATGATACTTTTTGAGTCATTTTATATGAAGTGAATTAAGTTTTACTGCTTCGTGTAAATATTTATTCAGTCTAGGGAAAAGCATGACAAACTTGCCTTTTTTATGCTAATTTTGCCCTTCAAATAAAATTTATCAATACTAACCGGAATAGGGATATTATGCTGATGAAAGTAAGTAAAGCTCACGATCTTAAGAAAACTGATAAGAAGACACTTAAAGAGTGGTACCGACTTTTAGTGTTGGGGAGAATGATTGATGAAAGGGCCCCAAACTATTTAAAGCAGGCCCTGGGATGGTCATATCATGCACCTTATGCTGGCCATGATGCTATTCAATTAGCGATTGGACAAGTATTTGATAAAGAAACGGATCATTTATTTCCATATTATAGAGATATGTTAACAGCTCTTTCTGCAGGGTGTACTGCTGAAGAGTTAATTCTTAATGGTCTTTCCAAGGCAGATGATCTTGCTTCTGGGGGAAGACATATGTCTAACCACTTTGCCAAGCCTGAGTGGAATATCCATAACGTTTCTTCTTGTACAGGTAACCACACTCTTCATGCGGTAGGAGTTGGTCGTGGAATGAAAAGATATAATCACAAGGGTGTGTCGATTTCTTCGCAAGGAGAGTCTTCTACTTCTGAAGGTTATTGTTACGAAGCAATTAATGGGGCTTCCAACGAAAAACTTCCGGTCATTTTTGTTTTCCAAGATAATGGTTATGGTATTTCGGTTCCAAAGCGCGATCAAACAGCTAACGAATTTGCGGCAGACAACTTTAGTGGATTTGCAAACCTTGAAATCATTCACTGTGATGGTAAAGATGTGTTTGATTCTATGAATGCTATGCTTGCCGCTAAAAAGCATGCGATTGAAAATTCTGAGCCAGTGATCGTTCACGCTCACTGTGTGCGTATTGGAAATCACTCAAACTCGGATAAGCATGAATGGTATCGTGATGAGAAAGAATTAGCGGAAGTTAAGGCTCAAGATCCACTACCAAAGTACAAGAAGCAACTTTTAGAAAGTGGTTTTTCAGAAAAAGAATTAGAGAAAATCGAAGCTGCCTGTAAAGATGAATTAATGGCGGCCCATAAAGCTGCAGTTAAAGCAGCGAATCCAGATCCTGCATCCATCTTTGATTACCTGTATGCTGAAGCTTACCCTGCAGATAAGTACGGCAATGGTACTCATAATGAAGAAGGTGAGCCGATTAAATTTATTACGGCACTTAATGAAACGCTTAAAGCAGAATTTAGACACAATCCGAACACTTTTATTTGGGGGCAAGATATGGCCAACAAAGATAAAGGTGGGATCTTTAATGTATCTAAGGGGATGCAACAAGAATTTGGAATTGAGCGGGTTTTCAATGGACCAATTGCAGAAGACTATATTCTAGGGACTGCGAATGGGATGTCTCGTTTTAGAGACGATATTCGTATCGTCGTTGAGGGGGCTGAATTTGCTGATTATTTTTGGCCAGCGATGGAGCAGTACGTAGAGTGTTCTCATGATTACTGGAGATCGAATGGAGCCTTCGCTCCTAATGTGACTATTAGATTAGCGTCTGGTGGATATATCGGTGGTGGTCTTTATCACTCTCAAAATATTGAAGGAAACTTGGCCGGTCTTCCAGGGGTAAGAATTGTATGCCCTGCTTTTGCCGATGATGCTGCCGGGTTACTGAGAACATCCATGCGTTCTAAAGGACCGACTTTGTATCTAGAACCGAAAACATTATATAATGCCAAGCACGCTATGACGGTTGTGCCAGATGACTATGAAGTTCCATTTGGTAAGGCCCGAGTTCGTCGAGAAGGAAAAGATCTTTCTATCATAACTTATGGAAATACAGTTCACTTTAGTCTGGATGCTGCTAATAAGTTGGCAGAGGAAGGTTATGAAATTGAAGTATTAGATCTTAGATCATTAGTGCCACTAGATGAAGAGGCAATTAAAGAAACTATTGCCAAAACTAATCGCTGTTTGGTGATTCACGAAGATAAAGTTTTTGGTGGATTTGGTGGTGAGATCGTTGCCTTTATTAATGAGCATTGCTTCGAAGATCTGGATGCTCCAGTGAAGCGTGTAGGTTCAACTAATACTCCGGTAGGTTTTAACCGTATCTTAGAAAAGGCCGTTCTACCTAATGTTGATAAAGTAGAAGCCGCAATGAGAGATATCTTAGCTTATTAATTAAAATTTTTTCTAATATATATTTTCCCTGTTACACTTTGAGTGTAGGAGGGAAAATATGAGATTACTGTTTAAATCGTTTCAAAAGCAATTACAGCTTTTTTCCATTGTGATTGTTCCCATAACTATTCCCTCTTCCTTTTTAGATTTAAAGTACAGCAAACTCCCTCCTAATAAAGTGACACTTGATAAAGTGATTTCTATTCGTGTCGATAATACGGCCTCTCCTCTGTTTTATAAGTTTAATGAGGTGAAGCAGTATAATGTGGTAAAGGTTGAGGGAGAGCTGGAAATAGAACGTCCTCTGTCGTCAGAAGAGAAGGATGCTTATTTTCAATTAGGTCTGGTGTATGAAGGAAATTATAGGCCAAATTGGTTTGTACGCCAGATGCTTCCTGAATGGTTATTAAAAGTTCTTAGCTTGAATGCGAATTATGGAGTGGGACGTATTGATTTTTTACATGTTACAAATTCTAATTATAGAGTCGATAAAAATGATAATATTCGCGATATAAAGATGAGCTATAGAACAGTCGGGTATTTTGATAACAAATTACGTTTTAAATTTAGTGAGAAATTGCGCAAGCAAAAGCTTCTGGGGTTATGGTTTCGGGCCGATGGAGATGATCATAAAGCTAAATTTAAAACCACGATTAAAAAAGTAGAACTTAATTAGTGCGACAATTCATATAAATAGGTAAATGGTCACTAATCAATTGTAAAAAATAATTATGATAATCATTATCACTTAATTGAGAATCCAGGACTCTGAATTTAAAATACTTTCCGTATTTCTTGGTTTCCTTTTCATCAACAGTAATGCCTTTAGAGCGGATACGATTTGCACCTAACTGTACATATTTTGTTCCCACGGTAAAAATAGCATCTGAACCATCCAGTTTTGGAGTTACAAATTTATCAATTAACTTTTGATATTTAGCTTGGTTTTTTGAGTAGCGTTGTTGTCTGTTTTGATTTTGCTGCTGCTGAGCGGTGCTTTCATTTATTCTAATTTTATACATACGGTTAATAATGGAGCTTACTCGGCCTTTCATAAAGTTAAAGACGCCACCATTGACACCACCTGTATTTGGATTTGTACATTCGTCCGTTTCCTGGGGATCGAAGATGAAATGATCATAATTGCTGGCAAGTCCATGAGTTTCACTACCATCCGTATAGCGGAAAGCTGTTAGCGAGGTTTTTTCATCAATAAAGATTTTAGCATTAGGCCAGCTTTGCATTACAGTGTCCCAGAATGGATTATCCT
>JBFEUX010000033.1:0-19587 GCA_041547255.1 Bacteriovoracaceae bacterium
TATGCATAGCCACCAAGAATACTTAAAAAAAGTAGAGCATTATTTATCAGACTTACTGGTCACAGAGCGCCTGGAACTACTAAACAAGATTCAGGCTGAAATCAAAGAGAAACCAGACCAAGAATTACAAGATGCTCTTATTTTTACTAATATTAAGCGTGGAGAAATGGGCTTTACTCCCTATAAAGAAAAAAAAGAATTTTCTATCTTTAAACTTTTTTTAAAACTAACAGCGGCGATGACGATTTTATTCATGTTGGGTTTAGCTGTTCTGATCTACAATTTTACCCCTCTGCTGAAAGTGGATGAAGAAAATAATCGAGTTACTATTTTAGGTGGCTTTATCGACATAGACGGTAAATCAGGTAAATTTAAATTCGGAGATGAAGTTCATTTTGCAGCTGAGAGCTATTCGAATGATTTACAGGCAAATATAAATTTAGACAGCGACAAAGATGAGATCATCGTGCACTTTAGTTCAGGAACTTTTGAAGTTCAAAACTCGGAAGAAGGCTCTTTTAAGTTCGACTGTAAATTAGAAAAGCCGGCCACCCAAGATGTGATTGATCAGCAAGTAGATTTCATTAAAGTCAATCTCGCTCAAGTTGGTGGTAGTAATTGTAAACTTTACATTCCTGAGGACAAAAAACTAAGCCTGGAAGGAGAAGACAGTGCAATTAATGTCATTTCACCAGAATTTAATCTCTATATTGATATTACCAATGGCAAAGTATCTATAAAACCAGAAGAAGAAATCGACTATATATACAATCTAGAAGTAAAAAACGGCTACGTTGGAGAATTTGAATCCAGTGAAGCTGAAAATGCTTATGAGATAAATATAAGAATAAAAAACGGTTCAATTATTCGTAAATAACAAGGCCCTTTATGGATCTTAAAAATGTTAGACAAGAGTATCACCAAAAAGAACTAAATTTAGAGGACCTCAAAATAGATCCTGTAGAACAAATTCAGGATTGGTTTGAGTACGCGAAAAAAAAAGAAATCCCTTATTTAAATGCTGCGACCCTTGCCACTGTAAATGCAAAAGGTATTCCCACTAATCGTATTATCCTTATTAAAGAAATCGAAAATGATGGAATTACTTTTTTCACCGACTATACCAGTAAAAAGGCCATGGATATCTACCAAAATAAAAATGTATCCCTTCTCATTTTTTGGAAAGAGCTCGACCGCCAAATCAGAGTTAATGGTCAGGCAAGAAAAATAGATGCTATCGAATCAGAAAAATATTTTTACTCTCGCCCTCGTGAGTCACAAATAAGTGCTTTGGCCTCTAATCAGAGCCAACCTATCAGTAAGGAAGAGCTCAATCGCCGAGTGCAAGAGCTGGATTTAAAATATAAAGATCAACCAGTAGACTTTCCTGAAAACTGGGGTGGCTATAAAATAAGCTTTGACGAAGTTGAAGTATGGCAAGGGCGTCCTAGCCGTTTACATGACCGATTTCTCTATACTCAAGAGAAGAGTTTTTGGAAAATAACCAGACTATCTCCATAAAAAAAAAGCCCCTTGGAAACAAGGGGCCTTTCTTACTTATTTCTAGGATAAATTTATAAGCTTATTTTTTCTTCTTAGGAGCTGGCTTCTTTTCTGCTGGAGCTGGATTAACTTTAAAAAGCTCAACTTCGAAAACAAGTGTTGCGCCACCAGGAATTTTTGGAGGAGCACCTGCGTCACCGTAAGCAAGATCAGAAGGAATAACTAATTTAGCTTTTCCACCTTCTTTCATTAATTGAAGACCTTCAGTCCACCCTTTAATAACTCTATTAAGTGGAAAAGTGATGGTCTTACCTCTATCAACTGAAGAGTCAAAAACTTCTCCAGTAGTTAATGTTCCATGATAGTGAACTTCTACTTTATCAGTAGCTTTTGGAGCGCTACCAGTTCCTTCCTTAATTACATCTATAACAAGACCAGAAGCTGTTTTCTTGGCCTTAGGATTTTTCTTTAAGTAATCTTCAATAAATTTTTGACCACCTTCTTTTTCTTTTTTAGAAACAACTTCCATTCTAGACTTAAACATGGCCTGAATTTTAGGTTGATAAACTTGCATTTCGACTTCTGCCTTTTCATTTTTAGCGGATGCTACGATTCCCTTATAAAGGACAGAAAGTTCATGATCATTCAAGTTTAATCTTTGAAGATTTGCACCTAGCATGAATCCCATAGCATAAAAAGTCTTGTCGTCTTCAGATTTCAGTTTTACAGAACTTGGACTAGTTTTTTGCTGACAAGAAACGGCAAAAACAGCCAACAATACTGATGTCAAAATAATTCTCATTTTTCAATTCCTTCTGAGTAAAGTTTTTAAAACAGTCAATTAAAACGATAAACTGTTTTCATCTTATTTGCAAAGAATTTTATCAATAAGAAACTTTAGAACGCAGTACAAGAAAAATAAGAAAAAAAGAACCCAATACGCTGGAAGCCATCCCCACAGGGAGTTCTGCTCCATAGACAACGTTATTATAACAAAATTGGTCAACTACTGCGAAAATGAATGCACAAATTATTGGGCCCCAGATAAGCTCTCTTTTCATATTAGTTTTAAATACTTTAAAACTGCGGATAGTATGAGGGAAGACCAAACCTAAAAATGAAAAAACGCCAAAATAGGAAATCACAACTCCATTCAAGAAAAAAGACAAGGTTAAAGAAGAAAGTTGAACTCCTCCTACATTTATCCCCAAACCTTTAGCAAAATCTCCTCCTAAATTTAGCATCTCCAGTTTTGAAACATTCACCTTTAAATACATTACAACGACAAAGAAAATGGCCAAAAATGGAATTAAATAGCCTAGCTCATACTGTTTTAAGCTTCCAAACCAAAGAGCACTAGGAAATTCAAAATTAAGGGCCATAAACATAAATTGAATCACTGAAAATATTGCGCCCACCAGTAAATTAAAGGCCAAACCGAAAAGAATAAATTTTTGAATATTTACTCCTCCTCTCACCATGAGGCTCGAACGCTTATAATATAAAAATAAAGTACTAAGAACAAATACCAGTGAAAGTATGCCAAAGCTTACGTGCTCATGAGCAAATGGTAAAGGAAAGACTAATGCGAGAAGCTGAGTCACGATAACAACTAACACGGCCATCCCATCCATTCCCAAAGTTGAAGGTGAAGCGAGAGAGTTATTAGTTACCAACTGGCCAAGACTTCCAGCAAGCGTAAGAAATGCACCGGCCAGTAAGGCCAGGCAAAAGCGGGCCCATTCAATTTCCATATGGTTTCCCTTTAGCAATCTTTATGCCTTCAACTTCTTTTTGCATAAAATAGTTTTCATCAATCAACTCCTGCAAAAATTCATGATTATGCTCTATCAAACAAACAATCTTATGCTCGTGTTTTAGTTCACTAATAAATTCTTTAACAAAATATTTATTTTCTTTATCTAAGTACTGTAAAGGCTCATCCAAGAAAAAAATATCTCCTCCTAAAAAACTACTCACTAGAATTTTTATCATCTGATTCTGGCCACCACTTAGATTTTTGATAGGTGTGCTTTGATAATTTTTTGTGAGCTCCAATCCCTTTTCGTATATTTTTAATGCAGAATGCTGATAAGGAATAAGACTTCTTTTTAAATCTAAAAATGAAATTTCATTTAAAGGGTTGAAACGTAACTGATCTATAAACTGGCAATGAAGCTTAGGAAAATACTTATGTTGGTGCGTTTTTAGAAAGTTGAAAAAAGTTGATTTACCCACTCCATTTTCACCAGCGAAATGATATAGCTTACCACTTACCAGTTCGAGACTGGCCGTTACTAATAATTTGTTAATGACAAATTGATCTTCTTCAAAGATCTCTATCTTACGCATAGCATTTTATAGCATAAAATGAAATCAAATGACTAAGACAATTTGATTGCCCTGGCCCATAAATTAGTTTAACTGCAGTTGCGTAAATTTTTGTAAAAAATAAACCTGGCTAAGACCTGGAGTGAGAACGCCTCGCATGGATAAATTATAAGTATCTTTTCTTACTTTCTGCACCTGAATTTGATCGCTATCCCCTTCGACGATTCCAATATGTAGAAAGCCCTTTAAATCATTATGAATTTTTTGGGACCAATAAACATACGCCAGATCTGTGGGATAAGTTTCAAAAGAACGTCTCAAACGCAACTCTTTCACAAAGCCATCATTAGCAATTATCGTCTCGGGATACTTGGAATTTATTCTGCCCAAATAAAAAAGTACTCGTTTCTTTTTTCCAGTCAATTTGACTTGCCTTAAAACTTGCTGCACTTTGCCCTTAAGTAGATATAATTTTTTTTCACAACCAACGGTTATTTTTTTTACCAACTCTGAAGTCTTGGCAAATGCTTCACTGGCACTTTCTCCCCTGGTATCTAACTGATAAGTTTTCTTAGTTGAAACCTTCTGCAGAATTTTGGCAAGCTCCCTACTCTTATCATATACCAAAATTTTATCTTTAAATTGATCACTAGTTTTCTTGGAGAGGAACAACCCTCCCCCCAAAGTTTTTCCATTATATTTTTGTTTAACAGGATGAAATTTAGAAATTCCTAGTAACTTTGAACTATTAAGTAAGTCTAGCTCTTCTAACAATAAGGTTACTGGCCCCGATAAAGAATAAGTCTTTTCAAGAAGCTCACAGCTATAGCTGGAAAAAGAAAAAAATATCAAGATAAGACTAGTAGCCGCTTTCATCTAAAATTATATTAGCAAGTTTATCTACATGTTCATTCTGGGGATGTCCGGCATGACCTTTAACCCAATTAAATTGAACAGTACAAATCGTTGCTAACTCATCAAGTTGCTGCCACAAATCAACATTTTCAGGAACTTTATTATCTGCCTTTTTCCATCCACGCTTTTTCCAATTATGAATCCAGGAACGCATTCCATCTACCACATACTTAGAGTCAGTATAAACATAGATTTCATTCATAGGAGAAACTTGCTTTTTTAAATATTTTAACCCCATGATAATTGCGGTTAGTTCCATTTTATTATTAGTCGTTTGCTCGGTTACCCCAGCTTCTTCTTTCAAAACCTTGCCGTCATAGGTTTGAATCAAAAAGCCATAAGCACCAGGGCCAGGGTTTCCCCGACAAGCACCATCTGTAAACAGAGCAAAGGCATGAGATTTATCTTTAACCACTTTTGGGAGCTCAAAATGTGCAACAGGTTGCGTTAAGTCACTTTTTACTTCTACCTTGTCCAGTTCTTCTATGAGCGTTTGAATGGCCGACTTTGAGCGCTCTGAGGTAAGAACCTTACTCAGCGCAGATATCTTTTGTTTAATTGTATTTTTATTCATTCCCACAACTTAGCTTTAAATCATTTATTTGTCATGTGATGCGTTTGACCTTACGCACAAACAATTCAAAAATTGCTTGTCCGTTTGGGGTATTTTTTGATAAGCTCTCGCAATTATTTCATAGGACTAGAGGTTATTTTGGATTTAAACTACTCCATAAAAGTATATAAGCAGTATTTTAATTTTGCATCCTCGCATTTTCTTATTTTCGAGGATGGTACGAGAGAGCCTCTACACGGCCATAATTATCGAGTTATGATCAAAGGTGAAGCTGGCGAGTTGAGTGGTGATATGGTATTTGATTTCCTTGATATCAAACCAATTGTTCGAGAAGTCTGTGACTCTTTAGATCACAAATTACTTATCCCAAAAGAAAATGAAAAAATTAAGCTTCATGAAGAAGGAAGCAATCTGACGATACAAACCCCGGATAACTCTTTTTTTAGTATCCCCTGCGAAGACGTTTTACTGTTACCTATTTTAAATACCAGTGCAGAAAGACTGGCCATTTATATATGTGATGAAGTTCGTAGAATTACCTGGGATCGCTTTAAATTTAAATTTGCAACATTAGAAATAGAAGTAGAAGAAACTCCTGGCCAGTCAGCAGTTTATATTCACAAAGAGGGAAGATCATGATCTTTACAGATTTAACCGCTGGACAGTCGGTTGAAGACAACCCTATAGAAGCCTATAAAACAGATGTACAAGCAGACAAATATCTCTATCTCATGGCCGGAACCCATGGCGATGAAGTAGAAGGCGTTTACGTTTTACAACAACTTTTCACCTGGTTAAAAGAAGATCACGCCATTGAAGATCTTCCCATTGTTGTTGTTCCTATTTTGAATCCAGATGGCTACCGGGCAGGCACCAGAGTCAACGCTCATGCAGTTGATCTAAATCGCAACTATCCCACTCAAAACTGGAGCCCTGACTATAAAAAAGCGAAACACAATCCAGGTCCGAAAGCGTTGAGTGAGCCTGAAAATAAGTTTTTAAATAAACTCTTTATGAAGTTTAACCCTGGTCTTATTCTTTCTTTTCATTCTTGGAAACCATTACTTAACTTTAATGACGATGCCGAAGATGTTGCCGAATATCTTGCAAGCTATAACGAGTACGAAGTCGCCGCTGATGTTGGTTATGCAACTCCAGGTTCCCTTGGAAATTACGGGCCTGAAAAATTTAATGCTCCTGTACTCACTTTTGAATGTCCAACATTGGATGATACGAATTCTTTAGAAAGTATCTGGAAAGAAAACGAACAAGGTCTTAAGAGTTTTATCCAAAGTGAGCTTTTAAAAAAGAAAATAAACTAGTCTCTAGGAAAATTTAACTTACTGACAATTAGATCATCTTTTATTTCGGCAAGTCCGAGAATTTGTCCTTCTTGATCCCTCACCCAATAATAACCGAAGTCAATTGTTCCCGGGCGAATAGATTCTGCTCGATCTTGTTTTAGACGAACCCCATTAATAAACAATCTTGCCTCTTTTGCTGCTAAAATGATGGACGCAAAATCAAGAACTTCATCGATTGCGAGAAAAGGTATTTCAGCAATATCCCAATTCTCTTGAGTTATAGCATTATCAATGCGACAGCCCCCCACTTCTTCACGCACTAAACCTTCCAAAACTCCCAATGTTCCCAGCTCTTTAGCGCAATCACTAAAAAGGGTTCTAATATAAGTTCCAGAACTTACCTTGTATCGTATCCATAAATGGGGAAAGTCGTATTTTACAACTTCCAGCTCATAAACTTCTCTTGCAACTGCTTCTTTTTTTATCTCAACACCCTCACGGGCCCATTGATGTAAGGCCTTACCTTCATACTTAGCAGCAGAATATTGATGTGGGGCCTGCATGTACTTACCTAAAAACTTTTTTCTTAAAGTGTTCTCTATGAAGCTAGCATCAAACAGGGAAATAACTTCTTTCAAATAAGGCCCGGTATCGTTTTGGGATATATCTACTGTTAAATCGCCAGTAGCTGTTTCTATACCCAGCTGTCCTTTGGCCAAATAAGTTTTTGGTAAACATTCATGAATGTATTCATTTAATCTCTGGGCACCAGCAATACCCAACATGAGCACCCCTTCAGCAAAGGGGTCCAAGGTTCCAAAATGTCCAATTTTTCCCATCGCTTTTAGCTTGGGTTTCCATTTACGGATAACATCGTAGGAAGTTAGATCTTTAGGTTTATATAGGTTAAGAATTACTGGCCTTGCCATTAGGAATTTGATTCATCTCCAAGCAGATCTGTAATTTTTTTCTCATCATCATATTGTGAATCGTAAAAAAGTTCTAAACTAGGAGTATGGCGAACTTTCAACTCCTTAGCGAGAATGGATCTGAGCTTAGAAGAAACACCTTCAAAAGCCGCTTTAGCATCTCCACGCTTACTTGCATCGTAAGTATCCCAATAAACTTTTGCCTGAGAATAATCTGCTGTTAACTCGACTCGAGTAACTGACACCATAGTAAGCCTGGGATCTGCAATAGTACGCCTTAAGGCCAAGTTTATAGCATTTTTTATTTTATCTTCAAAAAATGTTTTATTATGTCCTTGCTTCCTGGCCATGCCTATCTCAATTTATGTTGTTGATGACTCTAGTTTTCTTTCTTTTTGCTCTAGAATATAAGCTTCAATTAAGTCGCTATTCTTAATATCGTCATAACCTTCTAAGGCCATACCGCATTCATATCCGTTAGTAACTTCTTTAACTTCATCCTTAAAGCGTTTTAGAGTGGAAAGTTTTCCATCGTACATAATTTTTCCATCTCTAAGAAGACGAATATTACATCCTCTTTCAATTTTACCATCGATAACACCACATCCGGCAATGGTACCAACTTTTGGAATATTAAAGGTATCTCTAACTTCAGCTCTACCGATATATTTTTCAACACTTTCAGGAGTTAACATTCCTTCTAGTGCCGCTGTTACATCATCAATTAATTCATAAATAATTGAATAAGTTCTGATTTCAATTCCCTTCTGCTCAGCAAGTCTTCTGGCAGAAGTAACTGGCCGCATATTAAATCCAATAACGTACCCACCTGTATTCTCGGCCATCATGACATCATTATCAGTAATTGCTCCGACTCCACCAGTAATAATATCAACACCAACTTCATCGTTCCCCAATGCAGTTAATGCCTGCTTGATTGCTTCATAAGAACCTTGCACATCAGATCTTACTACTAATTTGAGAATTTTCTTTTCACCTGTTTCAATATTAGCGTTAGCAAAAAAGTCTTCTAGAGAGGCTACTTTAGGTACTTCAACATTCTCTAATTTCTTGCGTTCAGCAATTCTATTTCCTACAACTTTTTTCGCTTCTCTTTCATTTTTTGCAACATTAAGAATATCACCAGGAATCGGTGGTTCATTTAAACCAAGAACCTGAACAGGAATTGATGGACCCGCACTGTTTAAATTCTTTCCTGCGTGATCAGTTAAAGTACGTGCTCGTCCGTATGTTTCACCACAAACAATGGAATCACCTTTCTTTAAAGTTCCTTTTTGTACCAAAATAGTCGCAACAGGTCCTCTTCCAGATTCGATCTTAGACTCAATAACAATACCTTCGGCTTTTCCTTTTGGATCTTCTCTTAAGTCCATAACTTCAGCTTGTAATTTAATAGACTCTAACAGCTCATCGATCCCATCTCCATTAAGAGCTGAGATGTTTGCGAACATAGTATCACCACCCCATTCCTCAGAAACGAGTTCGAACTCTGTTAGCTCTTGCTTGATTCGATCAGGATTTGCACCTTCTTTATCCATTTTATTTACAGCAACAATGATAGGACATCCTGCATTGCGGGCATACTTGATTGATTCTTTGGTTTGAGGCATCACCCCATCATCTGCAGCAACAACTAAGACAACAATATCTGTAATATTTGCCCCACGTTGTCTCATACTACCAAAAGCCGCGTGGCCAGGAGTATCCAGGAAAGTTAGAGTTGCATCTCCAACCGGAACTGAATAGGCACCGATATGTTGAGTAATCCCTCCAGCTTCACCTGCAGTAACTTTTGTTTTTCGAATTGTATCTAGTAATGTGGTCTTTCCGTGATCTACGTGTCCCATTACTGTAATAATTGGATTTCTATGAGGTAGCTTGGATTTATCTTCAACTTCAACCTTATCTAAAACCTTCGCTTCATCAAAAGCTTTATTCTCTACTCTATAATTATATAAAGTCGCTATTTCATTAGCTAAGAAAATTCCGATATCATCGCTACCCTTAACTAGTAAGTTAAGTTCCAAACATTTATTTTTAAAAGCATCGAATTTCTGACTTAATTTTTGTGCTAACTCTGTTGCTGTAATTGAACCGTAAACAGAAATAACTCTTTTCGCATCTTTTACTTCAGTGATCTCTGTTTTCTTTGTATCTGATCCTGAATAAATCTTTTTCCTCTTAAGTGGAGTATAAAGTGTTCGCCCCATCACAGTAGATGCAAGCTTCATTTCTTCATCAGCACGAATTTGGGTCATATCCTTGGCTTTACTTGCAGCTCCTTTTTTGCTGACCATCGCCGCAAGATCACCCATTCTCTTTTTCGTTGGAGCTTTACCTTCAGCAATCTCTTGTGGAGTAGCAGCCTCTGCATGAGCAGCATGTTTTACACGTGTCTGTCCGCGTCCCTCAGCTGTCTCAGTTTTATCAGTGCTTGCACTAGTCTTTTCTGGCATAGAAACAGGAGTAAAAGTATGCATTCTTTCTTTAAATACAGTTTTATCTTCTTCACTAGGTGTTTCTGTTTTATCAGCGGCCCCTGTTGCTTGGCCTGCTTTCTTTTTAACAACCTTTTTCTTACGAACAACTGTCTTTTTAGTTACTTCATCTTCAACACTTGCCTCAGGAGCAGCCGCAGCAAGTTCCTCTTTAACTTCTTCTTTAGCAGCTGATTTCTTGACAACTTTTTTAACTACTTTTTTCTTGGCCACTTTCTTTTTGGTGACTTTCTTTTTGGTAACTTTCTTTTTTGCAGCGACTGTTTTTTTCTCTGGAGAAAAAGCTTCCATAGCCTTTGCAACTTCATCATCTTGCAGTGTAACCATATGGTTTCGAACATTCATTCCCATGTCTTTTAGCTTCTCAACTAAATCAATGGCCCCCATATCCAATTCTTTTGCAAGTTCAAATACTTTTTTAGGCATCTATTTTCTCCAAAGTCTCAATTAGTCCAAACTTATTTAAGCTTAAACGCTGCTAATTCTTCTCTTAATCTTCTTTCTGCATCAGAGAATTTATCAGCATCGCTTTCTTCAACTGCTCCCTGCTCTGCATCCTTAATCATACCCATTCTGGCAGATGGAACAGCAGATGCAGAAACGATTTCAGCTTCTTCACTTGGTTCATTTATAATTTCTTCATTTTCAATTGCTGTAGAAGCCTCAGCGATAAGTGCCTGAGCATCCTCAGTAGAGCAATCTAAAATTTTACTCACATCATCAGGCTCACTTGCACTTAAATCCACAATTGACATCACTCCATTTTGAACAAGTACTTGTGCAGAGGCATCACTTACACCAGAAAGTTGTAATAAGTTTTCTACTGCAAACTTAACTTTTTCTTGTAGCTTAGCTTTAGAAATAATATTTACTTTCCAGCCAGTTAGCATCGCTGCCAATCTAACGTTTTGTCCTCTTCTACCTATTGCAAGTGACAGTTGATCTTCCTCAACGATAACGTCTAAGATCTTTTCTTCCTGATTTACATTAATGGAAGTTATTTCAGATGGTGCCAAGGCATTACGAGCAAAGACCTCTACATCTTCATGCCATCTTACAATATCTATTTTTTCACCTTGTAGCTCATTAACAATATTTTGAACTCTTGACCCTTTCATACCAACACAAGCTCCAACAGGATCAATATCTCGGTCTACAGTATAAACAGCAATCTTTGCTCTATGTCCTGGCTCTCTCGCTGCGGCTTTAATTTCAATGGTACCGTCTTGGATCTCTGGAACTTCGACTTCAAACAACTTAACCAAAAACATAGGAGAAGTTCTTGTACATCTAATCTCAGGACCTCTATTAGTCATGACAACTTCTGAAAGATAAGCTTGAACTCTATCGCCAGGCTTGAATGTCTCACCATAAATGATTTCTCTTCTAGTAAGAATCGCATCGGCTTTTCCAAGATCTAAAATAACATTTCCTCTTTCGTATCTTCTCACAATACCTGTAACAAGATCACCTTCACGGTGTTTAAAGTCAGCAAATAGAATTTCTCTTTCAGCATCTCTTACTTTTTGGAAAATGATTTGCTTAGCTGTTTGGATATCTACTCTCGAAAATTTAGGGTCTTCGATTTTAATACCTAATTGATCTCCAATTTCACAATCCTCATCTAATTCTTTAGCTGATCCGAAATCAATTTCAACAATTTTATCTTTAACGTTATCAACGACATTCTTGTATTGAAAAATTTCAATTTCACCATCATTTTCATTATATCTGGCTTCATATTCCCCTTGGATTCCGAATTTTTTTCTAGCAGTAACCAAAAAGGCTTGTTCAATAGCACCAACCACGATTTCTTTCTTTATTCCGCGATCCTTACCTAACATTTCAATTACTTTACCAATTTCTGAAAAATTCACCTTTTATCTCCTTCAAGTCTTAAAGGTCTGGATCCAAGCTTGCTTTTTTCATCAAAGCAAATGGAACCTCTATTTCAACACCTTCAACCTCTAATAATATTGTCTCATTCCTTACTTCGTTTAATTTGCCTCTGAGCTTATTTGACTTCTGCAAGCCCTTGGGAAGTTTACTTACTTCTTCTGCTGGCAAGCCTCCGACAATTTGACATAAAATCACCTCACCTAATGAAAGTTCAAAATGTCTTAATGTTTTTAAACTTCTATAAACACCAGGAGAAGAAACTTCCAGAACAAAATCCTCTGGAATCCAGTCTTCAGTTTCACAATATGGGCTAAAGGCCCTATCTACTTTTATACAATCTTCAATCACAGCAGACTTAGTCTCTGGATTCATAATGAAAACTTTCAACGTTGAAGAGCCCGGAACATAAACCACATCATATAGCTCAAAGCCTTCAGTCTTAACAATCTGCTGGCTTAGCTCATAAAGTTTTAAATCAATACCAGTTCTTTTTAGTTCCAGTTCCACTAAACTAGATCCCCATAATAAAAAAAGGGCGGAAATTATAGATCCACCCACAAAAAAGTAAAACAACAATAACAGCTTGAATTCTTATCAAATAAGTTTTTAAAAGACAAGCTTATTAGTAAAATAGCTGCATCGCGTAAGCGTCGCTTCCATCTGAATAATAAGACTTTTTTTCCGTGAGAACTCTAAAACCAAGCTTAAGATAAAAGCTAACTGCCACCTCATTGGTGGTGGCCACTTCCAGAAAACAATTATTAAATCCCGCACCCTGAAAATAGTTTTTAGCAAACTCAAATAGAGACCTTGCGATCCCACGACCTGCTAAGCTTCGATCCACGCATATTTTTAATAAATGGTTTTGGCCGCTAAAGGCATCATTTTGATATAAAGAGAACGCTACTATTTTTTGCTCATCTGTGGTGGCCATAAATAATTTATAGCGCTCATCTTCCATAGCATCCAGCCAGTCCTCTTCAGTCCAGGGAAATGGAAAGAAAGTACGGTCAAGATCCATACAAATCTTCAATGTCTGGTAGCTACCATCAAATATTAAGTGGTTCATCATAGGCTTGCGCATTTTTACCAATAGATCTCTTGCTCAAGTTGCTCATCAATAGATTTGATTAAACTTCTAGCAGCAATAACCGCTTTTTTGACATCTTCATCTGTAGACTTCCCCTCACTTTCTGTGGGTAAAAAGCGTGTTCGTAAAAATATTTCGAGTCTGACAACTTCTAAAAAAAGTCCTGTGATACGACGCTTTTGATCAAAGTCTTTCAAAGAACAGCCATTTTTCTTGCCCATCAAATAAAAATACTTTACAAGTGATGGATTTATCGTCACTTCATGGGACTTTGAATAAACTAAAGTTTTTCCAAATTTAATAAGCCCACGAAAATAGTTTTTTTGAGCTATAGAAAAGTCTGTACGATAAGCATATAGCTTTTCATGTTTTAGATTAAATTCTTCCTGAAAAACTCGTACCAGCAAGGAATCCTTATAAATACATTTTAAGGTATGAACTGATTTAAAATAATTTTTTAACTCATTTAAGGAAAAGACTTCTCCTGCAACTTTATACACAAACTTGTCTTTCAAAAGCACTTTTTCAACTGAGTTTGCAGAGGATGAGTACAAAAAAAATCCTCCTGATAACAGGAGGACTATATGAATACTTTTCATTATTTTAAGATTAAACAGGCGCGTTAATGTCCACATTACCAATGGCCTTTTTAGTATAGGTCTCTTGCTCTTTATGGAATCTGGCATTAACTCTCGGATTAAATGTATAGCCATCTTTTCCTCTTAAAATATACTTTCTACCACTTCCTTTTGGCTCAATTAATTTTCTTAATCTAGAGATAGAAGTATAAATAAGTTTATCGTGGATAAGTGGGTTATACTCGTCTTTCCAAATTGCCTTAGCAAGATCTTCTTTACCATAAGCTGAACCAGGATTTTTAGCGAGTAAGAATAAAATTTCAAGTAAAACAAAACGATGTTTAAAATCAATTGGTCCGATGGTCTTTTCATGGATCATTCGATTATGACGATCTAAATATAAATCAACACTCGAGTCATTAACATCTTCAACCTGATCATTTATAAGCTCTATAAGTCTTCTATAATTAACATTTGTCGAGTTTTTGGCAATTCTAAAATATAAAAGAGCCTGGTTAAATTCACCCGCTTTTTTGGCAGTAATACCTTTACCTAGTAAGATATAACCAAAGAGGTTCCAGCAATTTTTTTGCTGTAAATGCTGAATTGCTTTATCATAAGCTTCTTCGGCTTCTACAGTTTTACCTAACTCCTTATATATATTCCCATAAAGCATATACATGCTTCCCTTAAGATATCCCTTTTTGAGAATATTCAACAGTTCACTCAACTGATTCAAGTAATTTAAGGCTTCATTATATTTTTCAAGGTTTAAGCAAGCATTGGCCATTGAGTACAAGCCTTTAGCAATAAGCTCGGGCTCATTTTCTTTTTGTGCTTTTTGATATGAAAGCACAAAATTTTCCAAGGCTTGTTCAAACTCGCCTTTGTAAATGGAGACCATCCCCACATTATAAAAGTAATGGCTATTGAGAGAGCCCATATCTTTTTGTAATAATTCAACTAATTTATCTGCTTGCTGAATGTATTTCTCAGCTTCAGCTTCTCTTTGCATTTCAGAATAGATTCTAATGAGAAAGCCATAGCATTTAAACATGGCAAATGAATCACGTGGATAAACCGTTTTATCCAGGGCCTTTAAGAAAAGATCTTCGGCCGTTACCAGGTCAGCTTTATCATAGTAAACTTTGGCCAAGCGATAATATCCCTCACCAATAAGCTTGCTTTCCTCAGCTAATTCCCCTTCAAGTACTTCTTCTTTAAAGATCTCAGACTTTGCCATTAGCTCGTCGTAAGAAGCTTCACTAACTGATGTTTGCTCGGTACTATGACTTGTTTCCATAAAAATCCCCAGACTAATCTATCATCCGGGCTAAAACTTACATTATATCAACCCCGTTGTAAAATGCGTAACTAGCTGTTTTAACTATCGTTTAGAATTGTTCAAAAAATGAATCTTACAAAACACATAAAAATAATAATAAATTCAGTTAGTTATCAAGAATATGCTACAATTAATATTTTGAGCACGCTTTAAATTTTTTTTTTGAAATAATGTAATTTCTTCATCAAAACATTTCAAAAGAAAATTGTGTAACTCGTTGATAAAACATGATTATATTGTTAATAATGTAGACTTAATTTATCCCGTGATCAAAGGTAGGTAAATAATGGGAAAGTATGATCTGGATACTCTAAGACATTCAACTGCTCACCTCATGGCCCAGGCCATACAAGAATTGTATCCAACGGAAACCGTAAAATTAGGAATTGGGCCTACAATTGAGAATGGATTTTATTACGATATTGACCTTAAGTCCCGTATTCAAGATGAAGATCTAAAAAGTATTGAAAAAAAGATGAAAGAAATTATCAAGCGTGGAGATGAAATCACTCGCTATGAAGTTTCAAGGGAAGAAGCCTTAAAGATTTTCGCTGAACGCGGTCAAGAGTATAAAATTGAACTTATTAATGACCTTGATACTTCTGAAGTTATCTCTTATTACACTCAAGGTGATAGCTTTATTGACCTTTGTCGTGGTCCCCATGTGGAAACGACTAAAGATCTTAACTTTAACTTTAAACTTCTACACACAGCAGGTGCTTATTGGCGAGGCGATGAAAAACGACCAATGCTACAACGTATTTATGCTGCCTGTTTTGAAAATAAAGATGAGTTAAAAGCTCATTTACAATTTCTACAAGAAGCAAAAAAACGCGATCACAGAAAACTAGGTAAAGAATTAGACCTTTTTCTGTTTGATCCTGCCGCTCCTGGTTCTCCTTTCTTCGAACCTAAAGGAACGATCGTTTACAATGAACTCGTAAACTTTATGCGTAATATTTACGAAAGATTCGATTATAAGGAAGTCATTACTCCACAAGTTCTGGATGTAAATTTATGGAAGACATCCGGGCACTATGATAATTACGCTGAAGATATGTTTTTTACCGAAGATGATCACCGAGAAATGGCCATCAAACCCATGAACTGTCCATGTCACATGTTGATGTTTAAACATAAACAATATTCATATCGTGATCTACCAATGAGGTTTGCCGATTTCGGAAGACTTCACCGTAATGAAAGAAGTGGTACCTTAGCAGGATTAACCCGAGTAAGAACTTTCTGCCAAGACGATGCACATGTGTTTATTGATAAAAATGAAATACAAGGTGAAATAACAAAACTACTTCATATGTTTGATATTTGTTACGAGCATTTTGGTTTTAAAAATATCAAAATTGGCCTGTCAACTCGTCCAGAGAAGAAAGTCGGAGATGATGCCACTTGGGACCAAGCAGAGGCAGCATTAAAAGCAGCACTAGATGCATCAAAATATGATTATCAAATAAATGAAGGAGATGGCGCCTTTTACGGACCAAAGATCGATGTGCAAATCTCTGATGCAATTGGAAGATATTTCCAATTAGGTACCGTGCAACTTGATTTTCAATTACCTGAAAGATTCGACCTGAAATTTAAAAGTAAAGAAGGTAATGAAGAAAGACCTGTTGTTATTCACCGGGCACTATTAGGATCTCTAGAACGTTTTTTTGGAGTTTACCTTGAACACTGTGCTGGTGTATTTCCTTTTTGGCTTGCTCCTGAGCAAATTGTTATTGTTCCAGTTAATAATGAACATCACCTGGATTATGCCCAAAAAGTTTATCAAACACTTAAAGATAATCACATTCGAGTTCGGATTGATTCATCAAATGAAACTTTAGGGAAAAAAACTCGTACGATTCAAAAAGCTAAAATTCCTTATATGCTTGTTTTAGGTGATAAAGAGATTGAATCTGAGTCAGTTGCGATAAGAGCTTACGGCTCACACGATACGAACACCATAAAACTCACAGAATTAATTAGTATGGCCAATGAATTAAATGCTCAAAAAGTACCTAGCAAGCTAAGAGAGATTTAGATGAAAAATGTCTTGTTAATGAAAGGTGGTGGTAGTACTGAGCATGATATTTCACTTGTCTCAGCCAAGTTTATTGAAAGTCAAATAGACCAAAGCCGCTTTAATCTTTTATCCGTTGAGATAGATAAGGCTTTTAACTGGAACTTTCAAAACGCTCCTTGTGAGTTAACCTTTCACAAAACGCTTAAAACAAATAAGGGTGAAGAAAATATCGACATGGTCATTCCTTGCTTCCATGGTTATCCAGGTGAAACAGGAGAGATTCAAGCATTTTTAGATTTAATAAATCTTCCCTATCTTGGCTGCAATTCAGAAACAAGTATTATTTGCTTTAATAAACTGTTAACAAAATTAACTTTAGACCTCGCAGGAGTAAAAACAACTCCTTTCATCCAGGTACAAAATAGAGATGATCACAAGCCAGCGCTTGCATTTTTAAAAGAGCACAAAACTGTCTATGTTAAGGCCACGAATCAAGGTAGCTCGGTAGGCTGTTATCGTGTCACTAACGAAGCTGAACTTAAAACAGCAATTGCAGATGCTTTTAATTACTCACCCTTTGTTATCATTGAGAAAGGATTAACAGGGCGAGAACTTGAAGTTGCTGTTTTTGAGTACAATGGTAAGTGGCATGTCACGAAACCAGGTGAGATTATTTGTCCTTCAGACTTTTACAGTTACGAAGAGAAATACTCTAAAAATAGTCAGACCAAAACAGTGGTTGAGGCGCAAGATATCTCTTCAGAAAATATCCAGTTTATTAAGGACGAAGCACTCAAGGCCATTAATTGTTTAAAACTTCGCCACCTCGCCAGAATTGATTTCTTCCTGACCGATGAAGGTGATATTTACTTGAATGAGCCGAATACTTTCCCCGGCCATACGGAAATCTCCATGTTTCCAATGATGATGGAAAATTACGGAGTTAAGTACTCAGAATTCATTAATTACCATCTGACCGCCCTATCTTAAAACTAAATCTATAGTATAATAGAGGGTATGGAATACGAATCTCCTAACCCGGTCCAGAAGAGCCGTCTTAGCTTAAAACTAAAACCAATTTTTGTTGGCCAGCTCTTTATTATGGAAACTCTGGGGCATCCAGCTTATCACTATCATGATGGGAGCTTTAACATTGTCTTAATGGCCAATGAGGGAATAACCCCCACTTTTATCAGCGAATACGCTCAAACTAAAAGCTCTGAAATTTTTGTTTATGAAGATGACATAGAAGAAATAAACAACCGGCTAAAAGATGAATTGACCAAAATCACCCGTTCTTTATCTATAGGGAATATAAAGAAAAATGCTATAAAACACACAAATCTTCTCTCAATGCAAATGAGTAATCTTTACAAAGATCCGTTTAATGACGATATTCTGGTAAACCAATTTCAAAGTTCTCGAAACTTCAGTACTTTATTACTTAACAATAAAGATATACACAGGTCAGTTTTTCGTAGTATTAGTAACTCAAACTATCATTATACATTCACTCAACCACTACTCTCCTCAGTAATGCTTTTAAGTTTTTTGCAATATCTAAGATTATTTAGTGAGAAAGAAATGGAAAATCTCTTTTTAACTAGTTACTTTAAAGATATTGGGATGAGCTTTATTCCAAGGGAAAAGTTTGAAATAGCTAATCTAGATGAATTCGATCAGAAATTATTTTCCAAGCATGCTGAAAATTCAATGCTTATTTTACAAGGAAGAGTTCCTTTCAGTGAGGGCCAATTAAATATTATTAAAAACCACCATTTTTTAAATTATAAAATTCAGTCCCTCATTAGTCATCAAGAAATACCTGACGACGACACCTACCTAACAGGAATTGAGTCAACACTAATAAGTGCAATTGATATTCTTATTGCGATGACGACCCATAGACCATACCGAACTCCTATTAGTTCCTTCAAGGCTTTAGAGTTATTAAAAAAAGTCATATCGGATGAGTACCCTCAGGAATATAAAGCATTAGTTATATTTTTAAAAAATTTCTCAAGCCGTTAATTTTTTCTCTTTCCAAATGGTTAATTTTATTTAAAAATTATATTGAGCAACGGAATGCTTAATATAATTGCTATTTATTCTAAGGAGGGAATACATGGCCTTACAACAAGAAGTAAGCCCACTAACTGGAATCATCGCTGAAGATCTAGTTGTCATTGACTTTGGAGAACATGAAGGAAAATCTGTTCTTGAAATTGCTGACACTGAACCAGATTTTTACAATTTTCTAATCGATCAAAGAATAGAAGGAAACTTCTCTATTAGAAGAAGTAAAGATAAAATCTTTCGTCTCTATGTTCATGGCCCAACACTAAACTAATGAATATTTTGCTAATTGGGGTGCTTGGTGCACTAGGAGTATATCTTCGATATGCAATTGACTTTCTTTTTACAAAAGTAGAAATCAATTTTCCCTTGCAAACCCTGATAGCAAATATCATTGGTTGCTTTGTTGCTGGAATGGTCCTTGCCTTTCTAAAAGAAAAATCACAAAGTGTTTTTCTCTATCCAACGCTTATTGGTTTTTGTGGTGGATTAACAACA
>JBFEUX010000377.1:0-1746 GCA_041547255.1 Bacteriovoracaceae bacterium
AGCCAGGAAAGACTTTTTCTCCCAATTACTTATGGCCGCTGACAGCAGAACAAAATGCACCTGTTTCTTTCTTCCATAGGCAATCAACTCTGGAAAAAAGTCATAGCGACACATCACCAAGGTAGAGGCTGTCATCCAGTTATAAACATTATTGAATTTATTAAAAGGGTGAAAAGTAACTAACGGCAATCGAAAAGTTCTGAGCTGATAAGGATATTGTTTTCTAAGCTCTTTTATTCTATGTTCAACACTATCAGAACAATAAATAAGTTCCACCGTCTCCTCTTGCTCTAACAGTGAAAGGATTACCATTTTCACTTGTTCTAACTCTCCTTCCGAGCTCACTTCAAAAGCATATTTTGCCTGATGGAAATGTGGCGACTCCAAACGATTTAAATGTTCAAATTCGATTCTATCCTTCAATTTTTGCGAAAAGACAGGCAATACAAAGCGTAGCAAGGGATGAAAAATGACACGAATGATAAGATAAAAACCGTACATGCTTTAAACCTCTATATCCAACATAGACTTTAATTTCTGATACACCATATCTGCCTCCAAATTGAGCATACAATACTGTTGTTTACGCCAACATTTTGCCTTGCCTGTGGTAGAACATGGCCTGCACCACACATCAGTTGAAAGGGCCATTGATCCTTCTAAGTGGGGGCGAAAACCAAAACTCTCTGAGGTCGGTCCAAAAATAACTAATGATTTAACTCCAAAAGCTTCTGCCATGTGGGCCGAACCGGTATCGTTGGTGAGGCATAATTTTGAGCCAGCAATGATTTCGCTAGATTCAGTGATACTGGTTTTTCCCTGCAAGTTAATCACACGCTCGCCAAAATCTTCAGCTTCAAAAATTTCTTCAATATATGTATCACCAGGGCCTGCCACAATAACCACAGAATAGTTAACTAGATCCTTATCCATTAAAATTTTCTGTATAAGCTCGCGAACTCTAGACATAGGCCAGCGCTTTGGCGCAAAAGAGGCTACAGGACTGATCACAATATAATCACCTGCTATTTTTTTAGGAACTTTTGTAAAACTGGCCGGGACGGTAGTTAAGCCTAGCTCTGCTAGTCCCGTTTGCTCTCGATTAAATTGTTCCAATTCTGAGCGATCAAACTTCTTGCCAAAAATAAAGGCAAAATCATTTATCATGCGGGAGTGATGGGATTCTTGTCTTTTCAATAAATCAATTTTAAGCCATACCAATAACTTACGTGGCCATGGCCTTTTATCCACAACCAAGCTGGGAATACTAGCAGCAAAGAAACGCAATATCTTTCCACGCATAGTATTGTGAAGATCAATAATAACATCCACCCCAGCTGCTTCCAGCTGATTTTTTGCCAAGGCCCTTAGACTTTTAATATCTTCTAAACCTCTTTGTCTACTATGAGTAATCACCTCATCAACATAGGGGTGATCAAGCAGTAAGCTTTTATATTCATTTAATGTCACAAAACTTATTTTACAACTAGGAAAATGATATTTTAGATAACTCAACAAAGGAGTTTGTAGAATAATATCTCCTAAGGAGGAAAATCTAATTAAGACAAAATGCATAAGAATAGTTTAGAAAATGGCCAACCCTATGGCAAATCCATAATGCCTTTATCAGCTAAAGTCTTATAGGCCACAGCATACATCTGAATCTGCTTCAACATACTGGCCAGACCATTAGTGCGGTTCATAGATAAATGCTCAGTAATACCTATTTGTTTAAGAAATGTCAGA
>JBFEUX010000269.1:0-3553 GCA_041547255.1 Bacteriovoracaceae bacterium
AAAGAGCGAGTTGAGCCTCGTTTACGACCACAATAAACTCATCAGCTAGCTTGGCATTTCTTTCAATGGTTAGTTGGAAAAGAGATTTGTCATCAAAAAGGGGAACAAATTGTTTGGGAGAACTTTTACGGCTGATAGGCCATAAGCGGGTACCCGACCCTCCACACATGATAACAGCTTTCATTAAACCTCATTTATTATAAATTTAATGTGTATGATGCTATACTAAAATAAATCAGAAGACCAGTGATATCCACGGTTGTGGTAATGGCGGGGCTGGCGGCTACAGCTGGATCTCCACCTAATTTTCTAACTAATAAAGGAAGTCCTGCACCCACAATTGCTGAAGTCATTACTTGCGCTGCAATGGCCAAAGCAATAATAAAGCCAATCATTTGAAAACTCATATTGGTTGGAAGTAGTGACTGAGAAGAGAGAAAGGCAATCTTTATAAATACCAGCCCGCCAACACACAGAGATAACATAAAAGAAATTTTTGCTTCTTTAAATAAAATTTGCAGCCAATTTTTTTCAGTAGCTTGATCTAATGCCATGGCACGAATAACAACTGTGGCCGCCTGACTTCCGGTATTACCTCCAGTGGCCGTCATCATAGGCATATAAAGAGCTAAGATAATAAGTTGCTCTAAAATTGTTTGATAATGGTGAATGATCACACCTGAAATAAGTCCGACTGCGGCCAGTGAAACCAGCCAAACCACTCGTTTTTTAAAGTGTTGAATGGAAGATGTTTCTAAGTAGGTAAACTCGTCTTCGGTGGAAACAATCCCCATGAATTTTTCCATATCTTCTGTCTGCTCAGCACGGATAACATCAATGGCCTCTTCGTGGGAAACAATACCCACTAATTGGTTGAGGGAGTTAAGTACGGGAATGGCTACCAGGTCATGCTTTTCAATCATTTTGGCCACGTGCTCTCTATCATCATTAACGTCAACATAGACAAAGTTATCATTATAAAGTTCGCGCACGATATCTTTAGGGTCGGCCATAATAAGATCTTTGATGGTAATGATCCCAAGCATTTCCATATCATCGTTTACCACATAGACGTAGTAGATCATTTTTTGTGAGGGAGCATCCTGGCGAATTTTTGCTATGGCCTGCTGGCATGTCATGTTGATCATGATGGTGGCAAAATCAGTATTCATGATCCCACCAGCAGTTTCTTTTTCATATGCACTCAGAACAATAACGTCTTCTCTGGTTTTTTTATTTAAGTAGGGAAGAATTTCAATTTGTTCTTCTTTTTCAAATTCTTGAAATAAATCAGCTCGAACGTCAGAGTACATATTGGTAAAAATTTCTGAAAAAAATCTTTTATTACAAATCTTAAAAAGCTCGTATTGTTTATCTGTAGAAAACATACTGAAGATTCGGCCCGAGTCTTCCGGGTCGAGCAATTTTAAGAAGTCGATAATTTCAATATTTTCTTTCTCATTGAGCACATCAATAATAAAGGCTTGCGGATATTCCTCGAGCGCTTCCTTAATTTTCTCTTTGTCATTAGTTGCAAAGATACTAATTAACCGATTGTTAATGTCTTCTATTTCGTTTTCATCCATACTCTCTTCTCGTCTAAAGCAAAGAAATTATTAATATTTTTCGAGTAGCAAAACGAAACTTTCTTTATGAGCCTATTACTCAGGTAAATAGTAATAAAATTAACAATTTGCTAATTAAAATCGATGTAAATTCCGATTATATAAAGGGTTTTATTTTTTTATAGGATGGATTTATTGGCGTATGTCTCATAGTGTGAATCTTATATTTTTTAACTTTGGTGCAAATTCAGCATTAGTTGAAGATCTTGCTAGTTACTATAAAAATAGTAATAAGTTTGAGATAGAATCAATTAGTGATCCGAATGAAGCCAACCAGTTTTTAGCAGCTACTCAAAATGGTATTTTCTTTTTTCTTATAGAAAATAAACAAGACATGCAAGCTGCAGTCTCTGTTCTTAAATACAATAAAAAATTGATTAAAAAAGGTTTGATCAAACCAGCAGGTATTACTTCCATTAGAAGTGACAAGATCGAGCAAGTACTACAAAAATATGGGGTAAAGGATATTTTGAATCCTAATACCAAGGCTAAAACTCTGAGCTTTAAATTAGATTTTTGGTCTAAGCCTATTCTGGCCCAAATGGACCGCATGGAAAAGGAACAACTGCTTAAAGAAAAACGTCAAGCTGAGAAGAAGAATAAAAAGAATAATGAGAAGGTGAATGACGAATTTGTAAATTGTGCTGCTCTTGATTTGCAAAGTGATTTTTGGATTGTAAAAAATAAAACCGACTATAAAAAAATTCTGAGACGTTATCTGATTCGTCTTATGGGCCCATCTAGTTTTATCGGATCATGGGTAGAGCTTCCCCCACAAGCAGGTGATCGCACACCTACCTGGAAGTATGTTTTGAAAGACCCCAGTAATACTGAGTATATTATGGATGAGGGAACCTGGTATTTTTCAGGGTCCAAGCCAGAATTTGACTGGAAGATTAATCGCTGGATTTTTTCTTCTGATCTTCCACATTTATATTTTTATGCTGCTGATGGCACTATTTACTCACGTTTTAAGTTTGAAAACGGCCAGGTATTGATTGCTGAAAATTCCAAGTATGCATTGGGAAGAGAACAAATGATTCTCGAAACCTGTGATACAAAATATAATATTGAGGGCGATGCTACTGAAGAAGCAGGAAAAGAGAGCCTTGAAGGTGAGACAAAGACTGACCATCAAAATGGCACACTTTCAGGCGATATAAAAAAGAAAGAGAAAGACGGCGCAAATCTGAGTGGTCGGCATAAAAATGGTGCGGTAGATGAACTGGGTAATCCAATTACTGGTAAAAGTTCAACAGATGAATACGGTAAAGATCCTCTCTCCGGTAAAACTAAGGGCGGTGTTGATCATTTTGGTGACAACCCGCTGGCGGGTAAAGCTGGGACAGATGAATATGGTAAGGATCCACTAAGTGGAAAATCTTCCACTGATGCTTTTGGAGAAGATCCTTTCTCTGGCAAAGCGGATACAGATCATTTTGATAATTTTGGAAATAAAAATAATCGTGGCAAAAAAGATAAAGCAGCGGCAGATGGCCCTTATTCAGGAAAAACTTCAACTGATGAATATGGTAAAGATCCTCTCTCTGGCAAAACCAAGGGCGGCGCCGATCACTTTGGTGACAAGCCTCTGGCGGGTAAAGCTGGGACGGATGAATATGGAAAAGATCCGCTGGGTGGAAAATCCTCCACCGATGCTTTCGGAGAAGATCCTTTCTCTGGCAAAGCGGATACAGACCATTTTGATAATTTTGGAAATAAAAATAATCGCGGCAAAAAAGATAAAGCAGCGGCAGATGGCCCTTATTCAGGAAAAAGTTCAACTGATGAATACGGTAAAGATCCGCTGAGTGGAAAATCATCCACAGATGAATACGGTAAAGATCCGCTGGGTGGAAAATCCTCCACCGATGCTTTTGGAGAAGATCCTTTCTCTGGCAAAGCGGATACAGATCATTTTGATAATT
>JBFEUX010000249.1:0-3952 GCA_041547255.1 Bacteriovoracaceae bacterium
AGAAAAGAGGATATTAAAATTCTTTCTGAAAAGTTTATTAATGGAAGCAGAACTGAAAACAATAAAATCATTACTTCCAAGGCCATTGAAAAACTTGCCAATTATAACTGGCCAGGAAATATCCATGAATTAAGAAACCTAATGGAGAGAACTAGCATTTTAGTAAGTGAACAGTTTATTGATGAGTCTCACTTACCAGAACTAGAGTCAGAAGTTGAGGCCCCTGTTGAAGTTGTAGAAGAATTTGTAGAAATGACACTTCACGACTTAGAAAAAATGCATATTTGCAAAACCTTAGATCACTTAGGTGGAAATAAGACACGTGCAGCTAAAATGCTTGGAATCACAGTAAAAACGCTATACAACAAGTTGCACAGTTATGGTCTCGTTCACTCAAAAACGGAATAATAGGCTGCGAATTTAAGTTGTAGATTTGAATACGAAAAAGTAAAATATCCGCTGGGAGAATTATATGACGCAAACAACAGAGAAAGACACAGCAAGCGCTGGAACAACGATTAAGAACTTTAAAAACACGAGTGAAGTTGAAAATTTTTATAGATTTATCAATGATAACGGTTTGAGATCTGAGGCAAAGCGACTAGTTGAAGTTGTTTTAAAACAAATTACACCTCAAAAGAAAAGAGGACGTAAGAAATCAATTCAATAGCAAAGGAATATATAGAATAAGCTCCTAATTAGATAGGAGCTTATTTTTTTTGAGCATGGAAGCTAAAAGTAAGAAAAAAATTATATTTGACCCACTTTATGGATTTATCACCATAACCCCGCTTGAGTGGGAGATCATACATACACCTTTCTATCAACGACTGCGTTGGATCAAACAGATTGGTTTTTCTTTTTATACTTTCCCTGGAGCTGAGCATTCTCGTTTTGGACATTCCATTGGAGTTATGTTTAATGCCCATAAAATTTTTGAGTCAATAGGTAAGACCGTCTCTGATGAAGAATTAGCAGATGCTAAATGTTTGTCCAAAGAAAAAATCAGGCATCAAAGTTTACGTCTAGCTGCTTTACTACATGATTTGGGAACTTTTTGTTTTTCTCATACCACAGAGATGGCCTATATTAACTTTGCTGAAACCACAAATCAGAAAAATTCGAAGGGTCATCCAGATGACCATGAACATTTGGGTTCTTATATTATTAAGAATACAGACTATGAGGGTGGGATTACCTATGCGCTTAAAAAATATGGTATTGAGCCCCAGACTATTTCTGATTTAGTGAAAGGTATTGCGCCGGATATCCTGGCGAACCAGATTTTACACTCAGAAGTTGATTGTGATCGCATGGACTATCTATTGCGGGATGCTCATTATACGGGGCTAAACTATGGTACCTACGATAGAGATTATCTTCTTCATCATTTCTGCACAGTCGATGTCACCGAAAAGGAAGTGTTGGCCATAAAGCATAATGCTCTTCATTGTGTGGAAGACTTTTTAAATGCCAGATTTGCCTGGTATTCTCAGGTAGTAAGGTCTGCTCGTGGTGCTAAGTATGATGCGCTGGCAGAAGAAGTCACTTATTATTTATTAGAGAAAGGAATGATTCATTCTTATTCTCAATTATTGGATATGATAAAGAATGACCCTTATGGTTTTTATGCATTTAATGACCAATATTTTATGACTTTATTGCATCGCTCGTTCACTGAAGGCGTCTTTGATAAAGATGTACGAATGAAGGAAATTGTAGAGTGCTTATTGTTTGAAAAATCTCCTCGTACCATTAGAGATGAGGCTTTTCGCCAAAGAATCTTGAATCAGGACGACCCTAAATATCATGAAAAATACCGTAAAAAGGCATTCGAAAAAGTGAAAGAAATAGAGGCGGTGTTAAAGAAAAAAGGTGGTAAGGGAGACTGGATCGTCGTTGATATTCCAGAAAAAAATATTGTATTCACCAAGTCTAAAAAGAGAATTATCAAAGACCAGGCCCATCAAAATATTTTATTAGAACGTGATCCTACGAAAATCTTAACTGACAATGGAGATGTTCAGTTATTGGTTGATGTTGAAAACTCCATTATCTCGCAAATTCAAAATTCCTATAATTTTATTCCTAATGTTTATTGTTCTGAGTCCGCTTATCAGTTATTGGAGCAAGAAAACGTAATTGGCTAAGCATGTAGAGATAAAAGACGACCTGTTTGCTCTGGTTTTCTTTGACACCAGTTGTTTTGCACCTCTTTACTTTGTCCTTCAATCTGCGTTAAAATAAGTAGGCAGATGGATCTGCCCATTTTTATGATGGTTTTGACATAAGAAGGTCTAATGAAGGAAGTATTTCTAAGAAATCAAACTAAATCGCATAACATTAGAGATCAGTTCATCTACTATTTAGATGACGTGAGTGTTAATTTTGGTAAATGCAAAGCGCTACAGAACATTACTTTCAGTGTCGAACCAGGTGAAATTCTTTTTGTGACGGGAAAGAGTGGTGCAGGAAAAACAACTTTACTCAATGTTATGGCGGGAGATTTGGATCCTTGTAAGGGTAAAATTATGGGGGCCGGAAATGGTCAACACTTTGTTTCGCAAGTATTTCAAGATTTAAAATTATTTGAAGAGAGAACGTGCGAAGAAAATATTTGGTTCGCCTATGATCCAAAAATTTATAAAAATAGAAATGAATTTCATGCAGATATGATGGAGCTGGTTAAAGTGCTAGGCTTTCAAGATAAATTGCATTTAAAAGTAGGCAAGGCCAATGGCGGTCTTAAGCAAAGAGTGGCCATGGTAAGGGCTTTAATGGCCAGGCCTAATGTTTTGATTGCTGATGAGCCGACAGCTGCATTGGATAAAGAAAGTTCAATTAAATTGTTTGATGTTCTTAATTTTTATAATTTAAAAAGAAAATTAACTGTTATTTGGGCCTCACATAATAGAGATCTGGTAAAACAGTTTCCAGGAAAAATTATACATTTGGAGAATGGTAAACTTATATATTCGGGTCATGCATGTTTTATTTAAAAGAGTTTTTTAAAATTTTTAGAGAAAATACAATGCTGGCCGTAATCTTTACGGTTTCAACAGCAGCTCTTTTGACTTTATCTCATCAGAGAACACAGTTTAAAAGAGATTTAAGCCTTGATCAGCAGGGTGCTGCGCTTCCTTATTTTAATGCATTGGTAAGAAATAATAGCAATTTGGACTCTATTGCTCGTCGAATGAAAAAACTACCGGGTGTCGCTTCTGTCGCACTGGGAGGATTCTCATCATTTAAGAGAGAAATTGAAAATCTAACGCAGACATTTGGTAAGGATATACTCAAAGGGATCACATCGACCCATCATCAGAAAATTAAAGTTAGCCTGGACACTGGTTTAAGAGCTAAAAGCCAAAAATTAATTCGTGAGTATTTAGTGCGTTTAGTGGGAGAGTCATCAATTACTTTAGGTAATGTAAAAAAGCCTAAAGGTATTCAAGTGAAAAAAGATCACCCTGCAATTTTGTTATTAAATAAAGTGGATCAATATATTTATTTTATTTTTGGTAGTTTATGGTTAATTAGCATGGCGCTACTTTTAAAGTCTGTGAATAGAACTTCATATATCATAGAGAAGTTTCAAAGACGTAGGCATACTGCTGTAAAAATTCTTGCCACAGGATTTATTAGCTTACTGCTTCCCATTTTAGCCTTGAATATAGGTTTTCATAATAAGTTTGAAGTTTTAACAATTCTAACTGTGGGAATAATGTTTGTTCTCTTGGTACCGATGGCCATCATGAGTGGAAAAAAGCAGTATATTAGGATATGAGACATCTACTAATCTTTTTATTATTTATTAATTCTCAATCTCTTTTTGCAAATACAAAAAGTGTTAAAATTCTTCGTGATAAATTAGTTAATCAGTCTAATGAAATAACTAAGATTGCGGCCCAAATTAAGGATATCGATAACAAAATAAGTGTTAATAATGTAA
>JBFEUX010000212.1:0-4862 GCA_041547255.1 Bacteriovoracaceae bacterium
TGCTGCTTCAGGAGCTGGCGTTTCTTCCGGAGTTGGTGCTGCTTCAGGAGCTGGCGTTTCTTCCGGAGCTGGTGTCTCTTCCGGAGTTGGTGCTACTTCAGGAGCTGGCGTTTTTTCCGGAGTAGTCTTGACCGGTGGCTTAGGCGCTTCAGGTTCTTCATCTGGATACAACAAAACAAATAGAAGCCCCACGAGCACTAGGATATGAATCGGGGTGAGCTTAAAAGATTTTTTCGGGCCTCCCCCCTTCTCTTCATCTTCCAATTCTTCAGTCATTGAAGCCTTAGAACCTTTTGCTTTATCTAATATGCCTGCCAAAAAAGGTAGTTTATCCTGCAAAAGTACAGTTACAGTATTTTTACGAGTTCCTTCATCTTCAAACTCATCATTATCTTCAAAATCTTCTTCGTCTGGGGAATTCTTCTTTCCTAAGCCTTGAAACAAGCCTAAAACTTTATTTTTTAATTCATCAAGATCAAATATTTTGGCCGTAGTATTTTCTTCCTCTCCCTCTTCCTCATCTTCCTCGTACTCTTCGATCTCTTCGATTTCATCATCATAGTCATATTCTTCGTCATCTTTATCTAAATCGTCATCATCAAGTATGATGGTAGATGTCGAGTCATACTCTTCTATTTGAAGATCATCCTCTCGCTCATTAAGACTATTTTCTAAATCATCTGTATCGTCTGAATTTCCTATGACTTAGCTCCTATTATATTCGCTTGTTTAGTGAAAACTTAGTATCTATAATATTATAAACAGGTTTTTGTTTTTTTGAAATTAGTTTTAAGGGTTAAATATGGCATCCATGGCCACTCCAAATGGAGGCAAATTAAAATTCAATTTAAAGCCAAGCCCAGAGCTAGAAGAGAAACTCTATATTGAGCTAGAAAAATGGCGCGCTATTTTTTACAAAATGAATTTAGTAGGCGAATACCAAAGTTCTGGGCTCGGTTATGGTAGTTTATCCCGCAGACTACAAGCGGGACAAGATAGTTTTGTCATTACTGGCTATCAAACTGGGAGTATGTCTCACTTGGGAGGTCGCAACTATACTAAAGTGATTAAGTGCGATTTAAATAAACTTACTGTTGAGGCCAATGGACCAACAGCTCCCTCTGGTGATTCCATTAATCATTGTGCTATTTTTTCCTCAGGCCATGCCATCAATGCTGTTTTTTACGTCCACCATAAAATGCTTTGGGAGTTCATGCTTACAAATAATTACGATAAAGTTGGCAAAGGCTTACAAAGTGGGAGTAAAGAATTGGCCGAGGCATGTAAACAATATGCGACCAATAAAAAACAAGGCATTTTTGCCCTAGAAGAGCATGAAGGTGCAATAATTTCTTATGGACAAAATATTGAAGAGGCGGGCAAAATCATTTTAGATACCCTAAAAGACTCACGTAAATAAACTTAACTCTAATTCTTTGATTGCCTGGTCTGAATTCCCTAATAAGCAATAAACATGAAAGCGATTCTCAGTGGGAGACAATAAAAAGACGTTGTCCTGGAATCTGTTCTTAATTTCTTGATAGGAATAACGGGTTTCTTTCTTGTTTACTAAGAGCATTTTCATTATAGGCATATCATTAAAATATTTTTCTTTTAATTTGAATGCAACATATCCCATCGTTTTACGTACGTTAAGTTCACAAACTGGAAATAGTTTTTCTCCTGCCCCATCATCATAGAGATAGGAATCTATAGACATAATACCTTTATACTTCTGCGTATAAATAAGTATCTTCTCTAGCCAAAACCCAAAATCAGTTTTAATTTTCTCTGGCAGCTGGAAATCTGAACGAATAATTGTCCCTTTATATTGAAAGTGATCATCAACCAAATTCTCATACTGACAAAGAAGCTTACCTCCCTCAACTAGCGTAGAAAAATCCATGGTTCGCTGATGCAATTTCTCTTGAATTAACACCTCTCCTTGAGTGAGAAGATTTTCGATTTTTTTTTGATCTTTTGCATAAACAAAATGTCCCATACCACTAAAGGCTTTAGGATATTTATATAAATAGTTCGCTTTTAACTCTGTCAGATTATTTTTATTAACAAAGCTAATTTCTTCTTGGGAGAACCCTGTCTCTAATAAAAATTTAATCGTACAAACTTTGTTTTGAAATTTCTTAAGAAGTTCAATTTGATTAAAACTTTGGCACCACGGAATAATTTTTTCCGTTTTATGAACAGTGGATAAATCCTTTCCCGTAAATGTATTAAGAAAATTTTGATAAGCAGAAGAATAACTTCTTGTCGTATAGATTTTTTCTCCAGGGTTCAAAAGATGAATAAAATATTCGAATTCCTGGGTTACCTTGTTTGATTCTAATTTAATCTCTTTATTACTAAAGAGCTGAGTTTCAAAATCACTATTAAATAAATAAGCTACTGCTTCCACTCTTTCCTCTTAGTAATAGCAAAATGATCATCATAATTTTTCATTTTTTCAATAAAGAGTGAGTCCATCTTGGCCTTGGCACGTACGTGCTCAATAAAATGTTTTCCTTTGGCCCGAGCGGGAGTAAGCGGAAAAGGCAGGCTTTCATTATAATAATCCCACAATCTCTTATCTTGCTTCCATTTATTCAGATAGGTAACCCCTAATGCCACATGACTAATTTCATCGTCCAATACAATCTTTAAAATATCCGCCGTTTTATCATCACCTAGTTCCTTAAATAAATGCTGATAAAAGTGCGCAAAATCCAAGTTGGCGGCTTCAAAAGTAAGTGACATCACGGCCAAGTACTGAGAGGGTGTTTTCAACTTACTCATTTGATTCCAGAAAAAATCATTTAAAGCAAAATCGCCAAATTCGTAGCCTAACTCATTTAAACGCTCAACATAGAGCTTAAAGTGTTTTTGCTCATCCTTTAAAGATGCAATCACACCTCGTTTAAACTTCTTTAGTTCATCTGTATCATGAGGATATAACAAAAGTGCACTGGTCATCATCTCAATGGCAAGTAACTCATGATTAGCAAAGCTATGTAAGGCCCGGGCCAGTTTATCTCTTTCGTGGAAGTTTCCCTTTGGAAACTTCACATTTTTATCTGAAATCTTTATCCTCTCGCTTCGAGCTGGTAACTTAGGTAATTCAAAACTTAAATCCATTTGCGCGAATTCAAAGTCCTTGATTTCTAATAATTTATCCTCAATTTCAGGGCCCAATAATATCTGTCTACAATACTCGGATAGTTGCATAACTCATTTATAGTCCAAACATATTAAAAATTAAACGTTTATCTCCAATTTTACATAAAGAACCCCTACCATTAACCGAAAAGCAATGCAGGAGTTCGTATGCTTAAATATTTAATTTTACTGCCTTATCTGGTGCTATTGGCCCATTCACCTGTTCAAGCTGAGCGTTCACAGTATATGAATCTGGCAAAACTCACTAATAAAGCGGCGGATAACTATAACGATATTGGTTATATTCATATTGTTCCCCAATTTGAAGAAAAAATGGACCCTAAGCGCGCCATCTCGATGGAAATGTTTTTTGGTGAATACGATGGTTCCGAAGAATCACTTAGACGCTTAGACTATATCAAAGAACTTTTAGCAAATGAGAAACAGCTCAATCCAAATTTTCAACCAGAAATTATTGGTGTAAGTAAGGAGCATAATGCTTTAAAAAACTCTCGAGATTTTCAACATTTTTTAGCAAGACTAGGTGAAAAATCAAATACGGTTCACTATGATGAAGTCCCTAGTTTTCTTTATAACGAAACTACTTCTCGTAATCCATCAAGTAATAGGAAGAGAAGTTTAAAAAGTTTTTTTAATGGTAAAAATACATGGACACTCATTCGTTTTAGTTCTGTGACTGCTGGTAGTGTTGCGGCACTCTATTTCATGCATGGAGTTTCTCCGCATCTGGCAATTGCAACCGCTTTTTGGCCAGGCATAAGCTCTGCCGCTTTAACTTATTACAGTAATTATTATGGTGCCTTTATGACCAATGGCCGTTGGTCAACGTGGCTAATGGAGTCTGATAATTTTTTTACACGTAACCTGAGAAAGTCATTAGGAGTCAATGTCGTTAATCTTACAGACTCTCTACATAAAAATAAAGATTATTTTAAAAAGGAATATCCTACTCTATATAAACAAAATCCTCAGCTCTTTACACAAAAAGCTCAAGAAAACGCACTAGAGGAAGTCACAGATTCTCAAAAAAAATTTAACAAGATTTTAATACGCATGAGAAAAGCTGAAGAATATTTAAAATGGTGGGTCACCGAAATTGCCTTTACCGCTTTGACCATTAAATTACCTCAGGCCATAGCAGGAGTTTCAGAAGTGGGAAGTCTTGTTACCTTAACAGGAGACATTCTTAGTGGAGCTACCATGGGAGTACTTGCGCAAGGCTTTGGCGATATAGCGATCCAGGTAAGAAAGTATCAAATGATGGAAGAACTCAAAGCTGATATACTCAACAATAAAGTCATAGTGGATAGGCCACAGGAACTATTAATCGAAATTGACAAAGTTCTTGCAGAAAAGGGCCCATACAAAGATTATCACGTACACAATGGCTCCCACAAAGAACTTATTAAAATTGAAAACTGGTCAAGGTCTCGAAGTACATTGCTTTCACTTTTTGCAGTTACAGGTGTTGGACTGGAAATAGCAGGTGTGCCTTTGGCAAGACCATTACTAATTGCAACAGGTATAGGAGGTGCAGCTTACTATGCCTCAGTTCAAGGATGGATCAAACCACAGAAAATAACTAAAAGGATGAAAGAATACCTTAAAATCTTCAAAGATGGTGATATCAAATTCAATTTACAGGCCGTAAATATCAGAGAATGTACCCACCATTATATGCTTAAAAA
>JBFEUX010000309.1:0-2859 GCA_041547255.1 Bacteriovoracaceae bacterium
TATATGCCAGAGTTAAGCAAAGTCTTAACACCTTTACAAAACATCAATAATATTAGATAGTTATACCATGCCAGAACTACCCGAAGTAAAAACCATTCAAGATCAGCTAAGCAAGGTCATGCCTTTTACTATCACTGGTATTAGTAAAAGTGCAGTGAGTGGTTCTATTGTCCACACCAAACTGGACAAGCTAAAAGGCAAGGTGATCTTAAAGGTATCTCGTAGAGGTAAGATGCTGGATTTTATTTTAAACGATGGCAGGCATCTACTCTCCCACTTAGGCATGACGGGAGCCTGGCTGATTTCTAAAACAAAAATCACCGAGAAGCACACTCACCTGCAATTTCAGGGAGACCATGGATATCTGGCCTACGTAGACCCACGGCGCTTTGGCCATATGTATTTGTATGATGAAAAGAAGGCCCAGGCCAAGTTAAATGAACTGGGAGTGGATCTCCTAGATAAAGCTTTTACGCTCAAGTATTTTAGCGAGCAACTAAGCCGCTATCCTGAACGCTATATAAAAGTTTGCTTGCTGGATCAGGCCCTGTTTGCTGGTACTGGTAACTATATTGCTAACGAAACTTGTGCTCATGCAGGCGTAAGGCCCGACCGCAAGATTAAAACGCTTACGGCCAGTGAATTTAAAAAATTATATAAGGGTATATTTCAAGTTCTCAACCCAACTATTAAATCGGGAGGAACAACTTTTGCTGGCGGTTACCGGGATACCACAGGAGATGAAGGCCAAGGACTAGAGCACTTAGTGGTTTATTATCAAAAGATCTGTCAGATGTGTAAGAAGACTCCTATCAAAAAAATCATGCTTGCCCAGCGAGGAACTTACTACTGTCCCCAGTGTCAAAAATAGGATTCAAAACACAGAAGTAGTTTAAGGGCCGTGGATATCAAGCTAAATTTTAAGATCTAAAATTTAAAGGTATACTTGATATTATATTTTACTTTTCTAAGATTATAATAAATTTTAAAACCAAAAAGCTTTAAACGAATTCGTCCCGTAGCAAGAGGTGTATAGATAGGAATGGCGGAACTGATAATACGGCCGATCTTATTTTGCATCATCTTTTCTTCCAATGTGTGATGGATAGATTCTAAGGAATGCTTTATTTGTCTTTGTTCTTGAAGCGCCTTTCGGGTTTTTTTGTACATGAATTGTTTGCTATATATCATGTTCCAAAGAAAATCGTGATCATCCATATCCTGATGAGCTGCAAGACAAAGTAAGGGGCAGAATAAAAATATTAAACAAAGACATTTCAAGTTGGAAAATCCTTTTCCTTTTAAGATGTGTTTTGTATCTTAACAAAACTTCATAACTAAAATCTTCTAGATGAAATAAAAAAAACTAACTTTTGCTTTGAAGTAAGAAAATAATTGAATCCTCTACCAAAAAACAATTAATTATTTTCCATACCGAGCTAATTTGTTTTTTGGATAAATATACCAATGTAGATTAGGCTTCTTATTAATTAAGAACTTTGCTTGAGTTTGTATATGTTGAGCACTTATTAAAGACAGTCTTGAACTTTATAACCTTGATCAAGCCAATCCCAAAAGAAGGCGAAAACCTTTTTACAGTTATCCGGGGTGCGGGAGTTATTAAGAAGTAAGCTGGGTTCAGTGACAAAAGCGGTAAAGGCTTCTGCAAATTGTTCTCCGCTAGAGTTATCTGCATAATTTGAAACCATACAATAATCTTTGGAGCTATAATTTTCATTCATAAACTTTTGAAAAGCAGCATAGCCACCTTGATTGCCAATCAGATGGGCCCATTCATGCACGTGCTGGGCCACCGAATGGCCGTAGTGCTGATGTCCTCGCTTGGCCTTATTGCGTCCAATCTTAATATGATCGTATTTTTGAGCACTGCCATTGGCATCATAATATTTCCAAGGCAGGCCCCCCGCCTTATTGCCTACACCTGCTTTCAAAATACCACCATTGAGTTCTTGCACTCTTTTTATCGCCGTGCCTAAAACAATTCTTTCTTTAGCTGTGGCATCGATGGTTATAAAGTTTTGGGAAGTAATTAATTTGTCTGCTTCTTCTTTAGAAACTGACTGGGCATCAATACAACCTTGGGAAGGTCTTGGGTAATTCTTTAAAGAGACTGTATAGCTCGGATCTTTACCATAATTTGTAGCGCTAATAACTGAGCATGCTTTATAGCCCTCTGGCAGCCCTGCGGTTTTGACCGCATTAAAAGCCTTATCCATGGTTTCTATAACTTTGTCCTGTGCCTGGGCACTAGTTAGAGAAAATAAGAATACTATGAGTAGCTTCATTACTATATTCTAACCTAGGCCCAATACACAAATAAAGCGGTCAAAGTTTGCTCAGTATTACTAACGACAACCCGCTATAATCATGATGTTTTCGAGTTCAGCATAAAATGGCCCGCGGCACTCAGTTTCTATAACAACAGTCATGTCATAATCAACATCGCCAACACCATAACCACGGCCTTTGAAATGAATACTGTAATTTTCTTCAGTATCCCATGAAGAAAAACTCCATTTGTGAATACGCATGCTTTCTTGATCTACAGTAAGCGGACAAATTTCTGCCAGTTTTTCTAAAGCGAATTCCCTAATACGTACAGGAAGCTCTGCAGGCTTTGAACAGTGACTTGCAAAAGCAAATTGGGAAGAAATAAGTAAAAGAGCTGTCATTAAAAGTTTCATAATAATCTCCTGATTAAGTTTGTTAACTACCCAATACCAAGCTCGCTTTAACTTAACAATTCTAAATAAAGACGAGGAATATTTTTAACAGTTTCCTCATCGTTTCTTTGCAAAATGATGAGTGTTTTTCACATGTACAATAATACTGATAAAA
>JBFEUX010000251.1:0-3902 GCA_041547255.1 Bacteriovoracaceae bacterium
AGTATCATCAGCAGCAACATCAGAACCACTATCTACAGCAGTGTCGTCAGCAGTAACATCAGATCCACTATCTACAGCAGTGTCGTCAGCAGTAACATCAGATCCATTGTCCACAACTTGATCGTCAGCAGTCACATCAGAACCACTATCTACAGCAGTATCATCAGCAGCAACATCAGATCCATTGTCCACAACTTGATCGTCAGCAGTCACATCAGAACCACTATCTACAGCAGTATCATCAGCAGCAACATCAGATCCATTGTCCGCAACTTGATCCTCAGTCGTAGCATCAGAACTGCTATCTACAGCAGTTTCATCAGTAGGGACGTAAGTGTCTAAGTCGGGATTGTTTTCCGGATCATCCCACGCTTGCTCAGCAATATCATCTGGCAAGTTTTCTCTTGCATACTTTTCACCTAAGGTGTCGATGAACTCTTTTTCATAAAATTCATCTTCCTTACATGAAGATAATGCAGTGAGAACGAGGATCAATAGGAGTAATTTTCCAAGGCCCTTTGTTTTCATTTGGCGCTCCCTTATGGCGAGCGTCGAGGCAAACAGAACATCAACATCAAGGAGTCAGATTCTCTTACATAACTCTAATTGATAATGTAGGGGTAATTAGTTTGCCAAGCGGTTTCTCTGATTTGAAGAGCTTTTCACGTTCCAGATTCACATACGTACCACACAGATCAGAGAGTAATTTTGAATATAAAAATTTGCTATATTTTCGTACGGAAGAGTATTTTAATCAAGTATAAAAAGCAAGTTATTTGTCATAACCTAAGAGTTTCAAAAACTTAAGACGCCAAAAATAATCATTTTTTTTTAGGGCCTTATTTACTGCTTCTTTGGCATTTATGTTGCTGTATAAATAGCAAGAAAGGATTAATACTTTGTAATTTAAGCAAGTTAAGTGACTCGAGTTTGTTTAGCTTTTTGTCACTGTCTAATTAAGTACATAAAGAGAAAAGTAAGCACAGCAGTTGGCCATCTTCAGTGAGATTGGATTTCACGGGAAGAGGTAGGAGATTGTATGCTTAATATTAAGTTTTTGAATCTGAAAATTGTCCTAGTTTGGTTTGTGTTAATGACACTAATGACACTGCCTTCTTTACCCATTTAATAAATGTAACGTTTAAAATATAAATCTGATATAATTACTCAAGAATCTAAGCAAGCGTCCGATGAGTACAGGGTAAAGGAGATTTATATGGATAGACCACTACATTTTTACCTGGTATTTAATCCCATGCTTAATACAGAGGGTGTTTATCCTTCTCAAGCACACGAATTTTATCATCAGTTAAAATCAAAAGTGAGTACTGGTGATCCTGGACAAGCCTTTATGTATTGGGGAAAAATTCAAGTCAATCAAAAAAGTACAAATCATTTGGAAATAGCTCAGTCAGTAGTTGCCCAAAATAAAAGTAATGGTGAGGATACTTATCTTTACATAACAGACTATCACCATTTTTGGATTGCTAAAATTGAAGCTGTCCAAAAAGAACTTTTCAACCCCGATTTAACTTTACCTTTTTATGATAATAAAGATGTGGAGTTATGGTTTAAAATCTCGGATATGGATTTACTCTCAGCTGAGTTTGAAGAGACTTCATGTTATCTAAAACAACTATATATTGATAATGATTTTTCAGAACAAAAAGTTGAAACGATGAATCCCTATGTGGGAGGACTTAATTTCCCTGCTGTAATACAGGACAGGACAGACGAGAAATACTTCCAAAATGTTTTTGTAGAAGATGGCATGCGAGTCAAACGAAGAAATGCACTCATTGAGAACCCTAAGTTCTCAGATGATATTTCATCTCAGATGAAATCTTTTGTTTTACCTCCTCATGTTTATTCCCGCTTATCCAATACAGTAAAAAGTGAGTTACTTGCCGTTGAGACATCTTTGGCACAAGAGGATAGTACCTCTGAAAATTTTACTTACAGTATGGTTCATTCTTATTTGAGAATTTTAGAGTCTTTAATGAGTGATACTTTAGGAAAAGTGTTAAAAAATAATTTTGGTAAAAGCTTATATATATCTCATGATGGCGAAAAGCTTTATGATCATAAGACGGATGAAAATATTAAGCTAAATGACTTTCATCAAATTATTTCTTTAGGTGCTTTTACCGCATTTCTTAAAGATATCTCAAGCTTTGGAAATTTATCTATGAAAGCTCTGGAAGAGACCCATCCCATACTTGTTAAGTATTTTAGCGAAGAGTTAGCACCATTTCTACTAGAGAATGAAATTCCAACAACAAGATTGCGACTAAAAAATGGCGATAAGATAAGCTTTTCGAAAGCACAAGCCTTTGCCATCCGTAATGAAATTCTAGGAGTTGGTTGTATCGGTGTTATGAATCAGCTTATAAAACTCACTGCATTGGATGATCAAGAGGAAAAATTGCAAAATATTGCTTAAATTATAAGACGATAGGCCCTATTTAGGGCCTTTTTTTTTGGTCATTTTTCATCAAATAAGGTAGCGTTATTAGCATAGTCAATTTTAAGGATGAAAAATGGGAAAAATGGAAAAGGTTTTGAGGTATTTTGCCCTTGTACTGGCCCTGGTTTTTATAATTGTTTTTACTAGTTTTCAAAGCCGTTTGATTAAGAAATCTGGTTCTTATCAGTTGAATATTTTGCAGTCAGATGTAAATGTTTACTTTGATAACTACGGTATTCCACATATCGAAAGTCAAAATGCAGAAGATGGTTATCGTGTTCTAGGTTATATCATTGCCTCTGAGCGACTTTTTCAAATGGATTTATTGCGAAGAATTGTTAGCGGGCGTTTAAGTGAAATTTTTGGTGATAAAACTATCAACGCAGATATTATGCTAAGAAAGCTTCAGCTTAAACAAACAGCAGTAGATTATTTTAAAGAATCAAAGAATCGTTTAAATCCCAAAATACTTACTCAGATACGGGCCTTCTTAGAGGGCGTTCACTATTATATTGAACACCAGAGCTTGCCGGTGGAATTTGATTTATTGGGGTATACTCCAGAGAAGTTTGATGAAGCAGATGTTCTGGCCACAACTTATTATATGGCCATGACTTTTGCAGAAGGGTTAATTGGAGATGTTGTACTATCAGAAGCGATGGAGAGGTTGCCTGATGATAAAATGGAAATACTTAGAGCTGCAGATAAGGTAGATTTTGATTATTTCCCGGGGCAAAAGCTGGTAAAAGCAAATCTACTTAAAAATCTAAATCGCGCTTTGAGTGAGATTGAAGAATATCTTCCGCTATTTTATGGTTCTAATTCATGGGTTTTAGCTCCTCATCGCTCCCAGAGTGGTAAAGCTCTTTTGGCAAATGATCCTCATATTGGTGTTGGGAATCCGCATATCTTTTATGAAGCCCATTTAAAGTTTCCTGGTCTAGAGCTTTATGGACATTTTCTTCCTACAATTCCATTTGCGGCGTTAGGACACACGGATCAGGCTGCCTGGGCCGTAACTATGTCAGAAATTGATGATGTCACAGTGTATTTGGAAAAGTTCAATCCTGAAAACCCAACACAGGTAATGTACAAAAATGAATGGGTAGAAACTCAGCAAAAGACTGAGGTTATAAAAGTAAAAGGTAAGAAAGACATAGATGTAAAAGTTGTTAAAACACCTCATGGCCCATTACTTGATGGGACAATGTTTGGTGTAGAGGGGAAAAGTCTTTCTTTACATTGGAGTGTTTATCATCCTGAAAATGACTCATTACAAACGCTGTATGAACTTCCTCTCGCAAGAACGGTAGAACAGTTCAAGCAGGCGGTATCCCATGCAGCTTCGCCTGGATTAAATATAAGCTGGGTAAACGCCCAAGGAGATATTGCCTGGTGGGTGATGGGAAAATACCCTAAATTACCAGCAGATAAA
>JBFEUX010000333.1:0-2530 GCA_041547255.1 Bacteriovoracaceae bacterium
CAATGGGTGAACAATAAAATAAAAAAACACCTGGGCCGCTATTCTAGTATTGAACTTGCTGACTACGCCAATCTACTGCATATCGGTGATACATTTGGCATTGGTGAAATTTATGTTGAGGCCAATCATTGGTTTAAGAATAAAACTATCCATGAACTCGCTTTGGAACGAGAGGGATTAATTGTATTGGGCATACAAACTCCCAGTGGGGAGTATTTAGGGCTTCCCTCTAAGATTTATCTCATCAACCAAGGTGACACGGTTATTCTTTATGGTAGGGCCGACATGCTAAGAAAAATTAGTGAACGCACCGCCGATTTCACCCCAAAAGAGAAACGCGATACCTTAGACAGCGTCGTCGAACTTAGAAAAGAAGAAAGAGAAAAGGAAAACGAAATCCGTGAACACCGACTTTGATAAAACTCAACATTAAAGACAAGAACTCTCAGTGCTAACTCGTCTTCACCTTGCTAATAACTAAGATACTAACAAGGAGGATTTATGCTTGAAAATACTTACAAAAAAATTGAAGTGATAGGTACATCTGAAAAGTCAATTGAGGATAGCATTACTAATGCCTTGGAGCGGGCTGCCTCCAGTCTGCACAATGTGCGCTGGTTTGAAGTCCAGGAAATTAGAGGTAGATTTGATAATGGTCAACTGCAATACCAAACAGGTCTTAAAGTTGCCTTTAAACTGGATGATGAAAAATGAAAGTAATCATTTTTGTAATGCTCTTAATGTATGGGCAAGCATTTGCCTGGGAGACTTCAGACCTTAATGGTTGTTACCAACCTGCTAACTCTAGTATCTTAGAATACTATTGTTTCGATGGGGCCGGTGGTTATTACTATGAAACTTGGAACCAAGTATCTGGCTGTACCGGAGCTCTGGAACAAGGACAATACCAATTACAGGGCAATACACTCATCGTATGCGATTCAACTGGTTGTTCCCAGTACACCGTAGATCTTGTCGAAGGTGGGATGAGTTCAGATGGAGAATATTATAACGAGACCCCTAGCTGTAATTAAGAGCTTAACAGAGCTTTGATTTGCGCTACAAAAGTGTCTTTTGCAGCTGGATTTTGGTCAGCAATTCCCCAGATGGGACCTGGCCAGCCGCGATCATTTTTATATCTAGCAATCACATGAATATGTAATTGAGGCACCATATTACCTAAGGCCCCTACGTTTATTTTATCTGCAGAAAATTTAACTTTTAATTTATTAGAAACTTGAGTTATCTCTTGCATTAACGTCGTTTGATCCTCTTCAGATAACTCATGTACTTCAACCATACCAGCTTTTTTAGGAACCAGTATCACCCAGGGACATTGGGAGTCTGGCATAATGCGAACTTCACAGAGATCAAAATCACAACAGTGAAGAGTGTCTTTTTCTAATCGCTCATTAAGCTTAAACATACTGTCCCTTTAACCAATAAAAAAAGTTAGACTGTCTAGACCTATAAAGAATAAATCGCTGAAAAATCAAATAGCTTCTTATGATTTTGATTGGGAATCCGCGCGGTAATATATCTAGCTTTTTTACTTAGTTCTAAATCAACCATCAAGTTTTTAGTACGTTTAATCTGCGCTTGCAAGTTTTGATAGCGCTCCCCTGATAATTTAGGCGTGGCAATCATACGCTTATTAAGAGGATTCATCCAAGCACCACTAGGTTTACGAAAGCCAAAGTGTAAATGTGGCCCTGTCACGCGTCCAGTAGAGCCCACAGTTCCAATAACTTGATATGATCTAACCCAGTCTCCTTTATTCACACGTCTTTTATGAAGATGTAAATAATAAGAAGTTGAACCATCACGATGTCTTATAGCTACTTTATTACCACCGTATTGATTATAACTGGATTCTACGACTCTCCCGCTAGAAACCGCATGTACAGGTTTACCTCTGCGCCCACGCAAATCAACTCCTCTATGCATCGCCCGTCTTCCCGTAACTGGGTGGCGACGCCATCCATATCCCGAACGTACATGCAAATAAGACAAAGGATATCTTAACCCTGAACGAATCAATGCTTGCCCATCTTCGGTGTAGTGAGCAGTATAGGTAGAAGCTTTTTCTGCATCCTCATAAAAATAGGCTTCATGAGTTCCTGCTCTTTTTCCACTATAAGCCGTATATAAAATCTTAGTTTGAATTATATTGTCTTTATATTTTCTTTCTGAAAGTAAAATTCTATATTTATCACCTTTACGGGCGTTCATACGAAAGTTTACTTTACATAAAAGAACATTGATTACTTCAGTGACAACCGAAGGTGCCAAGTCTTGTTCAAGCAAGTCCTGTTGCAAAGTTGATTCTGTTAATTCACCTTCAAAGATTCGGCTGTGCCAAAATGTTGGTGCTTCTTGAAATGAATAATCCCATTTACGTGTTGCATGATTAAATGTCACCACGTGTTTCTCTGCAATGTTTTGAGAAAAAGAAAAAGAAACTAATTTTTTATTTTGATCAAATTTAGCCTCTAATTTGTCTCCAACTTTTAACTTAGAAAACTCCACC
>JBFEUX010000382.1:0-1581 GCA_041547255.1 Bacteriovoracaceae bacterium
GGTTAGTAAGATGAAGGTAAAAACCACCTTAGTTAAAAAAGAGAATGCTGTGTTACTTACTATCCTATCCATTGAGGCTTCCTACTAAAAGTTGCTCCATCTTACTGGTTTCTTCACATCTACGACCGTAGCCATCTGTTTTACTTTGAGAACTCCAGTAACAGATATGATCATTTTTACCATCATTATCCTTATCTAGAAAACCATTGAAAACAGCACTATGGCCTGAGCCACTCTTTCTCCACATCTGGATGAGATCACCCATCTTTGGTACTTTGTTTCCAGTATGAGAAATCTTTTCCCCACGAAAAACATGAGCTTTACCCAGGCCATATTTTTCAACCAGATCACCCGGTTGGGCGGCCGTGTTTAAGATCCGATAGGCTTCGCCTCCTGGAGTGGTAAGTTTTTTAAAAGTGACCTCATCAATTTTACCAGCGGCCTTTAATTTTTTAGCATGAGAGGCCAATGCTAAAAAAGTAGCGGAAGTACACATACTAGGACTACAGCGAACCTTTTCTTTAGCTATAAGCTGGCCAACATCTTCCCGATAGCGTTTCATGCTAAAACCCTTCCACTTATATTTACAGCCGGCCGGTGCCATAGGAATAACATCTAAGGTCCCAGGGCTTTGTTCCAACTGCGTTAAGCAGTATTCATCTATAGAAGAATAGTTAGAGTAGTTGCAATCTTTTCGATTAATCGAAGCATCAGAACATCTTCTAAAAGCGTCAAAGTCTAATATTTTAAGACAAGTTTCAAGTTCAGCCTGATTTCCCTCTCCAGGCATGGCATAAATACTTTTAATTTTCATACTGTCTTTTGAACATTGACATGGTTTTTTAGGATAACAAGCTTTATTTTCCGCCTGGAGCGTATCAAGATAAAAAACAGTAAGAAGTACTAGCAATAGAGTTTTCATATAATCCCGCAGCTTAGACTCTTTTTATTCTGATTAATATAATATCAAGATTGCGAATATTTCGATAATTGCGGAAAAATTCTCCTTTCTCTAACTTAGTTAAGATTTCAAGGGGGGGTATTTACTCAACTATTTCTATCAACAAAAAGACAACTAATGAGATTGCTAAGTAAGCTCCACTATTTTAAGCTTTTAGTTCAGTAAGATGACGGTTGAAAACTTCCTTTTCGTAACTGCCATAATCGTTAACATTCATACCAAGGTCTTTCATAATGGTGTACCAGAGATGTTGTATGGGAAGACTATTATTATAAGAATCACTGCCATCAAATTTATGGGTTCTGAGTTTATCAGGAGCACCCTTTTTATAAGCACCACCTCCCTGGCCGGCGATAATTGTATTTAGTTCTGTTCGCCAATGTTCGTTTGTATCCCACCAATTCTTCTTAGCGTGGGTAGGGATTTGGTATGCTGGTTGTTTGGTAAAGAGTTCATGTGCGACTCGACCGTTGGCCATACCCCCAGTATAAACAACGATTGATTTTTCAAGTATTGATTTCCCGTCTGCTTCTTTATAGGAACCAAGACGTTTAACATAGTTTGCAAACTGCTTCATCATATACTTTTCAATATGCAAATAGCCTAAGCAATCGGTAGCA
>JBFEUX010000199.1:0-5453 GCA_041547255.1 Bacteriovoracaceae bacterium
CTGTAACCAAAAGTAAATTTCTTATCAGCTTTTTTATGACTAAGCTTTTCAGCAAAGTAAGAAAAAAGTAAGGCCAGTGCATCACCAAAGTCGTGAAGTGCATCCGAATAGATGGCCACACTATTAGTGAAGTATCCACCAATCAGTTCAATAATGGCAAAAACAAAATTTAGCACAAAGGCCAATAAAATATTTTGTCCATGAAAGTGGTGATGGTGGTGATGATCACTCACTCTGCCTCCTTAACCTTCTTTATTGATCGATTTAAAAATCATGCTTAATCAAATAGCTGGCCCAAACCTTAGTGGCCTGTATTTTATCTTCCAAATGTTTCAGCTGTTTTTTATCACACATTCTTAACACTTCTTGAATAATTTGCACTGACCTGGTACTTTGTGGAGATTTAAAATACTCATAGGTTAGCTTATTATAATCAGTGAAAACTTTTTTCACAGCTTGCTCGCGCTCTAGCTGTATGTCCGATTTTAAGGCTTCATCTATTTTTAAATGAAAATTCGCCCTTCGGATCAAGCGTTCTTTATTGCGATTAACATAATATTCTTTAACGCTATCACTTTTCAAATAATCAATCTGCTTTTGAGAGAGTTTCCCTGTAAAAAAAGCTACCCTTTCGATCACCAATTTAGCTTTATAATCTTTGGTTCTCTTTTCGACATCCTTATCTTTATCTTTCTGTTTTTCCTTATAATGTTTTAACTGACGAGCATCTAATTGGGCAATATATTTGGCCATAACTGATGAGTATTTATTATAACCATTAAAATATAAATCACTTAATGCATATTGGATTTCCTTTGCATCCAATTTCGCTACATTATTTTTATTAATTTTTGTCAGCAAAGGCATAGCATATTTTTCAATATCCTTCGTTAATTCATTTAAAAGATAATCCACATCTGAATTTAAGATTTGTTGTTGTTCCCGATTAAGGTCCAGTTCATTTCGAATCATACGATGAGCTGCTATATCAAGATTTGGAATCACAACTTGATGAAATCCACATGAAACTAAAAATAAAAAAATGATTAATTTATAGAGAAGCTTCATTTCCCTCCCGTAAAGCAAGACGATAGCTAAGACTTAATTTTGCGAAACATGATAAAAGCAATATCATCGTCTTTTTTCCATTGCTTTTCATCTTGTTCTTTACAAATTTGCACAAGGGATTCAAATGATTTCTCAAAGACCCCTCCTGCCAATAGCCCGCTTAAAGTATCATGAGGTATATTGTCAAAAAGACCATCACTACCAATAATCACAGTGTGTCCCTTTTTTAATTCCAAAGGAGATGTTGCCTCAACTCGGATACTGCGGTCTCCCATCATATTGGTCACGATATAGCGATCAGGTTCATCGAGAGACTGTTCTTGTTCCAACACACCTGCCTCAATACGATGACCTACTGTGGAATGAGGGATATTGGAATAAAGCTTCGCACCACTGGAATTCCAATGGATAATTTCCGAATCACCGACACTATAGGCCCTTAATTTATTATCTCTTACCGCCACCATCGCCAAAGTACAACGGGCCCCTACTTTTAACTCTAAGACTTTTTCATTGATCTTTTCCAACAGCGCAAGGGCGTTGTTTGGTTCTTTTTCAAAAAAACCATGGGCCATAGATACCTGTTGGCCAGCAATATAGGCAGCATCTCTACCTCTAGGGTGCCCACCTGCACCATCGGAAACTCCTAGAACAAATCCATCATCTGTTTTTAGGCCGTAAAGAACATCTTCGTTAGTATTTTTAGATTTATTTTTTTGTATAAAATAAGCAATCCGATATTCATCGATATCAAAAACTTCTTGAGTTGATGTATCAATATCAGAAACTAATAATGAATGTTCCTTATCTAACTGCATCTGACCAGTCCATAAACTCCAAATGATATCTTAAGTCACTCATAGTTTTAAATCGTTTTAAAATTAGACTGCGCTTTAAACCGCAGATAATATATTTTACTGAAGGCGGTAGTTTATGATACTGGGCCTGTCCTCCTAAGATATCATAGAAAATTCTGACAATTTTAACGATATCTTCATCGCGATTATCTTGCTTGGAATCTCCCCAATGATGTAAATCTATTATTTTTAAATCAAACTCCAAACCAAAGCGTTGGATCAGTATATTATCAACATGTAAATCACCGTGGTACTCACCTTCCAGATGGATGGATTCCACGCCTTTAACTACAGAGTAAAGTAAATGAATCGCGGGAAAGATCCCCAGCCTCTTTACTTTTTGCTTATTAACAAACTCGCTAAGCATATCCCCTTCAATATACTCCGAAGTTAGTAGGGCAACCTTCTCCCCTTTCAGTTGAATAATTTCATGGGAAAGATAGTCCATAACAATAGGAGAAGAACGAAGTATTTCCAATTTTTTGGCATAGCGAGTACTTACTTTAAATTTGGGATTTCGCTGTGGAAAAAAGATTTTAATGGCCCTTTCTGCCTTGGTATGAATTTCAGTAACTTTATATACCTCACCTTCATACCCCGCACCAAGCAGCTTGTTCACAATAAATCTATTGGCAATAATTCTTCCTTCCCGTAACCCGAACTCTTCAATTTTTTTCAAGATTTAATACCTTTCATCAAAATTATATTAAAAGCTGCAAACAAACTGGAGTTATTCCATCTAAGTAATGCTCTATAATTACTTCCCCTAAGTACCACTGGTGAATTTTTTAAAGGAATAGGTGCAAACATCCGCGCTCGCCAGTTACCGGAACTAATCTTGTTTCCATTTTCATCACGAAAACCAAGTTTAGTGTATTGGGCCTTAGTGCGATATTTTTCAGGAGTAAGTTTTACATTTTTTGTGTTAAAAGCAAGAGAGCCAATGGATTTGCCTTTTTTCCAACCAACTTTTTTAAGAAAATAAGCAATAGAAGCAAAGATATCTGCCTTAGTATTCCATATATCTTTTTTCCCATCTCCATTATAATCACGTGCATAAGCATATATATTGGATGGCATGAACTGACACTGACCCGTAGCTCCGGCCCAACTTCCTTTCAAGTCTTCAACAGTTACATGTCCATTTTTTACCAAACGTAACGTAGCATTGAGCTGTTTTTCAAAAAACTTTCTTCTACGACCTTCAAAGGCCAATGTGGCCAATGAGCGAACGAGATTATAATCACCAGTAATCTCTCCATAAAAAGTCTCTGTACCCCATAAAGCAACGATGGCCTCTTTTTCCACTCCATACTTTTTCTCTATTTTGGTTAATAGCTTGAGGTTTTCTTTTAGTACCGCTCGTCCCTTTTCAATTCTTGATGGACTTTCGCGCAACCATCTTTGTATGAATTCCTTATAATCCACATCACTAGACATAATTACTTGGTTTTTATCTTTCTCAATAACTTCAGGATCTAACTCAATATCTTTTAATGTCTTTAACACAAATTTTTTAGGTAAGCCTCTTTTAGACGCTCTCTTAGCATAGTCTTGCTTCCAATGATCAAAAGTGTATGAAGCAAAAGCACAATTACAGACCAATAAACTCAACAATAGTGTTTTAATATATTTCATGGGAACATTGTACGCTATAAATCAGTGGCCTTGCAAACCCTATCTGCAATGATAGGATGTTAACATGCATCGTCTTATATTTATTTTAATTTCAGCTCTGTTCTGTCAGATAAGTTTTGCCAACAAAAAACTGTTTAACAAATTTGGCATTGATTCCAAACAAGTAAGCTATATACTGATGGATTTAGCAACGGGAAATATCGCGGCCAAGCATCAACACCAGGACCCTATGATCCTTGCCTCAGTGAGTAAAGTATTTACCAGCTATTTTGCCCTTACTCAATTGGGAGCTGAATACCGTTTTCATACTAAAGTATATCGTCAGGGTAAATTGGAAAATGGCACCCTGAAAGGAAATCTTTACTTAGTTGGTTCTGGGGCCCCCTATCTTACAGCACCACACCTTATCTCACTAATTCATCAAATAAAAAAAGCAGGTATCAAAAAAATCGATGGCAAATTTATTTTAGATGATTCGGCCTTAATTAATAAAAATAAGATTTCTATACTGGGTCTGGAAGACCAAGCAGACAACCCGGCCATTGGGGCGTTAAATGTTGAGTTCAACCGCTTCAGCGTGCATCAAAGTAAAGAGGTACATCCTCCTCTCACTCATATTAAGCTGGTAGAAAAAAATAAGGCAAGTAATGGTCTTAAATTTGATCATCTGGAAATCAATGAAGAGCAAGAGGTCTGGCAAGTTAACACTCACGAAAGCATAGCAAAGATTGAAGATCTTCCTACAAGGGACAGTACACTTTTTACAGGTAATTTTTTTCAATACCTGGCTAACTTACATGGCGTGGAATTACCTGCGCCTATCACAGGAAAGTTAAACGACAGTGCCCAGGAAATTGCTCATCATAATGGACTTCCACTTTCCCGTTTAGTCGCTTTAGGGATTGAGTACAGCAATAATTTAATTGCTGAAGTCTTACTTCTTAGCAGTGCTAAACAATTGACTGGTAAAAATATGATGAATCAAGACGCCGCAAAAACCATGCATGATTTTTTAAAAAAGAGATTTAGTCATATTAACTGGAAAAAATCTTCTTTTATTAATGGTTCCGGTCTGACAGTCAACAATCAAGTTTCTGCACTAACCATGGCCCAATTTTTACAAGCAATTGAAAAGGATGATTTTGCGGGACGCTCCTATTGGAGTTTTTTTTCCATTAATGCCCATAGTGGCAGTATTGGCCGCCGACTAAAAGACCCGGAATTGGCCTATCGAATTTATGGAAAAACGGGCTCGCTCTTTTTCGTCAACAATTTAGCAGGATATCTTATCAGTAAATCGGGAAAGCGTTATGCCTATGCCATTTTCACTACCCATCATAATAACCGTACCCAATTAAATCAAAAAAATTCGGCAAAAAATAAAAAGCTAAGAGATAGCAATTATCAGTGGTATAAAAATATGCAGCGACTTCAGGATGAATTACTCACCAATTGGGTGCTAGAACTTTAACTAACACCGCGCAAAATACTTATAAACATGTATTATTTTTTGATGCTTTTAAAAAAAATCATTAGAATAAAAGAAACTTGAACCAGGCAGGGTTATTTTGTTTACAGCTTTTGGAAAAATGTTACCCGATTTATACGATAAAAATATTACAGAGCGCTCCACAGCAAGATTTCAAAACATTCTTATTAATGTGGCCCTAGTTGGATTCCTCACTCATATTCTTTTGGTCTTTCTCATCTATAATGTAGGGATTTTAAGTTTTTTATCACATCTATTACCAAATAACTATCTTGCGGCGATATATACCCCCTTTAGTCTTATTCTTATCTACGAAATCTTTGATCTCGTTATTGCTATTCCCCGCTCCATTACATATTTCATCTCGAAACAATACGAGATCATTTCTCTTATCTTCTTGC
>JBFEUX010000381.1:0-1599 GCA_041547255.1 Bacteriovoracaceae bacterium
CGTAGGTCGTTTTAACCAGTGCCTTAACTTTAGGGTCAACCTCACCTACAAAAAATGTTCTATTGGTATCACCATGAAACTTTTTATAATAAGTAGTTACATCAACATTTAAAATATCCCCATTTTTCAATTTATCTTTCTTGGAGGGGATCCCGTGGCAGATGACTTCATTTAGCGAGGTACAAACTGACTTAGGAAAACCGTGATAATTTAATGGCGACGGATAAGCATCGTGAGCGATAATATAATCATGACAAAGAGTATTAACATCCTCTGTAGTCATTCCAATTTCAATTTTATCCGAAATATAAGTCAAAGTCTTTGCTGCAAGTTGACAAGACTCCTCCATAATCTTTATCTCTCTTTGAGATTTAATAGATATCATTAAGCTACTCCTATTTTTGTGCAATATACAATCTTTTACCTATTTTCGCTAGTCTCTCTCATCTTTTTACATTAAAATTCCTATATGAAACTACAAGTATATAGAACCAACGCGTCATCATATCAAGACTCCCAATTTTTAAATCGTGAAAAAAGAATCTTAGAAGAAATTGAAGGCGTTAAGTATATTCAAAGTATTAAAGAAATAGATAAAAATCTCCCCTTTGCTTTGATTACCAACACCAAGACAAATCCTCAAGAGTTAGCATCCAATATTACAGAACGAACCGTATTGATGATTCACCCTAACTCTGGGTTCGATAATATTCCTTTGGACTTTGTTAAAAATAGCCCTTTTCCCATTGTGCTAGGAAATCCCATTAGGGCCAATGCAGTAGTGGAATATATGCTGGGTTGCATTTTTAGAGAGTATGTTCAAATCCCGCACCATCGACATTGGTCAGAAAGTAGAAAATGGGATCGAAAGCTCTTAAGAGATCAAGAAGTACTCATTATGGGTTACGGCCATATTGGAAAGTTAGTGTATCAAGCTTTACGACCACTATGTCGTAGCGTAAAAGTTTATGATCCCTTTGTAAAAGATGCTTCCAACCCTGATCTAACTTCGAATTGGGATGAATCCATATTTGATAAAGTTTCCATTTTACTATTGGCTGCCAGTCTTAATGCAACCAGTTACCATGTTATTAATCACAATGTTCTTAAAAGATTAAATCAGGAAAATATTATTATTAATGCGGCCAGAGGCGAACTCATCAAAGAAGTGGATCTTGTCGAGTACATGCAAAAAAACTCTAAGAGCACAGCCTACTTAGATGTTTTTGAGCAAGAACCTTTTAAGCCAGGTCATCTAAATGAGATTACAAAACTAACCAAAACCTCACATATTGCAGGTGTCTACGATCGCTTAAACCATGATATTATCTCTTTTGAATATTTAATTCTTAAAGATTTTATGGATCATTTTCAAAAAAATGAAATGAAGTCCTTTAACGAAGAATATAAAGAATGCCTGCTAACTGAACAGGGCTATATACAAAATGAGCAATCCTATTGAAAATCAAAACATTACAAAGCCACAACTCATTTTAATCACTCCATCAATGGAGCTGGAAAATAGTAATAGCTTAATTAGTGATATAAAGAATGATCTCAGACAAGAGCAATTTATAAATACTGTGAGCTTAACCGGGA
>JBFEUX010000098.1:0-10090 GCA_041547255.1 Bacteriovoracaceae bacterium
AATTAAAGGCCCCTATATCTATTAATTCCACGATGGAGATTGAAGAGCATGGGCTTAGCTATTTCAATCGATTGCCAGTAGAAACAGTTGAAAGACAATTGAGAAAAGTTTGTAATATTAAAGAGAATGAAAAAATCTGGAAACTTGTCGACAATAGAAGAGTACAAGTTGAAGACCCTAAGATAGGAACATGTTATGAACCGCTTAAAAGCAAGTATTATCAGTATATTGACTACCTAGATAGTTATAGCAAGATTAACCTTAACCTTTTTAAGAAATTTCTCTCTAGCTATTTCAGTAAGGTCAAATCAGTAGCTGCTTTCCATCCGCTTTTTGGTCAGGAAAATATTTTTACCCATGGTGATTTTCGCGCGAAGACGAAAGAAGGAAAAAACTTTCAAACATTCTTTAAGTCTGGTCAATTTAGAGGGCTTGGTGTAATAAATAAATTCAAGAGAACTGAAATGACCACTCCTATTGTAGCTAGATAATTATGATTGATATTGAAAAGGCCATAAAAATTTTGAATGCCGGCGGAGTTGTCGGCATCCCGACAGAGACGGTATATGGTCTTGCGGGATCAATCAATTCAGAGGAAGGCATAAATAATATATTCAAAACGAAAGAAAGACCTTTCTTTGATCCACTTATTGTCCATGTCTCTTCGGCAAAACAAGCAAAAACTTGCTGCAGCGAATGGCCACCAATCTGTGATCAGCTTTCCCAAAAATTTTGGCCAGGCCCCTTAACTTTTATTTTACCTAAGTCGGAGCTTATTTCTGATAAGATATCTTCTGGTCTAGAGACAGTTGGGATTAGAATGCCTGACAATATCAAGACTTTAGAATTAATCCATCAACTTGGTCACCCTATCGCTGCACCAAGTGCAAATAAATTTACTAAGACCTCACCTACCAGTGCAGAACATGTTCAACAGGAGTTCCCAGAGGTTTTTGTCATTGATGGAGGGCCATGTAAGATTGGGATTGAATCGACCATTATTGGTTTCGACAAAAATAAAATTCTTATATTTAGACCCGGTATGGTTACTAAAAATATGTTGGAAGAGTTTATCCAAGAAAACAAGCTGGATTTTAGTGTTGAATATCATGAGAGCCCTATTGCCCCAGGACATTTAAAACACCATTACATGCCTAAGAAGCCACTAATTTTAAAAAATAAAGACATCAGCTTAACCGAAAATCACAACATCCCTGCAGAGCTAAGCAAAAATCTTGCTTGTTGGAGCCTCCCGGCTGACTCAACAATGGCCGCGCGTGAACTCTATGGCAAATTACGTGAGCTAGATAATGAAAGTTCAAATGCTATTTGTATCGAATTTAAAGATGAGCAATTAAAAGACGATGCCTTTGCCGGTATCATCAACCGTTTGACTAAAGCAGCAAGTTATACTTTACCGCAAGAACTGTCTAACAAATCCTGAGTATTGAATCAGGGCCATTAAAATCCCAACTCCAATAAATATAACGGCCAATTTACGACGGGCACTTTTATCTATCCTCGCCTCTGTACCAAGCTCACCTGGGATACTGTGCTGATCCAGAATGGCCACAACCCGATCGACTCTATTAACAGTGAACATGTAATCATCTTCTGTATCTTTACGTCTGATTGCCAAAAGGTGCTTCTGACTGATAATTTCATACTTAGCGATTTTTTCATAAGCAATGGCCATATTAAAAAAAGGAAGACCTCGGTTGATCACAAGTGCATTTTCAAAAAATCTCACTCCCCGAATAAAACCATAGTAAATAGCGGGAAAGAGCACAGCCAGCAAGTAAACAAAAAACTCTTGAGGATACTTAAAATGAAATTTAAAGACCGCCCCAATCCCTTCCTGACCAGTTTTAATGAAAATGGGATCACTATAAGTTTGAAAATATAAATTTAACAGCAAGATAACAGCGATAAGCACTGCTACTAGCTTAATAATAGGCATTGCACGCGATTGATAAAGTTTTTTACCTAATACGACACTCATACTAATACTTAATATCTGGGGTTATTCCTTGTACATAACGAAGCATATCGATCACTTCTCTCACACATCCATGGCCACTGGCACGAGTGGCAATATAGTCTACTGTTTCGCGCACTTCAAAAGTTGCATCTTCCACAGTTGCAGAAAAGCCAACCCGCTTTAAAATAGGAAGATCAAAAAACTCATCGCCCATATAAAGCACTTCTTCATCTTTAAGCCCGCAGTCTGCCATTATTTCAAGATAAGCATGACGTTTATCTTCATCTCCCATATAAATATAATCCAGCCCAAGGGCCTCAAATCGTTTTTTAACCCCAAGAGAATTTCCACCCGTGATGATTCCAACCTTTAGCCCAGCCCGCATTAACATTTTCATACCGTAACCATCATGCGTGTGAAAAAAGCGGTTCCATCCCACTTCTTCGCCGGCCCAAAATAATCGACCATCGGTCAAGATGCCATCTACATCAAATAGACACATCTTAATTTTGGAAAGTTTTTCCGTAAAAATCTTAGCTGTCTCTCTTAAATCTGCTGGCCTATCTTGCATCAACAACCTCTTTAATTGCGAGTAATATTTCTACTAATTCTTTTGCTTTTTCAATAGGAAGTTGGCTCGTTGCATCCGAAAGTGCTTGCTCTGGATTGGGATGAACTTCCATAAAGAAACCATCTGCCCCAGCCGCAGCTGCTGCTTTGGCCAAAGTAAAGATTTGATCTCGCTTTCCTGCGGTAGATTTGCCAAGCCCCCCTGGCATCTGAACACAGTGAGTAGCATCGTGAATAGTTTTAACTCCAAAGCTTTTCATAATTTGGAAGCTGGCCATATCAACTATTAAATTATTATAACCAAAACTTGTTCCTCTTTCAGTTAGTAAAATACGATCATGAGGAAGAAAGTTAATGGCCTTATCAACGATATTTTTTGTATCAGCAGGAGCAAGAAACTGCCCCTTTTTTACTTTTAAACGAGCATTATGCTTTTTACAAGCTTGCGCTCCCGCCACGATAATATCAGTCTGGCGGCAAAGAAAAGCTGGTACTTGTAAGGTGTCAACAACACTGGCCACTGGTTCAGCTTGATCAGGAAGATGGAAATCTGTAATGGTTGGTAAACCAAAATCTTTTTTCACTCTTTCTAATATTCTTAAACCTTCTTCCATTCCCGGGCCACGATAAGAATCGATTGCGCTTCTATTCGCTTTATCAAAACTTCCCTTAAAGGTAAGTTGAATTTTATCCTTAAACGGTTCTAAATCTTTAATTAGTTTTTCGGCCACAGTTAAAGCAAGCTTTTCGTTTTCCAAAACACAGGGCCCCATAAAAAAATCTATTTTACTCATATGATTACTCCTAATTGTCTGCCTGGTGTTTCTCAACAGCCGCTGCCACAAAAGTTTTAAATAATGGATGCGGATTAAATGGGCGAGATTTAAATTCTGGGTGATACTGGCAGGCTATAAAATATGGATGATTAGGTAATTCAACCACTTCCACCAGATTTAATTTTTTATTTATACCGGAAATTTTCATACCAGCTTCTTTAATTTGATCTACATATTTATTATTCACCTCTAGGCGGTGACGATGTCTTTCTGAAATATCAGTAGCACCATAAATCTTTTGGGCCATAGAATCTTTTTCCAAAGTACAATCGTATGCTCCTAAACGCATACTTCCACCTTTGGCCATATCTTTAGACTGTCCTTCCATATAATGAATAATAAACTCTCCTTCTTTGGAAAATTCCATAGAAGTAGCATTTTTAATTGCTGCCACATTACGAGCAAACTCTACCATCGCAAGCTGCATCCCCAAGCAAATACCAAAATATGGAATATTGTTTTCACGAGCATAACGAATGGCCGAAATTTTTCCTTCAGTTCCTCGTTCCCCAAAACCACCTGGAACTAGAACACCATCCACTTCTTCTAATTGCTGAGTATTACCTTTTTCAATATCCTCAGCATCAATATAAATCATATCTAATTTAACTTGATTATGAATGGCCCCATGTCTTAAGGCTTCGTCGAGGGATTTATAAGATTCAATAAGGTCAGTATACTTTCCAACCACCCCAATTTTCACCACTGACTTAGGATGCTGAACATTATAAACCACCTTTTCCAGATCTTTAATATCAGGAGCGGTAGACCAGATCCCCAACAGCTCGCAAACTTTAGAGTCAAGCCCTTGCTTGTGAAACTCTAAAGGAACTTTGTAGATAGAATCCAAATCCAGTGATTGGAAAACATTCTGCTTGGGCACGTTACAGAAAAGAGAAATCTTATCTAAGATCTCCTGATCAATTTCACGATCAGCACGACATAAAATGATATTTGGGAATAAACCAATACCTCTTAACTCTTTAACCGAGTGTTGAGCAGGTTTAGACTTTAACTCTCCCGCCACTTTTAAATAAGGAATAAGCACTAAGTGAATAAACAAGACATTTTCATGGCCTACATCGTGAGAGAATTGACGAATAGATTCCATATAAGGCAGAGATTCAATATCCCCTACTGTTCCACCGATTTCGCCAATCAATAAATCGCAGTCTTCGGCCGCAACGTGAATTCTTCTTTTAATTTCATCCGTAATATGTGGAACAACTTGCACGGTTTTTCCAAGATATTTTCCCTCGCGTTCATTTTCAATAACCTGCAAATAAACTTGTCCGGTTGTGAAATTATTTTTCTTGGAAAGCGTAAGACTGGTAAAACGCTCGTAATGTCCTAAGTCCAAATCGGTCTCAGCACCATCATCAGTTACAAAAACTTCTCCATGTTGAGTTGGGCTCATGGTTCCTGGATCGACATTTATATATGGATCCATTTTAAGCATATTAATCTTAATACCTCTGCGCTCAATTAAAGAAGCAATCCCTGCAGCAGCTAACCCTTTACCAAGAGAGCTTGAAACTCCCCCCGTAATAAAAATATATTTTTTCTTTCTTTTATCCACCTATTACTCCTTCAATTTTCGCCACATCTTCAGGCGTATCAACACCTATAAGCTCAACTTCAATATCCAAGGCTCCAATTGTTAGTTCATTTTCTAATAATCTTAATTGTTCAAGCTTCTCAATTCTTTCATAATGAGTTTCTTCCATCTGTACAAACTTCAAAAGAGCTTCCACTCGATAAGAATACACTCCAATATGATGATACCAATGATGTTTTTCACCGTCCCTAGCATAAGGGATCGCTGCACGGGAAAAGTATAGACATTGATTATTCACCTCAGACTTTACACATTTTACAATATTAGGATTGTTAAAGCCTTCTTCATGATATTCCCTACGCTTTAGCGCAGTATATACATCAAAATGGGAATTTTTATGAGAATTACCAATGCCTTGAATAATATCACCAGTTAACAGAGGCTCATCTCCCTGCACATTAATAATGAATTTATAATTCTTATCCGCAAAATACCTTTGATACGCCAAAGCAATTCTTTCAGAACCAGTCGTCACATTATCGTTCACTCTAACGACATTTCCCCCAAAGGATTTAACAGTTTGCTCAATTTCATCATTGTCAGTCACAATTGCATAGTCAAAGCCTGACGCCTGACAATTTTGGGCCACATATTGAATCATGGGCTTGCCGTGAATTTTAGTGAGAGGTTTACCAGGGAATCTAGAAGATCCAAAACGAGCGGGAACAAGAATTAAGAAATTCGACATACTTTACCGTTTTAATTTTGTACAAAGAATATTACCAAGAAATGGCCCTTTTTGGCCACTTATCTATAAATTTTGCACGCTATCATTTTCCGGCAGATCTGCTAAAATAATTCTATGTTGACTAAAATAAGTTCCTTTTTAATTCTCTTAATTACCCTGAATTGTCACGCTGGGTTAGAGATAAGCCGGGATATTATTAAAGATCCGGTCATCTCCCGCCGTTGTAAGGCCCTTTTAAGAGAGCGACAGGAGAAAATTGAGGTACGCCAAAAACTTAATGCCATGTTACTGCGCAATAGCAGGCTAATAAAGCAACTCAACACTCAACAAAAAATCACCAAACAACGCTTAAAACTTAACCATACCCAAATTAAAAACAATTTGCGGCTAACCGGACTCAAAATAAAATCCATGGAAGAGAATATAATACGCAAAGGATGTCCCGGTATAACACTTTAATATTTTTACTTTTCGACCCAAAATTCAAATGCTAGAATTCACTAGCACACAACAAATTTAGGGACGAAATGAAGAAATTTTTTCTTTTTATCTTAGTTTTTACGACGAGCTCAGTTTATCCCCAGACGGATTTAGACGGCCTAGAAAAAGAACTTGAACAAAAAGACAAAAAGCAAGAATTCGATGAAAATCTGGCCAGTAATCTATCCCTGCAAGATGCCATTGATGAAGGTTTACGAGAAAATTTTCACCAACTCACCCGAAAATACCAGTTTGAGCTCAATGAAATCGTTTTTAAAGACGCCCACGACGATTATTTTTATCCTAAATTAAACCTAACCATGGGACTTACCAGTGATCATTTTGTCGAAAATTTTTATCGGGATAATAATGTGAATGCCAGCTCTCCCAAAACACCAACTGGTTATTTTGGATTAGAGCTTGAAGATTATACTTTATTCAACTGGGGTAAGGACTATATGGACTACCTCAACAGTAAAGATCTGTACCAACGGGCCAAACAAAACCTGTCTGAGGACAAAAGAGAGCTACGCTATCAAATTATTCAACATTACTTTGATCTCTCAACAAAATACTTATTAGTACGTGTTCAAAAACGCCAATTATCACATACATCTTTTATTTATCGTCTTGCAAAAGAAAAGCTCAGTCTTAGAAAAATTAATAGTCAGGAATATCTTCAGGCAAAAACCCTTTTTCTCGAGGCCCATAAAAATTATCAGGATGCTCTTTTTATTTACTATAAATCCCAAGAAACAATGGCCACTTTGCTTGGAGATGATTTAACAACAACTTACAAACCTTTAAATGTTCTCAGATACAAACCGGTCACCTTATCCAGTAAAGAAGCTTATGCCTTTATAAAAAAGAATAATCGACAAGTCTTAGATGCTAAAACACAAGTTAAGGTTAACTCTCGTCTTTATCAAAAAGCACTTAAAGATAACCTCCCCTTACCTAAGCTTTCCCTTAAACTTGGTTCTTATTACCGCACTTTTTCCAATACAGGTTATAGTGATGAATACAATACCTTTGCCAACAGTAAAAACTTAGAAGTGGCGGCCACGGTCAATATGACTTGGCGACTGCTGGGGCGTGGAGGACTTTTTAATTCCAGAATCAACGAAAGCGCCTACTACCATAAAAAAATGTCAGAACTACAACTAAGAGAATCCCATCGAAATGCAGAGGTCTCCGGACACCTTACCCATGGCCGTATTTTACATCTACAAAAAAAGTTTGAGGCTGCCGATGCAGGACTTAAAAATGCACGTAAGGTATTTGATAAGGCCATTGACAATTATTTAGCTAGTAAAACTTCCTTTGCTAATATCAAACAGATTTTACAACATCTACAAGATGCCAGTACTAATTATCATAATACTAAATATGAACACCTCGCTGAAAAAATTCAGCTGGCCAGAATTATGGGAGTTGATGACTTTCCTGGTGAAAGATTTGATCGGCTAATAGAACAATGAAAAAGCTAATTTACTTAATATTTATTTTGACTCAACTTACAGCTTTTGCCGCTGATGATAGCGAAAAGAGGGACAGAGAGCTGCTACTTTCAAATCCTAAAGATCAAAACATAACAGCAGAACAACTAAACAAATATCCTGAAATCTATCAATTTACTGACTCGGTATTAAGCGAAAGGTCTAATGAGACGGGGATGATAGGTGATGCTTATTACACTCGCGAAGACAATAACCGTTTATCACTCAGTTATTCCCTTTCTTTTGACTATGAAGACTTTACCAAAATACAAACCGCAGATTTTGTTTACCTAAATCAATTCGATGATTCTTACCAATATCTGTGGTGGGGAGTTCACGCCAAGGCCACCATTGCGAAATATTCAGCAATTGCCGACGAGAGAACCTCAACCAGCGGTGATCCTGACAGTGTGGCCAACACAACTCGCAATGATGAGATCCAAAATTTCAATCTCTTCGGGGTAGGACTTGGTCACCGCTTCAAAGTACTTAGTGAGGCCTTTGGAACTCAGCGTATGTTTGAAATCATCTCTGTTTTTGCCAATTACGTGATTCACCTTGATAATACAGATAAGCAAAGATATACCGGCTACGGATTAACAACCGAGTATTCACTTTCCCGCCGTTCCCGTTCTGGATTTTTCTACGGCGGAAAACTTTCCTACAACTGGGCGCTGGTAGAAAAACCTGCTGTCACAGAAGAACAGAAACTTGCCGACAGAAGTTTGGTTTTTGGCTGGACCACCTTTGGTCTTGAAATTGGCTATATTTTTTAAAAAGGAATTATAATGATTAATCGCTATGACACTCCTGAGATTTCGGATATCTGGAATGACACCAATAAGTTTAAAACGTACCTGGATGTTGAACTTGCTCTGGTAGAAGCCTTAGAAGGAAAGAGAATTCCACAAGGGGTGGCCACGACAATTCGAAGCAAGGCCACAATCAACCCTGAAAGAATATTTGAAATAGAAAAAGTGACAAAGCATGACGTTATAGCATTTTGCACTTCTATAACAGAAAAGTTACCTGGTGATATTTCCCGCTATTTTCACTTTGGTTGTACATCTTCAGATATTATTGACACTGCGACCACATTACAAATCAAACAAAGTGTTGAATTAATTCAAAAACAACTTAAAAAATTAACAGTAACACTCTTGGAAAAAGCAGATGAAACCAAACACCTTATTTGTATGGGACGCTCCCATGGAATGAATGCAGAGCCAATGAGCTTTGGAAATAAGTTTCTTTCTTCCTATGCAGAGTTTTCCAGACGCCTTAGTGAACTTAATCTTTTTATTGAAAACGATTTAACCGGACAACTTTCCGGTGCCGTAGGAAACTATACGGTATTAACGCCAGAAATTGAAAAAGAGGCCATGGAAAAACTAGGTTTGAAAGTTGAACCGGTTTCCACTCAAGTCATCCCAAGAGATCGTATACTAAAGCTAGTCTCCATTACGGCCATGATTGCCAGCTCCATAGAAAGACTAGCAGTAGAAATTAGACATCTACACCATTCTGACATAGGTGAAGTTTATGAAGGCTTCTCTAAAGGACAGAAAGGTTCTTCTATCATGCCTCATAAAAAGAATCCTATTTCGGGTGAAAACCTAACTGGGATTGCCCGCATGATTAGATCACATCTTACCGTGGCCCACGAAAACAATGCTTTATGGCATGAGCGTGATATTAGCCACTCAAGTGCTGAACGTATGTTTTTACCGGATAACTTAGGACTAACCTTCTACGCGCTGAGAAGACTTAGCTCTACGGTAGAAAACCTAGTTTTGAATACAGAGCGTATTCAAGAAAAAGTGCTTAATAATTTTTCATACCTTTCAAGTTATGTACTTCATCGCTTAATTGAAGAAAATCCTCATAGTCGGGAAGAGATCTACAAGCTGGTACAAGAAGCATCCTTTAATGGAAAAACACTAGAAGAATTCAAAAATATTCTAAAAATGTCTCCACTGACATCAAATACCGATTTTAGCTTTCTTGATAAACTCGACACGACAAATATTAGAAACATCTATCTGAAACACGTAGATGGTGTATTTACTAGAGTTAAAGATTTATACCGTTAAAAAAAAGATCCCCTCAAAAGAGGGGACCAATATTCGAAGGATGATACTAAGAGACTTACTCTCTTTGTTCATTATAATTGCTGAATAATATATTTCTTGTTTTGGAATAGATTCTTCTCTTTTTCGAGGTATTCTTTGGCCTGATTTACATTATCAAAAAGACCGACTCCAACCCGGTACCACTTCCCTTTACCAGGAATAACAACCTCGTTAATAATAACATCGTAGCCTTTTACAATAAACCCATCAGCAAACTCTTGTGCGCTTGCCTGACTTTGATGAGAAAAGAGTTGAATTGTATATTTACCTGCATAAGGAGTGGCCG
>JBFEUX010000265.1:0-3628 GCA_041547255.1 Bacteriovoracaceae bacterium
GACTTTTTAACCATTACTGAACCTAAGGCCCAAGGACTCCAATTTAAAAAGGATGTAAAAATAAAGCTTAAAAACAAGCTGATCTACAAAGTAAGTCTTGCTGAATCTAATAAAGATCATTTTGTTAAACTAAGTGCACTGTTTAATGAAGCACCTAAGCAATTTGTAGTGAAGAAAGATGATGGTAAGGAAGAACTACAAAAAATTGAAGATGTTATTCGTGCTCAAGGAGATGCGCAAAAGCTAAATATGGAGAAAGGAGCATGGATTTATAAAGTAAGCAAATCAGTTTATGAAAAATTAGCGAAAGACTCGAAATTCTTTTTATAACTTAGGGGCAGTGTGCCCCTGTTTAAACTCTTTTTCAGGGCAATCAATTTAACCAGGAGGTGTAAAATGTATCCTGAATTAGTTTTTGAACCAAGCTTAACAATGAAGCTAACAAGCTTTGTGGATGCTTTTTTTGTCTCTTTTAGCTATTTATTAGTTCGAAACAATCTGTTCAAGCACCCAAGTATTGTTTAAATATAATCATAGTAGCTATTAAAACATTAAACTTGCTTATTTAGTGGAGCTTTTGCTATATCCTTGTTATGAGGGTGATTCTAACAGTTTGCGGACTACTTTTTTTACTTGGACTATATACTGTTTACTTTAAAGTACATAAGTATAATCTTTGGCTGGAAGCCGGCAATAGAGCAATCCTAAAGGACAAGTCGCTCTCAAAGCACGTCTCGGTTGAGGACCTACCTCCACTATTACAGGCGTATTTAAAAAAAGTGATAGTTAATAAGACTCATGGCACTCATGTTAAATTCTCTCAAAGAGGTGAATTCAGAATGAAGCCAGAAGACAAGATGTCGCCTTTTGTTGCAGAGCAATTAGTTTCAATTGTATCTCCTATGTTCTCCTGGATCGCCAAAATAACATTTAAGGGCTTAAGTGTTAGTGTATGCGATCGTCTGGTAAATAAGAAAGGAGAACTTCAAGCTCGTTTATTTTCAGCAATAATTCTGGCCGAAGGTTCTGGTGAGAGCTTTCTGCGCGGAGAACTCCTTAGGTATTTAGCTGAGATCCCTTGGTATCCAATAGCAATTCTTCAGCAGCCTAAAATTAAATGGCAAGAGATTAGTCGTAACAAAATAACAGGTAGTCTTTCTGCTGGAGAGATTAATGCAACGGTAGAATTTACTTTCAATGAGGAAGGCTTTATTGAAAGCATTTATGTTCCTGATCGTGAACGTTCTATCGATGGCAAAATTGAGCTTAAACCTTGGTTGGGGGAGTTCTCTGACTATCAAGAGCATGAAGGGATTAAAATCCCCACTAAAGGCCAAGTTAGCTGGTTGTTGGACTCAGGCAAATTTACTTACTTTAAAGCCAGGGTTTCAGATTATAAAATACAGTAAAGTTAAAATCTCTAGTCTTGAACTTTATCAAATGAATTAAAACCTTTAAAAAATAGCCATGCTGGGAATAAAATAAATTCGAAAATAGATCCAGGTATATACATTATAATTCCATTGCCATGAACAGTGTCTATTATCCCTGATATATCAAGGATTGAACTAGCTGTTACAAATATATAGGCAACGAAGCCCCAAGTTGAAATAAAACGAGGGACTAGCTTTGATGTATAAAGTAGGGACGTCATAATTAAACCGCCAACGCCACAAATTAGTATTGCCAATTGTAATGCGAAATGCTTACTTTTTAACATTAGCGAGGCCATCATCATAAAATGTGATGTTTCAGGTGAACTAACTTGCTGGTATTCATTACTTAGGCCAATTAATGACAGGCCCATGATGATACCTATAAGAAGAGTTGTACATTCAATAGCTCTAAATGCGACATAGCTAATGGCCAATGCATCACTTTGCTTTTTTAAGACTGAATAGAGATAAGCGGCAATCCCCGTTACTGCAATACAATTAATTATTTCTAAGAATGAGCCGGTTATGATATTTAACTTTTGTGAGTAGAGCTCCCTTAGTGGTAATTCTAGAATTGAGCTATAAAAAATGCTATAGAACATTGATGCGCTCATTGATATTAAAAATAAAATTGCAATTATCTTTGCGGTTTTAGTATTTTGTTTCATAATCTACCCGAGTGCTCTATGATTGCTTTTGGCGAATCTTTTGAAACGGTCTTGAATTGAAATTCAACGTAAGGATGATTCTCCTGATATTTGATGATAAGAACTAAGTAGCCCAGTTTGGAAGCCGACCAGCGGGCACCTTTGTTGTCAATTGGCCGGGTTAGTGAGCCGGCACCGGAAACAAAGTAGTGGGTGCCATCTTTAATCACCACATCCTGCAGGTCGTGGTCATGTCCGGCCAGATAAGCATCGACTTCGCCGTAAATAGTATTCTTTAGGAATAAATGGACTCCCAACGCCGCATTCTTATGTTTGCCAAATGAAAACAGTGGATGATGGCCAAAGGCAATTTTAAATTTGCATTTTTTGAAGTACTTGCGCTTTATTTCTTTGTACCAAAAGTATTGCTGGAGAAAATAGGCATTAGTATCCAGGGCGATAAGACATATATCCGGATAAATATCCAGGTAGTAATAATTAGAAAATTGAATTGTCGGAAAATTTTTTGCCAGTTCTATCCATATCTCGGGCGAGCCTTTGTAATCATGATTTCCCAAGTTAATATAAAAAGGTATGCCGGCATCTAGTAATAATTGGTAGTGATTAAGAAAGTGAGATTCAAACTTTTTATCCTGGATACTTTTTAATCCTCTTGGGTAGATAACATCCCCTAAGTGTCTGACTTGACCACAATCTTCTTGGACTAATGCCTTGGCCACCAGAGCTTGCCCTTCATTATTCCTGCCAGTGTCGCCTACCACACATATTTTAAGATCGGAGGGAAGCTCTTTGTGAACTAATACTGTTTTGATTTCTGCGGTTTGCTGATTGCAGGCCGTACAAAAAATTAAAAACAAGGCGAGGTTTAATTGGCGCACCTTTCTCCTTGGCTTAAAGAAGCTCCCGTAATTTTAACTCCTTAACAATTAATCAAGAATTGCAATCTTTGTCGTTGATTTTTTTCTAATCTCATATTGATAAGAATCAATGTAGAGCTCTGTGGGAACGAGCAAGATAATGAGTAAGGGGGATTTATGAAAAAAGACTTTTACTTTAAATATCTTACCCTTATGCTGTGGTTTCCACTGTTGTGGACATGTGGAAAACTTATATATTCTCCCTATGTTGCAAATATATCAAATAGGCAATTAAACAAATTCAACGAGATTAAGTTAGCAGAGCTTGCAAAACAGGGAAAATTTACTGATGTATTTAAAGTCGCGATTATGTCTGATAATCACGAATACTTTCAATCTTTGTCGAAACAAATAGATTATATTAATAAACATCGAGATGAAATTGCATTTGCCTTGCATTTGGGAGATGTCACTAACTTGGGGTTGTTACTGGAATATGAACAGTTTTATGATGTCATAAAGGATCTTTCCGTTCCTTATTTTGTGGTGATTGGAAACCATGATATGTTGTCAAATGGCCTGGAATTATATCAACAGCTGCTCGGTAGCGAACTAAATTTCTCCTTTGACTTCAATCATGTGAAATTCATTTTATTTAATAATAATA
>JBFEUX010000391.1:0-1491 GCA_041547255.1 Bacteriovoracaceae bacterium
AATTTTATAAAAAATGAACAATAAACGATAAATGAATTAAGAGACCCTTGCAATAGATTTAAGGTAGATGTGGGAAATACAATAAAAAATATTTTAACAATTGGTGATGGAATTGCTGCGTGGTGTCTGCATGAGCAGTTACTTAAGCAAGATGGCATAAAAATTACCAATATTAGCGGCGATGATTTTTTTACCCCCTGCACATTTAAAACAACTTCAACCAATTGTTTACGTGGAACTATTAAAGGAGTTTCACCCTTGGGAGATCTTATTGTTGACTCTTACTATGCTTTTGAAGATTTCTATAATCAGCATTTGCCAGAGGGAGTGGTAAAAACAGTTGAATATCAATGTTGGAATGAAGGTGAAAAATGGCAGCGCCGTTATCCGGAGTATCTTAAAACTAATGAGCATGCTTTTTTAAAAACTCTGGTTAAGGAGATGCCTGAATGTGTAGAAAATTTGGCCTATCTTATTGAGCCGGCCAAGTTAAAGACATGGTATCGTAAGCGGCATCAGGCCATTGATTTTAAAAATGCTCTGGTAAAGGAAGTTAGGGCGAGTAAAGAAGTTCTTTATAATGATCAAGTAGAGTTGTTTGATGAAATTTATTTTTGCACCAGTTATGCTTCAGCTTTGCTGGCAAAAGGCTTTAATGAAAAATACGATTATATTTTAGACCATAGTAAACCTGTGGCCGGATCATATTTACAAATGTCTCTTGATGGGGTTAATTTTACTTTTGATCACGATTTTTCTTTGGCGCTGGATAAATACCATTTTATCTACCGCAAATCCGAAAACATCTTACAGATAGGTTCATCTACAGATAATAAATCTAGCGTACAGCTTGCTAATGAAAAAAAATTGCAGGAAATTTATCAATTTGTGGCCGAGCATTTACAAATAGAGCTGCCAGCGCTGGATAGTTTTACTCGTCATACTGGCATTCGCCATAAGGGATATAAGCGTTTACCATTTTGGGGGGAAATATCAGATGGTATTTATGCCATATCTGGTCTTTATAAAAACGCCTTTAGCTTCGCCTACCTTGCCGCTCAGGAATTAGTTAAAGCTAAATAAAATTCTTAAAAGCTCGATAAGTTAAATAATGAGCAAAACCAGGGAATTAAAATACATTTTTAATATTGAAGGAGACGACAAATTTGATTTTACTATCAGATTTGATGAAAACTGTAATTTTATTCCTAATGAGGAACAGGAAAAACCAGAGTGGACCAAGTTGGATGATTTGAAATGTCGTAACTGCTCGTTAAACTCTAGTGAAACTCCTCACTGTCCAGTAGCGGTCAATCTGCATTACGTTGTTGAAAGAACCAAAGATATGATTTCTCATAAAAGGGGAAAAATTGCAGTGGTTAGTCCTGAGCGCTCTTATATGAAAGAGACGGATGCTCAAGATGGACTGCTTTCTTTATTTGGTGTGATCATGGCCACTAGTGGTTGTCCTATTTTAAGCTGGTTTAAGCC
>JBFEUX010000162.1:0-6961 GCA_041547255.1 Bacteriovoracaceae bacterium
GAGTTCTCAGTTATGACATACTTTCCATCTTGCTGCTCAACATTTTGCATATTTTGTAATTTCGTTTCTAAACAAGCCTTAAACTTACTTTCAAAACTATTGGATAGGTCAAATGGCTCATCATAGTTTTCTGTTCCACTGTGGAAACTGTCAGCATAAAGTTTATTTTTAAACTGCTCAATTTTATCGTCATCAAGAATTAAGTTGGATACAATATCAGGCAGCTTTTCATCTTTAAAGCGTTGAAAATCTTCAGGAGCAAAGTTATCTAATGTTTTTCCCAAATCAGCAGCAAAGTCTTCTAGCCCCGCACTAATTTTCATAGGAGCTTCTTCATTAACAAACTCTTTTACGTTCTCCCCTAAATTCATAAACATCGAACTAGATTCCATCGTACTATTTACAAAAGTATGTATGTCTTTTGTACGCTCTTCAGGAGTAGAACTACTTGAAAAGCTAAATAGCCCCTCTTTTGCTTTATCGTCAAAGGCATTACTAAAGGTGGCCACAAAGTCATCATCTTTCTGTTGCAGACCAGCGATTTTTTTCACAAAGTCATCAGCTTTTTCTTTGGCACCCTTAACTAATGAGTTACTATCTGCTTCTGGCTTACCACCTTTGACTAGCGAGTTGAAATCTCCTTCATCCTTACTACCTTTGACTAGAGAATTGACATCACCCTCTTCTTTACCACCACTAATGTTGTTAGTGCCATCCAGATCACCTGGCAGGCCATTAATTGTTTGCCCTTCATCAGTAAGTTCTTCAAGAGCAGCGATATCAAATGAGTCGTCAAATTTTAAAGGTAGATCCACAATGTTTGCAAGAGGATCATCCGCCATGGCCGGCGCATCTGGAAGCTTCTGCTTAGCTATATCATAATCTTGAATAGGAAAATCTGCTGAATTGGTAGGAAGTATATCATCAAAGTTATCCACCTCGAAACTTGGTAAATCAACTTCAGCATCTATATTATCAAAATTGATGGGGGCATCTTCTAAATTTGCTATGGTGTCTGGGAAGTCATTGGCAAAGCTTTCAAAAGCGAGGTCGTTATCAAAATCCTGAGGTTCAGCAAAATCAGGCGCTATACTATCAAAAGCATCATCCACAGAAAAATCAGGTATATTTGACTCAAATGTTCCAAAGATAGAACTATCTTGCCCCTCTTTACTTTGTTGAGCTTTGCTAGGTGGATTAGTATCCTTGGCCAGGATATTATTTAACAGACTTGCATCAACATGACTTGCTACCCGTTCAGCAACTTCATTCCCCATGACCTCTGTCAGTTGTTGCTTGGCCGCAGCATCATCAAATATCTCAGAGCGCGCCTTGGCCAGATCTTCATTATAAGCTTTTACTACATTATTATTTTTAACTCTCTCAACCAAAAAGTCTTTATCTTCTGGCGAAAGTTGTTCAACGAATTCGCTAGACTCAAAACCTGGTAAGATTTCTGCAAAATCCTCAACTGAAAAATCTTTTAAATCCTTGCCCGGATTATTTTCCGCAAACTGATCGGCCATAAATTCGACCATTTCTTGCATTTCCTGCTTATTTTCATTTAATACAGAGTCCTTTGGTGGGTCCTGTACTAAATCAATAATCCCCCCTGGAAGATTCTTATCGGCCAATTCTTTTTGTTCTTTTTGCAGTTGTTCAATATCTTCCTGAGTTGGAATAAAGTTTTTGATCCTATTCTCTAGGGTTTGTTCGACTTGTTCCAGGGTTTGGATATTATTAAAGCTTAAACCTTGCAGTCTATTTTCATTGTTTTTGAAAAAATATCCCGTTAATAGCAAGCGATTTGGATTATCAACATAGCTAACATCCAAAAAGTCACAAGCCTTAGCTGCCACCCGTAAAAGGTAGTTTAATGGCTCTGTAGCATTAATTTCACCAAAGGCGTCAATTAGATATTCTGCTACAAAATTTTTCACAGAACAATTTAGGCTTAAGACCATAAAGTCATCGTTATATCCGTACTCTACCTCAAATGGAATACCTGCCAGCCCCGCTTGTTTTAAATAAACCATATAATAAACGACATGATCAACAAAGCTTCTTAATGAAACGATATTAAATCCTTGCTTAAAGAGCTTGCTGGACATTTCATCCAAGGAAAGTCCCATATTTAAATGATTTGTTACAGTAAATGACTCATACTGCGTTAAGTTTTCACCAAAATTTTCTTCTAGATGTAAGCTTGTTTTTTTCTCAAAGAATTTATTGAACAAATAAGTTCCCAGCTGTGCTGCCTGAAATTCTGAATTTAAAAGAAAGCGACCATTTGCTAACAAGAAATCTTTTAGTTCAACTCCCCGCTCTAAACAAATAATCTCTATATCATTTTTAACAACATTATACTCTTTAGCATGGATATTAGCTTCTTCTACTGAGGCCACTAAAATATAATCTAGCTGGGTGATATCTTGCACCTCATCTCTTTGCTGCAGTTTAAATCGATCAGCGACAAAGAAATTCTGTAAAAAGCTATTTAGCTCTCCAGCGAGATTAAGAATGTGGATCACTTTCTTCTCTGCCATTAGCTGGCTACCTCAATATCTTTTTTGGCCCACTCCATCACACTTTCCCAGCGAGCAATAAGTTTTTTTATTGGTAAAATTTCGTTATTCTTCAGTTCTTTTAATTGCACAAAGTATTCATGTAACACCTTGTTTCCATCGCCCTTTAAAAAGATGTGTTCATTAAAAGGAACCATATAATCAGAAAAGCTTAGCATGGTTTCTGTATCTGTCATTGCGGCATATTTATGACCTTTAGGAAAACCAGAACCATTTGCTTTTTCATGATGTAGACTTACAAACTCAATAAGTTCAGGATACGTAAATTTCTCTTCATATTGACTGGCCACTCGATGACTAATCAAAGGGTGATTTTTAAAACTTTCAATTTCACTATCAGAACGATTCATTTTTTGTAAGTATGTAACACCACTACCAGGCTCATTACGTTCATACTCACAAGCGGTAGCGGTAACAAAATTAAAGTTATCATACCCTATCAGGCCATAATCAATAATGAAGGCGAGATTATAAAAATCTTTAATAAAATCATAATCCAAAAGATCATTACTTAAGGCCGCGACACTGGAGATGGCGCCGATAAGTAAAGAACGTGTATAAAGCACCATGCTCAATTCCTGATATTTTTCTAAGATATGAGGTGGATAGATATAGAATTCTTCAAAACAACTCACCACTAAGCTCAATACACTCTTTTCTTTATTGAACCAATAGTCCGTTGCAATTTGCTTGATAAAGTTATCCCGGATAACTCTTTTTTCATATTCAGAGCTGGCCTCTTTTAATTTAGACCAATGCGATTTAAAAAATATAATATCTTCTTCTTGGAGAACTTCTAATTGATAAAAGGACTCTACACCTTTATCCATATACTTCGAGACAAAAGAAGGTTCAACAAAATCCCCTGCCCGTAAAAGTAAAATAGCTTTTTTATTACCTGGCAGCATATGAAAAATATGGGAACGAGAAATCGTTGCAACTTTGATTTCAGATAGCTTAATTGTTGTTAGCTCTTCTAACGTGAATGTGATTCCTTTGACGTTAAACTCCATTTAACTTTTCAAATCCTTTCCATACAGGCCCTTACCTCAGTAACTGATCGGAATTAGTGAACTAATATTTAAATTTAATGTATGAAAATGGCCATTTAGGCGGTAAAATTGAGCTAAAAGAAAGTTACATTCTGTAGTTTAATAAGTACCTTAAATTAAAAGGCGCAATATGAATTACAATATTCATTTGATCGACTATTTGGTTATTTTTATCTATTTGGCGGGTATCTTTTTCCTGGCCTATTTTTCTGGACGAAAATACTCCACTGATAATTTGGTAGAGGAACAATATTTAGCTGGAAAATCTCTTACCTTCACCGAATCTTTAAGTTCAATTATTGCCACAGAGGTTTCTGCTCTTACTTTTTTAGGTGTTCCCGCCTTTGCTTATGGTAAAGATTTTTCTTTTATTCAAATTTATTTTGGTGCGGTATTTGGCCGATTTCTTATTGCCCAAGTGATGCTTCCTTTAGTTTATAACAAAGGGCTCACCATCTATAGTGCGATGGGAGAAAATGGTACTCCGACAGGTCAACGCTCCATTGCTTTATTCTATGCTCTAAATAAATTTTTGGCCGTTGGGGTACGTCTCTTTTCGGGATCAATTTTGGTCGCTGAGTTTTTTAATATAAGTATCTATATCGCAGTTGGTATCATTTGTGTCATTACCTTTTTCTACACCCTTATTGGGGGATTAAAAGCTGTCGTTCGTACTGATATGGTACAGATGGCACTCTTTATCTTTGGGGGAATCGTTGCTCATATTCTGATACCTCAAGTGGCTAATCAACCTTGGGAAGATTTAATCGCCGTGGCCAGTGCTGCAGGGAGAACAAGCTTTATTGACTTTAATAACTTTTCTAGCTTTCTTATTGGTGTGGCCGGTGGGATTTTATTTGATATGGCCACGCATGGAGTCGATCAAGATTTTGCGCAACGGCTGACTGCGAATCGTAGTATTAATGATGCGAAAAAGGCCATTATTTTATCCAGTGCTGCTTCTATTTTAGTTGGCTTATTATTTCTTTCTATTGGCGCTTTACTGTATGGTTACTACCAAACACATACTGCTCCCGATATCAGCAATGACAAGCTCTTTGCCTATTTTATTACCCAACATTTTCCTATTGGCATTAAAGGTCTTATGGTGGCAGGAGTTCTCGCCGCCACGATGAGTACACTAGACTCCACCATCAATGCCCTAAGTGCTACTTTTTATAACGATATTATGGGACATGAAATTCATCAAAAACAAGAAGTTCAAAAATTCTATTTTCGTGACACGCTTGGTATTACGGCCATCCTTATGCTTATTGCTTTTATCGCATCAACTAGCGACCAATTATTACTCTTGGGACTAAAAATAACTTCCTGGACGGCAGGGTCACTGCTCGCACTTTTCTTTGCGACCCTCGTTTTTAAAACCTCACGCTTAACCATGTCCAATGTTGTGATCGGCTATGCTGTCGGTGTGACAGGTGTTTATATAAATACCTACCTCTTAGAATGGGACTGGAATTTTAACGTATATTTCGGATTTATATTTGCATCAGTGGCCCTACTGGCCTTAGGAAAGGCCAGTAGAGATTAATTCGTTATTGAAATGCTGTTGGATGTACATGAATATCTGTTTGCGGAAATGGAATTGAAATACTTTTCTCATCAAAAGCATTTTTCACTTTTTCAAGTGAGTCAAAATAAACACCCCAATAATCTTCCGATTTAACCCATGCTCTCACATAGAGATTTACTGAAGAATCGGCCAATTCCCCTACCACAATAACAAGTTCAGGATCCTTTAATACTCTTATATCTGCTGCAAAAAGATCACTGAGAGTTTTCTTCGCCGTTGCAATATCATCCTCATAACCAATACCAAAGGTAAGATCGACTCTACGAGTGCTCTCTTGATTAATATTTACAATAGGTGCATTTGCCAGTGATCCATTTGGTAAACAAATCACCTGATTGTCGGGTGTTTTAAGAAAAGTGGAGAAGGCCGTAATTTTTTCTACTTTTCCAGTAAAGCCTTGGGCCTTAATTGCATCACCAACTTTAAAGGGTTTCAAAAGTAAAATCAAAACTCCTCCAGCAAAATTAGATAAACTCCCCTGCAATGATAAACCGACAGCCAAACCAACTGTCCCTAAAATAGCAATAAAGGAAGTCGTTTTTATACCAACTGTATTGGCAGCTGCGATAAATACCGCTGCTTTTAAAAACCATCCTACAACTGATGATAAGAATGGTTTTAAAGAAGGATCAACATCCTTTTTATCCAATGCTTTTTCGAAATAATTTGTCATTGCCTTAATCAGTCTAAAACCAACAACAAGTATGATTAAGGCCACCAGAACTTGTTCTCCAAAAGTTATCAAAAAATTATTAATGGTTTTTACATCCATCATAACCTCCTTAAAATTTCGCAATCAGCGAAGTTGATAATATAGTATCAGTGTATTTATTACCCTCTATGTTGGGAACATTATCATACATAATCTTATAAGCTGTTTTTAAAGAAAAGCTGCTGTTTATAACAAAGGCCACGGATGGCTCAGCATTAATTAGATAATCCTCAGTTTCGGTAAAGTTTGGTAAATACTCTAACCAAAATTTATAACTGAAAGTTTCTGATTTCTTATGATCAATTTCATAATAAAACCTTCCCTTAGTGTAATTAAAAACATCTTCATTATCTTTATCTCGCACCACAGTTCTTTCCACAGTGTAACGAACACCCAGTTCATAGAATGAATTTAATTTATCTGTTTTAGTAATAAAGTGCTTACCACCCAGGTCATAGTTCTCTCTTTGTTTAATCCCGGTATACTCGTTTCCTTCAAACATAATGCCGAGAAAACCACTTAAGGCCTTAGTTAGTTTTTGTTCGTATTTAGCATTTACATCCCAATTTCGGGCCGACTCTACGTTTTTCTTTTCACCTGTCACTTCATCTACATTCTCTGAGGTACCAAGAGTGTAATGCGCTCCCAAGGAATAAGTTCGCTTCGTGATCTCCCATTTTGATAATGTTTTTGCATTATAAGTTTCGACCACAGAGTTCCCACTGGTTTGAACAACTGAAACTTCAGATTCATTTGCAAACTTAACACTCGCAAATAAACTAAATGGTAGTAAAAGTAACGCACCAAGAAATAAACGCATCATAAATATTCTCCCCTTTAAAATGAGGAGACTATAGATGCTATGCTTAATCTTGACAATGATTAGAAATAGCTTGCTACAAAAATACTAAGTCGTTAACAATTCTTTAGGAATTCCTTTAGGGATGGCAGACAATAAATTTTTAGTATATTCCTCTTTCGGACTTAAATAGACCTCATTCGCCTGGTCTAATTCTAC
>JBFEUX010000282.1:0-3275 GCA_041547255.1 Bacteriovoracaceae bacterium
AAGTAAAGGCGACCAGGAGATAGCTGATAAAAGTGAAATTTCTCATCATCTTTTCCCCTTATTAATTGCTATTTGTTATAAAGCTTCCCGTCACACCATGGTGAGGAGAATCAGGAGAACTGATAACACCTCTTAATGTTTTAGTTTTGGGTGAAGCAGTGAATATTTCATATTGAAAAGAATAGTCTTTCATATTTGCTTCTTGAGCTGTCGCAAGAGAAGTGTTATTGGTTCCTCCAAGTGAGACTGAAGAATTATAGTAGTAATTATTTGCGACAGTTGCACCATTTGCATTTGTAGTCTTATTTGAATCAATCATGAGATTATTTTTAAAGGTATTACCACTGCCTGAGTTCTCATATCTGAATGCATGACCACCTGTTGTATTAATAATAGAGTTATTCTCAAATTTTACATTAGAGCTATAATAAAAATACAGGCTGTATATAGTACGATTATCAGGATTTGAAAAACCACTTGAATAAAAGATATTGTTTCTAAAACTAGCATTGTTCAATGAATAAGGTGCTATCGGGTCAATAGCATTAACTGCGAAGAGTGTTTGTGAGTCAAATACAATGTTGTTTTCAAATACAAAGTTGTTTACGCCAAAATGTAGGGTGATTGCTTTTCCCATTCCTGCAGTGAAAGATCCTCCTACCGTGTTATCGCCCTCTTTGTAGCCCCACATTATATTATTAGTTACGACAACAGGATTATTGGGGTTATCTGATCCTCTTTTAAAATCAAGAGCATTTTCTCCAATTTGATATTCTCCATTCGCGTTATATCCATTCGTCGAATAATCGCCATTCGTGTAAATGTCACCATCATTCCACATTTTGTTACTGTCTATAATCGTACCTTCATAGTTAATACGATCGCCTGCACTACCTCTAACTAGCTGAACACTGTCTCCAGCATTTCTAATATCATTATTAATGATCTTTGTTCCAATAATTCTTGTACCATCTCCTTGCCCCGAAGAAGTCAGAGAAATACCAACATTATCAGAAAGTCTCCCTGCATTAGTCATGTGATTTAAGTAACTATTTTGAACGGTATTATAATTTGAGTTATGTAAAATTCTAATACCGTAGTAGTAATTTTTAAGATGTATTCTGTTTAATGTGTTGTTTGAGGCACCATTATAGAACCAATTAACATCTGTTTGTTGCTGGTAACTTAGAAATGACATTCTATCGATATCCCAATAATCAGCATTATTAAATTTTATTTTAATGTCTGCTTGATTGGTATCGCTCATAGAAGCAGGATGCATGTCATTGCCATTGTATAAGCTAATGCTTCTTCTATCGCTCGCAGTACCGTCAGCAGTTAAGGTAATAATAGAACCACTATAGTCTCCTGGCTCCACATAAAAATGTTTATAGGAGCTGCTATTCAAATTTGAACTGGTCCATTTCCCATTGGCCTTGGTAATGAGAAGGTGAGTAGGGTTCGTGCTATCGTAAGCAGGAATATTTACAGGCTCAAGATAAGGATTACTTTCTTCTGTGACAGGTAGAGGATCTGTTGGGGGGGGAGTGGCCATCGCTGCCTGGATAGTAAGATAGCCATTGGAAGCCTGGACTGGTCCAGCTTCTACTTTTCCGTCAGAAACATGAACCCAGGCACTTATCCGTTCTCCCGCCAGACTAGCTGGGATAGTAAAGGTTTTACTTGTACTTCTTTGAACTTCTGTTGTTGGAGTGGACCAGGCGATAATAGAGTTTCCTTCGGGATCACCATCCGCATCTGAATAGGTATAATTCAAAGTCAGAGTTTTTCCAACTATAGCTTCACCACTGATCATCACATTCTCGGCTACGGGAGGTGTATTGACTGGAATAGATATCGTACTGGCTTCCCCGAATCCAATAGAACTTCCGGCAAAATTATAATGTGGAGAATTTGGTGTACTGATAACACCTCTTAATGTTTTACTTTTTATAGATGTTGTAAATCTCAAATACTGAAAACTAAAATCTGACATATTGGGCGCAGAATTTTCACTGAGATCCCCAGCTCCGTTAATCGAGTTAGTTGTGTTGTAATAGTAGTTTTTCGAAGCAGTTAGGGCTCCATTATAGTGCCTCATTCTTCCGGCATTGATAGCTAAGTTGTTATCGTAACTAGTGCTACCTGTACTAGTCATAAAAATAATTCCGTAACCACCAGCTGTGTCTATAAAAGAGTTATGCTCCCAGTGAATACTATCTGACTCATATGTGTAGTTACAATAGGGATCACCTGGTGTTTTATTTGTTTGATGAAAGATATTATTTTTAATAAGTACGTCTTTAGCGGCCCAAGGCTCACCGCCTATGTCATTTATTGCCAAGCCTCGTTCAGCATCATAGAAAATATTATGCTCAATGCGTACATTAGTAACACCATACATCATTCCCATGACACTTCCGGGATCTCCGCCTTGAGCATTTTTTCTAAATCCCCACATGATATTGTTACTTATAATAATTGGCCTACTTACTGAAAGAGAACCTGCTTTGAGATCTACGGCATTCTCAGATAAGGAATATATACCATTTTGATCCAAAACACCGCCAGAACCAATCCTATTATTATAGTAGAGATTACTATCAACCCATATCCTGTTTGAATCTATGATCGTACCATCATAAGAAATATTTTTAGGTTTGCTGAAAGAGCGAATTAACTGAATCCCATCATTAGCATTTCTAATATCATTATTAATTATTTTTGTTCCGGTAATGACGGTGCCATCACCCTTAAGACCTGTTGATAAGGCAATGCCTACATTATCAGAAAGTCTACCTGCTTTAGTCATGGTATCGAGGTAACTATTTTGAATGGTATTATTTAGTGAATTATGCTGTATTTTAATACCGTAGTAATAGTTTTTAAGATGTATTCTGTTTAATGTGTTGTATGAGGCACCATTATAGAACCAATTAATATCGACCTCCTGCTGATAACTTAAAAAAGACATTCTATCGATATCCCAATAATCAGCATCATTAAATTTGATCTTGATGTCTGCTTGATTGGCATCACTCATGGAAGCAGGATGGTTGTCATTGCCATTGTATAAGCTAATACTTCTTCTATCGCTAGCCGTACCATCAGCAGTCAAAGTAATGATAGTGCTACTATAGTCACCAGGCTCCACATAAAAATGTTTATAGGAAGGATTGTTTAAGTTTGAACTCGTCCATTTTCCGTTGGCCTTGGTAATGAGTAGGTGAGTAGGGTCCGTGCTATCGTAAGCAGGAATATTTACCGGCTCAAGG
>JBFEUX010000067.1:0-12793 GCA_041547255.1 Bacteriovoracaceae bacterium
AAAAATGATGTGGCAATGCCAATTCTTGCACTAGGAAACTATGCTCCCATATATTTCAAAGATATTACGCAAAGGGAGAATTTTGCCAATAAGCTTAAAAAATATCAATGGTTCGAATTGGGAATTTTTAAGCAAAGCTCAAATAAAGAGGTTACAAAAGTCAAAATTATTGGAGCTAATGGTTCTGCGATACTAGAGATATATAAAACAAATAAAAAATTTGATTTTATTTATAAACCTATCTTTGGAAATCCATTACGTGTTCCTCAGAGTATTCACGGTGAACGGGTTTCTAGTGAGGAGAGTTTTAACTTGCTAAAGAAAGCTGTCTTTCCAGATAGTTTTCATCGAATAGCAGAGACAATGACTGAAGAAGAGGCAGAACTTCCAGATATGATTATAACATTGAACGAGACATATCGTGTAAAGGGAGGGCTAGATCAGTTTACTAAAATGTTTAGGACTCATGGCTCACTTCATTGGAGATCCTCCCAGGGAATTGTTGCATCTACAAGTGAGATAAAATTTCCAAAATACATGCGAACAGAAGAGATTTTAGATTATTTGGGAATTCAACCTCAACAGCTGTTTAAGCAAAACTTAAATAAAGGTTTAAATTCAAACTCAGTTGTTACGCAGGAATCGTTGCAAGAAGGTGATGGGCAAATCCAAACAGGAGCTGGCCAATTTAATAATAAAAGAATATTTGGACTTATAAATCGCTTTGTGAATTATTCGCAATATGTTTTAAATATAGATTCAATGGAGCCGTTCAAGAAAATCTTCCAAGGAGATATGGATAACTTAACAGCAAAAGAAGGCGTTTCTAAAATTAATTTTAAGTTTGATGATGTTAAAAAAGTTAATTTCTTCTCACCAAATGATATTGCTGAACTAATGGATATTGTCTTAGAAGACCCCGATTGGAAGAAGATTGAGGCAAATCCAAAATTTATAAAATTAAAAGAAAAAATGCTTAGTGAATTAAAGAAACTTCACGTTGCGAAAGATATAAATAAAAAGGAAGGAAAACTGAGTAACTTAAGTGATTATTCGAAATATGGTATGGCCTCAAAAAATTTGGTCATGAAACAATACAGTATCCCATTCCTCTTAAATAGAGCACTTTCTTTTCCTGAGTTTGACAAAATAAAAGATACAAGAGATGTGAATTTTTCTATGAATTTTTTTCAATATTTTGAGGAAGGAATTGATTACAAAAATTATTTTTCTAATAAGGACATAACTAAAAAATTATTCAGCGAAATCTTCAATGAAAGACAAATTGTTGAAGACTTAGAACCACAGAAAGTTTCAACAATTTATAATATTAGTGATGTGGATGATATAACATTTGTTTATATACCAGGAATTTATAATTCTATTTTTAACAATGAGATATTTCAAATGGGATTAGATTCTTTGCGAAATGACTTCGGACTTAGAGTTATTGCTGCCCCTGTATTGAGTGCCTGTGATTCAAATTATAATGGTGCAAATATCGTGAGTTATATCAAAAATGATATGTATGAAAGAGAAATTCGTGGACAGAAAAAGCATAAATATTTTTTACTAGGGTATTCAAAAGGGGCCGTTGATGCTCTTTATGGGCTTGCTAATGCTAAACATGAATTTGTAAAAGAAAATATTGTTGGCCTGTTGAGTATCGCTTCGCCACTGCAAGGAACAAAAATATTAGACAAGACTGATTTGCCAATTATGTTACTTGAATTAATAGGCGAAGAAAATATTCCAGAGATTTGTAAAGAAAAACAGTGGGCATCTAAAACAATTACTCCAAATACAGCAAAAGAATTCTTTAAGAAAAATGGAGATAAACTTTCAGGATTAACTCGTTTTTATTCTATTTCATTTGAGAGTGATATTAAAGACTCACATCTATGGATGCAGGCCACCAAACAAATTGCAAGATTTGATGAAAAAAATGATGGAGTTGTTGCTGTTTCAGATTCGAAATTTCCAACATCCTTTTCAGCAATTGATTTAGGAGAAGTAAACGCAGATCATTTAGCGGGAATAACGGCAAGTCATTTTCCACAAAAAGCATTTATGCAAAGTCTGATCTTAAGTTTACAGTATTTAGGAGCATTTAATTCTGAAATTTCCCGTGAATGGGAGGAGTTTGCAAAATATAATTCTGATTTTACTGATGCGAACACTCATAGGGAAAAAGTGAAAAATGTCTTGGCGCAAAATAAAGTTTTAGAAGATATTTTTTCACAAGAAAAAGATTTTGAGTTAGCAAAAAGAAAGATTGTAGATGCTTTAAGTGGCACACCTTATGCGACAAAAGATTTTAAAATCACTACCGCTGGCTTCTTTGGCGATGATCGTAATAAAATTGTTGTAGAGTATGAAAAAGATTCAAACGACTTTAGTTTTTCATCACTATTTAGTTTTGGATTTAATGCAAGTGAAGGAATTGACTCGGTTGATGATTTAGTTGCATTTATTTTAGAAAAAGTTCAAAAAAGTGGAAAGGATTTATTAATAAGTGAGAAACAGGCTTGGAGAAACTATCCAGTTTCAGAAAGAGAGAGAACGAAACTACCAGATAATTCACTCGGGTATCTTCTTGATGAAAGAATTAGCCTAAGAAAAATTGCAGAAAGAATGGATGGAAAGATTGTTCGTCCTATGACTCCCATTGACTATCCAAATGGCTTTTCCATTATCTATGATCATCAGACCCCAATTCAATTTCGAGAAGAATACCAGTTTAATTATGAAGATTCTTCTGTCCCGGATGCCGACAACAACGCTGTGTCTGGTTGGATCTCACACTTAACTAGTGAGGGGGATGTTGTTGCAAAAATGAGTTCGAAAAATTCTTCAATTAGAGTAACGTCTTTTGCTATGAGATTTTTAGCAAAAGATTTTAAAAAAATAAAATTGAAAATTAGCGTAACTAATAACGTAAAAGGTGCTGATGTCACTTTTGGGGGAAGTGGAAAAGACGATTCCGCATTTCAAGTTTGGTTTACCTTGAGGGTGAATAATCAAAATACAGATCGTACCAAATTCAGCCCAGATGCAAAATCAATGATCTTTGGCTATTATTGGGGTGATAAAATTAAGAATAAAGAACTAAAAGAGAATAATATTTATGAAAACTATTACTCTAAAAAGAACTTTCTAATTGCAGTGTTACCAGAAGCAAAACAGTATTTAATAGGTTATAAAAATGAGAATATGAACAAATTTCAAGAATATGAATTTGATTTTTATGATCATCTCAAAAAAGCTTTTCCTGATCAGGATGTTGATAATGTTGAAGTTATAGGAATTACTTTTCAGCATGATTCCAATGATACCAAGGGTGACTCGGAAGCATTCTTTAAATATCTGAAGTTTGAGTAATTCTAGTTTTGGTATGGATAATATAATAAATTGCTGTAGAGAGTATTAGGCTGGTTAAAATATCAACAATATAATGTTGTTTTGTTGTGAGAGTTGAAATAGCAATCAATGAAGAAAAAAAGATACTGATATTAAATTTTATTTTATTTTCTTTCCAGAATCCATAAGCAAATAGATAACATAGGCCCACATGAAGACTTGGTAGGCAATTGCTAGGTTTGTCTATTGATCGAGTCATCTGAAAAAGTACATTTGTTATGTCATTTGAGCTTGGAAGAGGGTAGAGATGTCTTGGGTAAGATATTGGATAAATGATAAAAATGCAGCAAGAAATAAATCCGAGGATGAAAAATGAATAAAGAGTTTTGTTCATCTGTATTTCATCTTCATAACTCATTAAGGCCCATACAATATAGATAGGATACAGGACAATATAAATCCATATACTCCAAGGGTAAAAGGGAATTTCACTTTCAATTTGAATGAAATTTAAAATTGTTCCATTTTCATATCCGATATGGCCGGACCATGTGTATACCCCCATAAATAATGTTGCAAAAAGGGGCATATAAAAGAATTTATTTTTATGTGTAAGAATTTGTCTAAGTTCAATCATACTAACATTTTATCATTATAGATTGAGCGTGCGGAGTCAAGTATTCCAATCGCTAAAAAATGGCGGGAGTGACGAGACTCGCACTAAGTTGATTTTTAAGTAATTGGAAATACATACTGGTCTAGAATAATCCACTTTGTTGTGTGCTAAACAAAAGTTTGACCGTTGGGTATTTTCTTTAGCTTTCTCTTAAGTTGCTACAGATAATTCCGATAAGTGATATTCCAGGAGGTATTTATGTCGAAGCTTTCTTTAAAAATTAAGTTAGCACTTCAAAGTGTTGGAATCCTTTTAATGCTTATTATCGTTTTTGCTTTTTCTATGAAGAGACAAAATGATGTAGCGTACGACTATAGAAAGATTGCAGTCAATTACTTTCCTAAAGTAGAAATTATGTCAAAGCTTGTCTCAAAGTTTAGATTGATTCGCATTAATGTAAGAAGTTTGGGAGTTACTGGAAATACCCCTAAGGACCAACAATACTATATTCAAGAGACCGAAAATGCCATAAAAGATTTTTTAGAGGAAGAGGCTAAGTTAAAATCTCTTACTTTTAATAAAGAAGAGCAGGAATTTGTTGATAAGTTATTATTTAATTCAAAAAAATTCTTAGATTTTGGAGCGGATTTGCTATCAAAATATAGAACGCCCACCCCTAAAAGTTTAAAGCGTGGCACTGAGATGATCAGAGAGGTATGCCCTGTTGAGGCCGCTGGTTGGATGACCGTCGCTGAAAAATTTCTAGAGTTTCAAAGTAAAAGAACTTCTAATCAAGTAAATATGAACATAGAAAATGAAAAGAAAAATATCATGATTACGATAATTAGTGTTTTGTTTTCGAGTATTTTTGCGATTATTTTTAGTCTTGTTTTTGCTCAACAAATGTCTAAGGGTATCAGGACTCTTGCTACCGGCTTAGCGACGAGTTCAAAGAATGTAGAGTCCTCTAGTTTTAAAATTTCTTCAAGTAGTAATAACCTAAATACTGCAACTACAAACACGGCGGAATCCCTTCACCAGACAGCATCCTCTCTTGCTGAGATAAGTGCAATGGTGAAAAAAAATGCAAAAGCAACTGAAAAAGCAACAGTCGCTTCCAACTCATCGAGCATTGCCGTACAAAAAGGAAAAGAAACAGTCGATTCTATGATTAATTCAATGAGTGATATTTCAAAAAGCACAGAGGAAATTGCGATTGAAATTGAAAATAGTAATCAAGAGTTTTCTAAAATTATTGACGTGATTTTAGAAGTGGGAAAGAAAACGGCTATTATAAATGATATTGTGTTTCAAACCAAACTTCTTTCCTTTAATGCATCGGTTGAAGCGGCCAGAGCAGGAGAGCATGGTAAGGGGTTTGCCGTTGTTGCTGAAGAGATCGGTAGCTTGGCATCAATGTCCGGTAACGCTGCACTTGAAATCTCAAGCCTTCTTGAAAATTCAATTAAACAAGTTAAACATATTATTGAAACAACGAAAGAAAACGTAAATAACTTGGTTGAAAATGGTCAGGGTAAAGTTAACTTAGGCCTAAACACAGCGGAGCAATGTAAGCTTGCTCTAGATGAAATTTTAACTAATGTGACCACAGTGAATAAAGTTATTGATCAAATTGCCTCTGCCTCAAAAGAGCAATCAGTTGGAATCGAGCAAGTCAACGTGGCCATGGTCGACTTAGAGCAGAACTCCCATGAGTATTCAAAAGTTGCCGAAGATTCTGCTTCAGTATCAGACAAGTTGAAGGAGCAAACGACGACTTTAGATAACTCTGTAGATAAATTATTGATTCTTGTTAATGGTGAGAATAATTCAAAAAAAGCGGCTTGATATATTTTGGCAAAAAAAAAGACCGCTTAAGCGATCCAGATTTTTAAAAGAAAATGGCGGGAGTGACGAGACTCGAACTCGCGGCCTTCTGCGTGACAGGCAGACGTTATAACCAACTTAACTACACCCCCGTTTTCAGTAAGAACTAATATAGATAGTCAGATTGTTATCGTCAACAAATTTTTAGAGTTTTTTAGTATGTAGTGAGGACCTTTTATATGAAAGATGTTAAGATTATGTCTGGGAGGCTCATATGGAGTATTTTAAGGTTTTATGGGCATATTTGTTAGTTTCTGCGCCATATCTATTATTTGGTTTGCTCATTTCGGGTGCTATTCATCAATTAGTTCCCATGGAGAAAGTTAAAAAATGGCTAGGAGCAAATAAGCTTTCAGCGGTTATTAAGGCTTCTTTGGTGGGAATTCCGCTGCCGCTATGCTCTTGTTCTGTTATTCCGACCGCAGTTACGCTGCGTAAAGGTGGGGCGAGTAATGCTGCCACTTCATCTTTTTTGATCTCAACTCCTGAGTCGGGGGTGGATTCCATGGCCATCACTTATGCCTTGATCGATTTACCCATGACTATTTTAAGGCCTGTGGCCGCTTTTTTCTCGGCCTTCGTCGCAGGTATATTGCAGTTTAATTTTAATAAATTTGAGTATCAGGAAGAGTCAGAACCAGTTAAGAGTTGTTGCAAGAGTAAAGGCAAGGCGTCGACTCCCACAACGGGAATCTTCGGCCATATCCAGGGCGTATTTAAATACGGTTATGGTAAACTCAGCGATGATATCGCCTTTTGGCTCACGATTGGGCTGTTAGCAGGGGCCCTGATTGATTTTGTAGTTCCAGATGATTTCTTTTCTGACATGGGGATGATGGGCAATCGCTTGATAATTTTGGCCATCGGAGTGCCTTTGTATATCTGTGCTTCAGCCTCAACTCCCATTGCGGTATCGCTTATGTTAAAGGGGCTTTCACCTGGTAGTGCCTTGTTGTTATTGCTGGTAGGTCCGGCCACGAATGTTTCAAATATTGCCGTTCTACAGAAATATATAGGAAAGAAGGGCGTGCTTTTAAATATTGCCTCAATTGTGGGCGTTGCTCTTATTTTTTCTTTTCTCACCGATTATCTTTACCAAGATTTTATCCAGCTTAGATTAAGTGAGGTACTCGAGTCCCATGACCATCAGGGACAATGGTGGCAGGTTATTTCAGCAGTACTTTTGGTGCTTTTATTAGTTAAGGGCGTTTACAAAGATAAAGTTCGGCCAATGCTTAAAAAATAAAAAAGCCCTGGAAAAATCCAAGGCCTGTTCATTTTTGTATTATTTAATTTTTATTATCTAAATAAGAAAATCATTGTCGCTGGAATGATAAAGAATACAGTTGCAATATATCCAAATCCAATAAGCTTTGTAATCTCAATTAAGTCAGCTAATTTTTCGGCCATTTTAATTGGTAATTGTCTTAGCTTAGGGGATGGGAAGAAAAGTAGCATCCCAATAACATTGAATAGCAGGTGTACTAGAGCAATGGTTAGTCCTGCAATATTTCCCGTAAGTGAAGCGATTAAAGCGGTTCCTGTGGTTCCGATATTGGCCCCAATGGTAATAGGGTAGATTGCTTGTAGCGTAAGAACTCCTGAACCGGCCATGGGAACTAAAAGTGAAGTCGTGATTGAACTAGATTGAACCGCGATCGTTAATACGATACCAAACAGCATGGCCCCGTAAGCATTTTTAGTAAGGATTTTATTAACGATTTCACCTTTGTGATTTTCCACTAAAACTTTCATTGTTTTAACGATAAGGCTTAGTGCGGAAATAATAATTATTCCGGCCAAGATGATCATGATAATACCGGCAGTTTCACTTCCGAAAGTATCAACAGCTAAACCTTTGATCATTTTTACAGGTGGTTTAATCGCAGCTTTAATTGGTGACTTATAGGCAATACCTGTACTCGTTCCATAAAGTGCTCCAGCAAGAGCTGTTGCACTTTTTTGGATAAAGCCTGTCATGATTTCTAAAGGTAATAGAATCGCAACTGTTAGAATATTGAAGAAGTCGTGAACTGTAGCAGCGGCAAAAGCTTTTTTAAAGTTTTGAGTATCTTTTGCGTATCCCAGAGAAACTAAAGTATTAGTTACTGAAGTACCTAAGTTGGCTCCCATAATCATTGGGACAGCTCCACTAACACTAAGTGTTCCGGCTGAAACAAGTCCTACGATGATAGAGGTAGTTACCGATGAGCTTTGAAAAAGTACCGTGGCCAACATACCTGCTAGTAAAGAGATAAATGGTTGGGAAGAAATGGAGAATAGCGTGTTAGCAAAACCACTACCAATTAGTTTCAATCCACCTGAAAGAGCAGTTACCCCTACAAGAAATAAGTATAGCAAAACAAGTACCGTGATTAGCCTTCGGGCCAAATCAAAAGCCTCGTTGCTGGCTGGCACTTTGCTGGTTAGTGTGGTAGAGTTCATGTAATCTCCTCTAGGGTCTTTCTCCCTTTTATTATTTTCTTTTGCTCTTTCTTCTTATCTAATAAATATTGGTAAAATATGAATATTGGCGCTAAATTGTCAGAAAATTGTGAGAAAGTTGTCACCCCTTGTAAATGCTTTATAAATGATTGGATTTTTTAGTGAAATTAGGTATAAAAGGCCTCATGTCGAACCCAAAAATACTAGTTGTAGAAGATGAAACGGATATTAGAGATCTAATACATTTTCATCTATTTAAGAATAAATATGAAGTTTTTGAGGCCGCAGATGGGCAAACCGCCTATGATCTTACCATAAAAAATAAGCCCGACCTTATCCTCTTGGACGTTATGATTCCAAAAATCGATGGGTTAGAGCTATGCTCCAGGCTAAAGTCCGATCCTAAGACAGCAGAGACTAAGATTATATTTATTTCGGCCAAAGGCTCAGAGGATGATGTGGTTAAAGGCTTGGAATTAGGAGCAGAGGACTATATTACAAAGCCCTTTAGCCCCAAAATTTTGGTGGCCAAAGTTAAGACCGTTCTCAAGCGAGGAAAAAAGCAAAGTGGTGGAGTTATCTCTGTTCAGGGAATCACTTTGGATACAGATAAGCGCAAAGTCATTTTAGAAGACAAAGAAGTTGGTCTGACAGCTTCAGAATATCTACTACTTAAGCATTTAATTAGCTCCCCAGGACATGTTTATACCAGAAGTCAGATTGTGGATAGTATCAAAGGTCAAAACCATGCGGTTACCGACCGCTCAGTGGATACTCAAGTCGTAACTTTAAGAAAGAAACTTGGCGAAAAGGGCCAGCTTATTGAAACCGTTTGGGGGATAGGCTATCGTTTTAGAGAAGATGAAGTCTAGAAGTCTTTTTTCTAAACTATTTCCAACATATTTTTTAATCTCGCTAGCTGGGTTGGTTATCTTACTGCTTATCACCAGGCTTGCATTTCAAAATTTTTATTTTAAAGAAACAACAGCCAATCTGGTACAAAAAGCTAAAATATTAGAGAAGGAAATTAAGATTCTATTGAAGACCACCCAAGGGGATGAGTTAGAACACAGAATCCAATATATTTCTGAAATTTCTGAGAATCGGCTGACTTTAATTTTACCAGATGGCAAAGTACTGGCCGACTCAGCTCATGGTCCCCATCACATGGAAAATCATGGCACGCGTCCAGAAATTGCAGAGGCTATCAAGGGGCATGTCGGAAAGTCCTTACGTTTTAGTGATACGCTAGGCGAAGAGCAAATGTATGTTGCGCTTCCAATCTATGAAGATAATAAATTAATCGCAATTTTTAGAAATTCAGTTTCTGTTGAAAAGCTGCAAACATCACTTTTGAATTTTACCCATAATGTTATCTTATGGAGTATGATTTTATTGTTGGTTCTAACGTATTTTATTTTTATACAAGCAAAAAAAATCAGTTTGCCACTAGAAAGTATGAAGGCACAAATTGAATCTTTTGCGGCCAATAATTTCCAAGATCGCATTGAAATGGTGGAAAATACTACGGAGGAAATTTCTTCGCTCTTCCTTGCGGTAAAGGCCATGAGTGAAAAATTACAAGCTCAATTTCTAAAAATTAATAAGCAAAAAAATGAGCAGTTGGCAGTTTTTGCAAGTATGTTGGAAGGGGTTGTGACCATTTATCCAGACTTGAATATTTACCATATCAATAAGGCAGCACTGGAGTTATTTCATTATGAAAAGACAGGTCCCATAAAGGGAACTCCTCTGTACGATGTGGTTAAGTCAAGACGAATTATAGAGTTGGCACGGACTGTTTTAGAAAAGAGGGTTAGAGTCGATAAGGAAGTTGAGTATGAGTCGGGGCTTATTTTAAATATACATGGAACAATTGTAGAGTCTGAAGAATCCGGAATGTTAGGTGCGGTACTGGTTTTTAATGATGTCACAAAAGTACGTGAGCTGGAAAATCACCGTAAGGATTTTGTTGCTAATGTTTCACATGAGCTTAAAACACCACTTACCGCCATTCAAGGTTATGTAGAAACATTAATGGAAGAAGAGATTTCGGATAAAAGTGTATTGGATAAATTTTTAAAAGTAATAAGCCGTCACTCAAGCCGACTTAAATCCATTATCGAAGACCTACTATCTCTTAGTGCCATCGAAAAAGATTCATCAGTAGGAGATTTAAAGCTTAAAGAGCACAATATTAGGGCCATATTAGAAGATGTGGTTTTTCTGAGTATAGATCGGGCCCAACAAAAAGGAATGAAAATCGATTTCGATTCTCCTGATATTAAAATTAATATTAATGGTGCTTTGATAGAGCAAGCCATTTTAAATTTATTGGATAATGCGATTAAGTATGGACCCGCAAACTCCACCATTGATGTGAGGGCCGCTAGGGTAGGAGATAAATTACAGATTACAATAAGAGATCGAGGAAAAGGGATACCGAAAGAGCATCATGAGCGACTTTTTGAGCGTTTTTACTCAGTAGACAAAGCCAGAAGTCGTGAGCTAGGAGGAAGTGGTCTGGGGCTCTCTATTGTTAAACATATCGCGTTGTTTCATCAAGGAAATGTCTATTTGGATAGTAGCGTTACTGATGGGGCTGCATTTGTTTTTGAAATCCCTTTAGGGCTTAAAGAAGAAAGTTAATAGCTGACTAATAGGGGCTTTTTCGCCTATAATCTAGAGAATTATTTTGTGATGCAGGATGGGGATGAGCTATGCAAGTAAATGATATAAGAAATAAGTTTATTAGTTTTTTTGAAAATAAAGGCCATAAGAAATTACCTTCTTCTGCGCTAGTGCCCCATAATGATCCAACGCTTTTGTTTACCAACGCAGGTATGGTGCAATTTAAAGATGAATTTACGGGAAAGTCTAATCCTGCTGATAAGAGGGCCGTGACTGTGCAAAAATGTGTACGGGCTGGCGGAAAGCATAATGACTTAGAAAATGTAGGTTTTACAGCGAGACACCATACGTTTTTTGAAATGCTTGGAAATTTTTCTTTTGGTGATTATTTTAAAAAAGAGGCCATCTCTTTTGCCTGGGAATTTTTAACGAAAGAGTTAAAGATCCCTAAAGACAAATTATATGTAACTGTTCACCACTCAGATCAAGAAGCTGCTGATATTTGGCATGAGCAGGAAGGTATTCCTCGCGATCGCATCTTCTTTAGAGGAGATAAAGATAACTTTTGGGAAATGGGCGAAATCGGGCCTTGTGGACCTTCTTCAGAAATTTTCTATGATCATGGGCCAGAACATACTGATCCCAAGGCTGATACTTCACAATGTCTTTTAGATGATGAAGATCGTTATGTTGAAATTTGGAACCTCGTTTTCATGCAATATGAAAAATATAAAGAAGATGGGGAAGTTAAACAAAGAGCACTTCCAAAACCTAGTGTTGACACGGGAGCAGGCTTAGAAAGAGTCGCAGCTGTCTTGCAGGGAGTTTATAATAATTTTGATACCGATTGTTTTACTCCTATCCTAAAACATATTGAAGAAATCTCTGGTCAAAAATATAGTGAGCATCCTCAGTGGATGCGTGTCGTTGCAGATCACGCCAGATCGGCAACAATGTTACTTTCTGACGGAGTTATTCCTTCTAATGAAGGACGTGGCTATGTTTTAAGACGGATTATTAGACGGGCTATTCGCCACCTGGATTTATTGGGAGTGACTAAAACTAGCTTTTATAGTTTAGCTTCTGATGTATTTGATAGCTTAGGTGAATTGTATGCCGATGCTAGAAAAAATCTGGAGTTCATTGAAAAATATTTAAAACTTGAGGAAGAAGGATTTAGAAAAACCTTGGCCTCTGGTTTGAAACTTTTAGAAAAGCAAATGAAGCAATTGAAAAAACAGGGAGGCGATACCCTTTCTGGAAAAGATGCCTTCTTACTTTATGACACTCACGGTTTCCCTATTGATTTAACCGAGATGATCCTACATGAAAATGCACTCAAAATAGACCAAGCTGGTTTTGAAAAAGAAATGGAACAGCAAAAAGAGCGTTCTAAAAAAGCAGGAGACTTTTCCAGCCAAGCGGATAACTCCAAAGCATTTTACCAGATAAAAGAAAGTAAAGGCGATACTGAGTTCGTTGGTTACACTGAATTATCCACTGAAGCTACACTTGTCGGAAAAGTGAAGTTAGGAGAACACACCGCCCTTGTTTTTGATAAGACTCCATTTTATGCTGAAGGTGGGGGGCAAGAGGGAGACTCTGGCTCGGTATTTGATGGAGAGTCTGAGGTGGCCCTGATTGCTGATACAAAAAAGCCGATAGATGGAATTCATTCACATATTGCTAAAGAACTCACCGCACTTGAAGTTGGTAAAAAATATCTGCTAAAAGTTAATGCGGCCAAAAGAGATTTAACCAAATCAAATCATACTGCAACTCACTTGTTGCAGGCTGCGCTGATTAACGTTTTAGGTAAGCATATTAAACAAGCTGGTTCTAGTGTTGGACCTG
>JBFEUX010000134.1:0-7969 GCA_041547255.1 Bacteriovoracaceae bacterium
CTACGATGTTAGTATTTAAATTGGTTAAGCGCTTCGTATAGCTCTGGGCAGATTTATGCAGAATACGATTATACCATTTATCAGTTCTTGCTACTTGAAAATAATACTTTATCTGTACTGAAAACTGACCGGTATTTTCCACGGTCGCGACATTAAGATCTCGCACCTTCTCATATTCAATTTTAAGCTGTTTTTTTAATTCTGCTCGGTTTTGTATTTTGGTTGAAAAATCAAAGATCTTTCTGATAAGTGTACCAAAAATACGACTGACAAGACTTTGAATGTATTTTACCGATTCTCCATAATGTTTAAAGAATACCTTTTCTACTCCATTTTTTATAATGCGAACTTGTTCTGTTGCCCGCTTTTTCATGTTTCCAAAAAGTAAAAAACTATACTTAGAACTTAGATTTTCTTTGATTCTATCTTCTAGCGAAGTAACATTTTGTTCCCATTGCTCAACTACATCACTTCCCTGAATAATATTTTTGAATTCGCGGGCGTGGGAAGAACTATTCTTTATAAGATCTTTATCACTTTCGTAAAAGGTTAAATAGGCTTTATGACTCTTGGTGAAGTCGTATCCCAACTCAAAGGAAAGTAGGCTTAATTTTAGCAGATTAAAGAAATCATATTGCAATGAAATTTGCGCGGCAGCTTCTTTATTGTAAGTCTTCTCAACGGATAAACGCAGGAATTCATCGGGCTTGCTCACTTCATCTGGCCCTACTCCCTGTATCATGACCTCACTGGCATAGGAAGTTTGCATAAGTGCTCCGCCTTCTAAATCAAGTCCATTTCCAATAGGCATTTTAACTAGGCCACCAGCATTAAAGCTAAAGCTATCATTTTTTTTAAGTGCTTCATAAGGACTTATACCTAAGACATTCTTACCATTAAAGCGTGTAAAGGAGAGAAAGAGTTTAGAAAAATCTGCAGTTAAACCATCTAAATATGTATCTGCAAAATGGTAGTAATGATAAACTCGTTGAAAGGTAAGGCCAGCAAATGCTCCAATGGCCTCATTAGTAATTTCAATTAAATCTTGGTCTCTAAAATTGGTTAGCAGAGTGGAAGCTTCAATATAAATAGTAAAGGTGTCGTGAACAATCCAACGATCACTGAATAGCTCTGGCGCCACCTCACGATTGGCCGTGATATTATAGTTGCCCATTGGTTTATACCAGCTAAAGCCGCTAAAATTCAGAACTCCACCACCAAGTTGGTGATTTTTGATAAGTTCATCTGTTTCTTTTTTACCAATCTCCTCGTATTTATCACCCAATAGCTCAGCGATTTCTAGCAATAAAGGAGGGTATTCTACTGCGGTATTTGACTTCGCAGAGCTTGCGAAGCGTGATTTTATCCCCATATTTCTGTCTTGAAGACTTCCTTTGAGCTTAAAATGTGTAAATTCAACAGCATAAGCCATTTGTAGGTGTATTAAGCTCAATATAGTGGTAAGTAAAATTCTATTAATAAACATGCTTATCTCGTTTGTGCATCGCACTGTTGGTTGTATGAAGAGCATCGGGAAAGGGGTGTAGAGACTTTAGGCAAAACTTGCCTAGCTATGAGGATAAATGATGGATGTGAATAAATTTCGAAGCTTACTAAATGATCAAATTAATTGGCCAGATCACTACACTTTTAAGTTTGTTACAAAGACTGAGTCCAAAGATAAACTAATAGAAGTGCTTTCCGGCCATCAGTGTTCAGAAAAATTGTCTCGTAACGGTAAATACACCAGCGTCACCAGTCGAAAAATTCTTAATTCAGCAGATGAGGTCATTGAAGTTTATCAGAAAGTAAGTAAAGTAGAAGGTGTCATTAGTCTTTAACAAAAGGATAACTCATGTCCTCCTACAAATATGCTGTCGTTTATGGTGCCGGAGCTTTTGGAACAAGTATTGCTTCTGTGCTTAGTGAAAACTTTGATAAAGTTGTCTTAAAAGTTAGGGAAGTGGAAGTTTATGAAGGTATCAAAGATAAGCGGGAGAACACCATGTATCTTCCGGGTCAGGAACTTCCTGACAATTTAATTCCCGCCCTTACTTGGGAAGAAATGGATGAAGTATTAGCAGGGGCCAAAGTTGAATTATTAGTAAACGGTCTTCCTACCAGTGTCATCAAACCTTATTTTAATGAAAATCATGCTTATGTAGTAAACTATTTGCAGCAAGGAGTTCCATTGGTATCAATCTCGAAAGGTATCGATCCTGAGACCTTGGAGTTGCCAGATGATTTGCTTCAAAAGATCTTTCCTAAGTACCTGGATCAAATTGTTTATCTCTCGGGGCCATCTTTTGCCAAAGAAATTGTAGATAAGCAGGTAACCATCGTTGCCTTGGCAGGAAAGGATCCATCGACTCTTTTAGATGTCTGTCAAAAATTAGGAACAGATTATTTTAAAGCGATGCCTACTTATGATATTAAAGGCGTGTTACTGGGTGGGGCCTTGAAAAACATTCTCGCTATTGCAGGAGGGATGTTAGAGGGACTGGGTTATAATCACAACACTCGTGCAGCTATGATCACGCGAGGAATTACTGAGATGTTGCGTTTTGGAAAAGTTTTCAACGCCAGGCCTGAAACTTTTTATTCTTTTTCCGGAATGGGGGATTTGATCTTAACGACGACTTCGTCACTTTCTAGAAATAAAACATTTGGGATGGAAATCGCTAAAAGCGAAAAATCTCCTGAAGAAATTATCAATTCTAAGCGTTCAGTTGTTGAAGGTTATAAGACCACTGCAGCAGCCTACAAGCTGGCCAAGAAATATAAGATCCGCGCTCCACTTTTTGAAGGGGTATACAACGTTCTTTACAATAATTTGGATCCAAAAGAAGTGGTTAAAAAGCTACTGGCCATGCCGGTGACGACGGTAGAGTAGGCTATTCATAAGTGAATAGCTTCTCTTCTCCTTCACAAGTCAAAACAATTTCTTTAGGACGCGTCCTCAGATTATAATGTGAGGACATGGAATGTCCGTAAGCTCCAGCATCCATCACCGCCAGTAAATCGCCGGTATGTAATTTTTGAATTTTATAATGGCTGGCAAAAGAGTCAGAGGTTTCGCAGATAGGACCTACGATTTCCGCAGGAATCTTTTTGCCCTTCTTTTTTACGATGGGATTAATTTCGTGATAGGCCCCATAAAGTGAAGTTCGCACGAAATCATTCATACCACCGTCAACGATTGCGAAAAAGCAGTCCTCAGATTTTTTAGTACGAATAACTTGCGTGATAAACAGACCGGCACTGGCCGCAATAAAACGGCCTGGCTCAAATACCACGCGAGCATCTTGGTTATCGCTAGCAAGCTGTTTTTTGATGGTACTGTAGACTTCTTTCATATAGTCATTAGCTGTAGGCACTTCATCAGACTTGGTATAGTCAACACCTAGACCACCACCTACATCTAAAAATTCAAATTTGTGATTGGTCTCATTTATAAGAGAGCATAGCTCTTTGACTGCCTTTTTGGTCGCTTTAAAATTGGTAAGCTGGCTGCCAATATGCACACTGATTCCCACAAAGTTGATGTGTGAAAATTTCTTTTTATTTTTAAAGATCTTTAGGATGTCATCTTTTAGGATGCCAAACTTATGAGTTTTGTAACCAGTGGAGATATGCTTATGGGTTTTTGCTTTTACTTGCGGGTTAAGACGCAAGCAAACTCTGGCCAGTTTATTTTGCTCCTTGGCACAAGCATTTATCATCTCTAGTTCTTCAATTGATTCTACGTTAAATGAGTAGATGCCCTGTGGGTGGCAGTCCAGTGCCGCTTCAATTTCTTTTTTGGTTTTTCCTACACCGCTAAACACGATCTTTTGTGGATCACAGCCATTCTCCAGCGCTCGCTGTAACTCACCTCCGGAAACAATATCAGCTCCCGCGCCGGCGCGGAATAGGCTTAGCAGTAGGGTTGGATTGGGATTGGCCTTAAGAGCAAAACAGACTAAAGGTTTATTGATGCCTTGATCAACTGCTGCGTTATAGAAAATATGGTAATTATTTAATAACTCTTTTTCAGAATAAAGATAAAAGGGAGTCGGATAAGTTTTTGCCAAACTCGCAATGGACTTATCTTCAATTATTAATTCGTTATTTTCGTACTTTGCTAGTTTCATTATTTAATATGCTCTTTTATTTTAGATAAACTTATAGTTTCGCCTAATGAGATAATTTCTCCATTAGGCTTTTGGATGAAATAGGCTGGCACTCCATAGATATTATACTTTGCCAGAAAACTTGAAATATCTGTATCTCTTTTAGTCCAGTCTCCTTCAAGTAGTTCAACATTTTTACTTTCAATATAGCTTTTAAAATCACTACTACTGAGTACTAGTTTTTTATTGACCTTACAGGTAAGACACCAGCTGGCAGTAAAGTTAATAAAGCGCAGCTTGGGTGTATTCATTTTCTCTGGAGTCCATTTTTCCCAGCGTAAGCCTGCGCTTTTTATCATGGTCTTGCCAGTTACCTTTGCTTCGTCAGAACCTGCAAATGAAATAACCTTGTAGCCCAGATAAACAGGAATGGTGAAAACCAAAATATTGGCGATAAGATTTTTGCTAATTTTGTTCCAAAAGAAGAAAGCAAAGAAGGTCATGGCCAAAAGGGTGTTAAAATACATGCCAATGCCAGAAAAATCGATGATGGAAAAAAGCACATCTATTAACCACACTGCAGTTAGCAGTAGTGATAGTCCTAATATCTTTTTCAACTTATCCATCCACAAACCAGGACGAGGTAAAAACTTAATCATTGCAGGAAAGAAACCAGTCAGAATAAATGGAAAAGACAAGCCTGTACCAATAGAAATAAAAATTAGGAAAATATTTATATGACTAGTAGTGAATGCAAAAGTAAGGGCCGTTCCTAAAAAGGGAGCGGAACAAGGAGTAGATAAGATTGTGGCCAAAACACCGTTAATAAAGTCAGCACTAAGACCTTTTTTAAGCTGGGTGTTTCCAAATTTTTTCCCTCCAGGAGTTCTAAATTCAAAAAGACCTAACATATTCAAGGCCATAATGAAGATGACCATTAACATGACAAATACAAAGGTCGGAGACTGTAACTGAAACCCCCAGCCAATCTGATCACCACTGGATTTTAAGACGATAATGGCGATGGCCAATACCAAAAAAGAGCTTACTACACCTGCAGTATAGGCTAGATTGTGCTTTAATATCTTGGCCTTAGATTCACTACTATGAACAATTAAGCCAAATAGTTTTAATGAAATCACTGGCAGAACACAAGGCATGATATTGAGTATAAGTCCTCCAAGGAACCCGAATATGATAAAATAAAGCAGGCTGTTACTTGATGTTTGTGAAGAAGATTTATCTGCCAGTTTTTCTTCGCCAAGTTTTACCATGCTTTTAAAGCGCTCGGTTAAAGCCTCATCTCCACTTAATGTAAATTGGGTAAAAGTTTTTTGGATGATTTTTGCATTTTCAACTTTTGGATAACTGAGTAGGAATTTTGCCGTAATGGGTTTTTTAAAGATACCATCCTGGGGAAGATTCCAAACAGGCTCCTCATAAATACCATCCCAATCCACATAGGCACGGCCATAAATCGTGTTATTGGTTTTATCCAGATAAACTTCTTCGTGTTTATAGTCAAAAGGAGGATTTAAATAAGGTGTGAGTAAGCTTGCCTTGCCATTTATTTTGCTAAAATCAGCATTTTCAATGAGGTAGTGAAGAGCGAGCTGATTTTCTTTTTGTCCTTTGGTAAGAAAGATTTCTATTTGTGGATTACTTTCAGCCTTAGGCAGCCGTTTAAAACTGCGTTTCAGTTCTTCTATTTCAAATATCTTTTTTACAGAACCACTTAAGTAATGATCAAGCTTAATATCAACGCTTCTGCTTCCTGGGATACAAATGTCCTTGCAGATTAACCACTGGCCAACGATATTTAGCGTTTGAGATTTAAGAGAATCATTTAAATCAAAAAATAGGGCATAGCGATCCGAATAACCATAGGCCCACATATTTCCTTGTTCAATATAGCGCTTGGGAGCAGGCCAAGGATAATCGGCAAGCTTAAGCTCTTTACCGTCTACTGCAAATTTTAATTTTATTTCTAGCCCTGCATCACCAGGGTTTTTCCAATAGGTATGCCAACCTTTAGTATTTTTAAAGGTCACGGCCAGGATTTTTTTTCCATCCATTTCAATGGTCTTTGCTCCCATATCAACGTATTGCTTATTCTGAGCTTGAATATTGATACTTATCAGAGATAGCAAAATAACTAAAAAATAACGTAGTGACACTTTTAACTCCTAACTTTAAATCCTATAATAGGCTAATGGAAACTCAGAATATTTACGATTATCCCCAAAATATTATTTGTCTCACAGAAGAATCCGTAGAGACGCTTTTTTTGTTGGGGAGGGGCGAGCTCGTCAAGGGAGTTTCCGCTTTTGTGAAGCGTCCCGTCGAAGCTCAAAAACTTCCTAAAGTCTCTCAATTTACTAACTCCAATTATAAGAAGATTCTTGAGAAAAAGCCAGATCTGATCCTAGGCCACTCTGATATCCAAAAAGATATTGCACGGGACTTAATTGAACTGGGACAAAACGTCTATATCGCCAACCATCGCACTATCCAGGGGATATTACAGTATATTTATGGTTTGGCCAAACTGGTAGATGCCAAAGACGAGGGAAAGGAGTTAATTGAATCTCTTATTTCCAGAATAAATAAGGCCAAAAAATTTGCAAAAACTTTACAAAACAAACCAAAAGTTTACTTCGAAGAATGGGATGGACCACTGATTTCTGGTATAAAATGGGTTAGTGAGTTAATTGAATTATGTGGTGGTATAGATATTCATAGAGAACAGGCCCAAGCTGTTTTGGCCAAAGATCGCACGACAACCCATGAAAAAATTATTGAGGAAAACCCGGATATTATTTTTGGCTGCTGGTGTGGTAAAAAAGTGAGTGTGAGTAAAATTAAAAAACGGGAAGGTTATGATAAAATAAACGCTGTTAAAAAGAACCGCGTATTTGAGTTACCGCCAGAAATCTTTTTACAGCCAGGACCTGCCCCCATTTTAGATGGTATTGATCTACTGATTAGTTTTTTTGAACAATTCAATAAAGAGGAAATGAAATGAAAATTTTTGCACTTTGTTTTAGCTTGTTTATTTCTCTCAATATTTTCGCCCAGACTCGCGAAGAATTATTAGAAGAATTCATGAAAGAAAGAGATAAAATGATGAGAGACATTATGAAAATGTTTCAGGATGACTTTAACAATGATTCTTTCTTTAATGATGATATGGATCCTTTTTCTGGTTTCGAGCATTTTAAAGGCCGCTCAGGAGGAGTTGAAATTGAAGAGAAATACGAAAAGGACGGAAGTCTCTCTATTATAATTACACCTCTGAATGAAAATATGGATTTAGATATTAAAACCAATGATGAACAAATCACGATTTCCTATAAAGTAAGAGAAGAGAAGGAAACTAAAAAGGGAGATCAAAGTTTTAAGTCTTTTTCGTCGAGTTCATCAACGCGTGTGATCCCTATCCCTCAAGGTTATAAAGCCAAGTCTCCTGAAGCTTATGGGGAGAAGGGGATTAAAATTTCTTTGATTCCTACGGATAAAACCAAGTCTATTATGTCCAGCAAGCCATCGAGCAAGTCAAAGCTTAAAAAGTCCAAAAGCCAGGATAAGCCTGTCGATAAAAAACCAATTGGAAAGCGTCCCGGTGAGGACACGTTATAATAAAAAAAGCCGGCTAATACCGGCTTTTTAGTTATTGCTTGATTTGTTTTATGGAGTCAGATTTAAACCATTCCACACTTTTTATTGGCCGGAAGTGAAGCCTTAATTTTCTTAGGGTAAGCTAAGTTTAAATTATTCATAATCTCAGTAAACTCTTTAAGAGTTTTTCCATTACCAATTCGTGGATTATGCTGTTTCTCTTCTCCGATTGAAGACTC
>JBFEUX010000210.1:0-4920 GCA_041547255.1 Bacteriovoracaceae bacterium
ATTGATCACACTCTTGCGATGTTAAGAGATGGAATTGCAACATTTGTAAGAAGAACTTGGTGCACAACTCAGGACCCAAAAAGATTAAAGGGGCATCTCGAGATGTTTATTTATTATTATAATCAGTTTTATCTTGGAGGATTATCCCCAGGTTAGTGGGGCGGTTATTAAGAGGCGTTAAAGTAAGCTGGTAATTAAGTCCTGGTAGCTTATACCCGCATGCTTTGCACTTTTAGCAAATTCATCATCACTGGCGATATTGGGATTAGGGTTTACTTCCAGAATATAGATTTTTCCTTCATTTGAAACTCTTAAATCAATTCTGGCATATCCACTAAGTTCTAAAACTTGATAAGCCTTTTTACATGTCTTGATAATTTTGTCCTCGAGAATTTTATCTAGCTTGGCAGGACCATTGTCAATGCCTTTACGCTTGCGATAATCTTTGTTCCATTTGGCGCGACTAGAGTAGATTTCTTTTTCAGGTTCATCGACATTATTAAATTGTAATTCCCAAATCGGAAGAGTCGTCAATTTTTTATTGCCCATGACTCCGACATAGTATTCTTTTCCTTCGATGAATTCCTCGATAATGGCATCTTGATCCAAGCTTTGCTGGATGTATTCAATTCTTTCCTTAAGTTTGTCTTCTGATCTTACGATACTGGCCTGAGCTATACCGTAGCTAGCTTCTTCGTAAAGACATTTAACGATTAATGGAAACTTTAAATTTTTAGGAAGTTTGCGTTTTTTATTTTTAGGGATAGTAAAAAAATGAGGTGTTCCTAAGCGGTGATGGCTGAGAATCTTTTTAGAAAGGGCCTTATCTCTGGCCAGCAGCAATCCTTTAGGATTGCAACCACTGTATTTGATCCCCATTATTTCCAGTAATGCCACGATTTTGTAATCACTTTGAGGGTCATAGTTAAATTCTTCGAGTAAATTAAATACGATATGCGGTTTAAAACTTGATAACTCTGTGATCAGACTATTGAGGTCGTCAATAAGTCCAAAAGTTTTAACTTCATGGCCTGACTTTTTTAGTGCCTCTTGCACATCGTATTCAGTGATCCAGGGGGTGTTAAAACGGTCGGGTTCTGTTTTTAAATCAGTTGGAGGCAGCAGTTCCTTGTGCACTAAAAGTAATATCCGTTTACTCACATGTAAATCCTGGTTTTACCTTTTTGTATATATTCGTGAACAGAATTAGCAATAATGTTTCGTATCTCTTTTTGAATATGCCTTTCGTTTTTCACCATATATTTTTTATTTTTACATTCTTTTACTAAATCATCAAAACATTTTCCTAGAGTCCAGTTATCGTGGCCAGTGATCTGCTCTAACTGACGAAGCATTTCTCTGCGCTTGCCACGCATAACGCTGGCCACTTCTACTCCTGGCCTATGGCATTCAAATCGAGTTGTGAGCTCTTTTTCATAAAAGTTAGGGCGATGCAGTTTTAAGCTGCGTCTTTTTTGTTCCAGGTATTCTCCAATGGTTAAATTATCCCATGAAAAATTTTGTGGAGTTAGCTTTGGGGTGCTTTTAAAATTTTTGTTTTTGAGTTCACTAATTATATGACTAACCAATTCATATTTTTGCTTAACTAGCGAGTTCTTGTATTTAGAAGGAAGTTGTCCAATGGCCAGATAATGTGCAAACGTTTCTGCCCAATCTTCATCAGGATGGGCCTGGGCGTAGTGATTACCTAAGAAGCTAATATAATCTTTAGAGGTGGGATTTGGTTGATAAAAACTGGGATAGTTTTTTGAACTAAGCCCAAAAAGACTTTGTCTTCTTTTATTGAGACGAAGCTTATAGGCATTGTCGATAGCATGTCCTGCTTCGTGACAGCAAAGTTTATAAAATTCTTCTGGCGAGGCTCCCTCACAAAATCCCAGATATTTTCGTTCTAACCGAATGAGTTTTTTATGAGTTAACATAAAGGGGATGGCGAATCCGCCCACACCATCAGGCGAAAACCACTCTCTTGAAAACCAGATATGGGGTCGCCATTTAATGCCCTTCGCTTTGAGTTGTTTATGAAGCTTTTTGATGGCCAGATCTTGCTCTGGTTGTAGCTTAGGCTTAAGACTTCTGATTTTGAGCCCTAATATTTGATTTTCATCAAGTTTTTCCAATAAATTCATAAGCTTAATTGTAAGCTAGGCTATAAAAATATCAATAGATCAGGTAATTACTACATGGATTAAGCTAGCTTTAAGTTTCCTTTTTGCGCGGTTGTTTTCTATAATTATAGCAGGAGGATCAATGAAAGGAATTACCCTTTCAGTTGGCTTTTTTCTAGTTATGGGAGTTTTAGTCGAGCTTCTTCTTAGCGTTCAATAAAAGCCTTCTGCTGTTATAAATCCATCAAAATTGACTGCCCTGGCTTCAGAGTGAGAAATTCCTCTGGCTGGATCTTATAGTATTTTTTATAGGTATTTAGTCGTGTTTCCGGCGCATCATGAGCTTCGTTGCTTAATTGAAATGTTCCAAAATGAATAGCAATAGAGCGAGCTGCCTGCAGGTCCTTATGTGCCCAAACAGCTTCCTCTGGGTCCATATGTGTATTCTGCATAAACCATCTTGGAGCATAGGCTCCAATTGGGAGAAAGGCCAGATCAATAGGTGCAAACCTTCTCGCAATCTGTTGCAAATATTGAGAGTGGGCAGTATCCCCAGCAAAATAGATTTTTCTTCCCTTGTACTCTACTAGATAGCTACCCCAAAGGCTTTTAAAGCGATCAAAAAGACCTCTTCCTGACCAATGTTGGGTCGGAGTGAAGGTGATATTGGCCTTCTTATATTGAGTGTTCTCCCACCAATCCATTTCAATGACTTTTTTTAGGCCTAAAGAGGTGAGGAGTTCTTTATCACCAAGAGCACATAAAAACAGTGGAGAATGTGCTTTTTCAAGCTGAATTAAAGTATTAGAATCTAAATGATCATAATGATTATGTGAGATAAGAACTAAATCTATACGTGGCAGTTCTTTAAAGGGGATACCTGGGGCGTGCACTCTTTGTGGGCCTAGCCAGCTGACAGGGCTTACTCGTTTGGACCACACAGGATCTGTTAAAATATTAAGGCCATCGAGTTGGATAAGAACTGTTGAATGATTAATAAAAATTATATTGGCCTGATGTTCTTTTAGGGGATTTTTTAGTTTCGGCTTTTCTGTGAGCTCAATCCATTTTGGCCAATCCGCTGGAGTTTCTGTAAATCTCCATTTTAGAACTGACCATAAGCCTTTAGGAAGTGCTGGTGAAGTTGGATTATAAAAGCGATCTTTTTTTGGTAAGTAATGGTCTGAAGCCTTGTAATTGCGACTAGCAGAGCAGTTTAACAAGATAAGTGTAAATATGAGTAAAGTAAACAGTCGCATAATTCAGTATAAGTCAGTCCTTTAAAAAATCAATTCAATTAAAGTTAAATTTTGCTATAATAGTGAAACTATGTTGAAACTAATTATTTTAACAATATTTTTCTGTTCTCTATCATATGCTTCTGAAAAAGAGCTAGAGAAAAAAGCTTGGTATCAACAAGTTTTTCCTAAATATGATGCCCTATCTTCAATCGTGGTCAAAGATACCATTAGTGATGAGCCTGTTAATACAACAATATTAAAGGTGGAAAATAAAGGAGTATTATTGGGCTTTATTCGGGAAATTTCTACCACAACAGGTTGTAATAGTGCTTGTTTACCTATCATTTATACTTCTTTTTATAATGAAAAGGGGGAGTTGTTACAGATTAAAAGTCAGGTGGGGTTAACTAAAATTGAACATGCTGCTTTTACTGAAGAAGATAAAAATAAACTAGATCTAATTTTGGCCATGGCGCCAAAAGAATTTGATACTATTACTCACCCAAAAGAGTTAACAGATGCTATTTCCGGGGAAACATTAAAGAAATATAAACATCTGGTAGTGCCAGGGGCAGCTTATTCAACTTTACGTACTCATCTATATAATCAAGATACTAAGAAACAAATTAAGGCATATCTAAAAAAAATTAAGCTTAAATAACTTACTCGTCGCTCTCGTCTTTAAGAACTCTGATTTTTGCTCGTCGCTCTTTTATAAGAACCTCATTTACTTTTTTGATAAAGTCTTCAGCAGTTAAGGGCTTAGTAAGAACGTATTTGATACCAAAATGAATGGCCTTTTTTACCTCATCACCGGTCACATTTCCTGAGAGAATGATGATAGGAGTAGTCTCTTCCCCTTTCTGTCGTTTCTCTTGATTTTTTATAGTCTGGACAAGTTCAATACCACGAACTTGTGGCATCATAAGATCAGTAATAATAAGGTCAAACTTTTGGTTTTGTGTCTTTCTAATGGCCTCAGATCCATCTTGAGCTTCAACAATAAAGTCAAAAATTTCCATCATTTCAATAAAGGTCACTAACATGTCTCTAATTTCTGATTCGTCATCAACAACTAAGACACTAAGCTTTTCACCAGGTTTTAATGTAATTCTCACGCGTTTTTCTCCTAGCAAATATTATATTGAAATTTAGTATTTTTTAAAGGATTAGGCATTAAAAAATAACCTGACTATCCTAGAAGGTTAATGAACGATAAAAGCTTGCTTTGTCTTTACGAAAAATGGCGTCTGATCTATTCTAGTAAGCAGCTCTTAAACATTTAGTTGGGAATAGAATTGAAGCAATTACTTAACCGTTCTGATTATCTTTTTGTCGGCCTGCTCAGGTTAATATTATATTACCTTTTCTTTTTACTCATTTTGAGTGCAGGTCGGGTCTTTTTCATTTTTTACTTTGGTGATCCGAGTCATATTGAGCAATATCAGGGAGACTTGTTTTACTCATTTTATCTAGGTTGGAAGTATGATACTTTGGCAATTTCCTATCTTGTATTGCCACTATATTTGCTATTAATTCCTGTTTCTTTA
>JBFEUX010000029.1:0-20288 GCA_041547255.1 Bacteriovoracaceae bacterium
GAAACGACTACTGGTGGTAATGCCCTTAAATTTTACTCTTCAGTAAGAATCGATATCAGAAGAATTGGTGCCATTAAAGAAGCCGATAATGTAGTTGGTAACAGAACAAGAATTAAAGTTGTTAAAAATAAAGTTGCTCCTCCATTCAAACAAGTAGAGTTTGATATCATGTATGGAGAGGGTATTTCTAAAACAGGTGATCTAATTGACTTGGCAACAGAGCATAAAATCGTGGACAAAGCTGGTGCTTGGTACTCTTATAACAACGGAAAAATTGGTCAAGGTAGAGAGAATGCGAAACGTTTCCTTGCGGAAAATACAGACATCGCTGCTGAGATCAAGGAAAAAGTTCTTGTTAAAGCTGGTATTGTCGAAGCTGATACACCAGATGTTAACATGGAAACTGGAGAAATTATTGAAGAAGCTGCTCCAGCTAAAAAAACTAAACGTAGTTCTAAAAAATTACAATAATCAACACACACACCAAAGGGGAGTTAAAGTACTCCCCTTTTTTTTATAGTAATGAGCGAAGAAAAATCATATAAAAAAGCCTTTGATTACTCGATTCGACTATTAAGTCTTCGTGACTACTCCATTTACAAAATGCGCCAAAAACTAAAAGAAAGGAAGTTTGATGCAGACGATATTGAAATCGTTATCAACAAGCTCTTGGAATATAATTATCTGAGGGAAGACGAATATAAACGCATCCGAATCAAGCAATTGCTGGTTAAAGGCTATGCTAATAACTACATCATTCAAAAGCTAGAACAAGAGCAGCTTTTTGTGGATGACTCCAATATTAATGAAATAAGAGATACTCAGGATTTAGGTAGTTCCAAGCAGATTCAATATCTTATAGAGAAAAAGTTAAGGTTCAAAGAAATCCCTAGTGAGTGGGAAGCTAAACAAAAATTAAAAAATAAGGTTATTAACTTTTTAATTTCAAAAGGCTATAAATACGCAGACGTACAAAGTTATATCAAAGAGTATATTTCATGATTTCAACCCGTATTAATAACTCTTGGGATAAAATTCTCCAAGACGAATTTAAAAAACCTTACTTTAAAAACTTAGTTAATTTTTTGGACTCAGAAAAAAAAGCAGGTAAAGTTATTTTTCCACCAAGCGATGACATTTTTAATGCTTTTAAACATACCGCTTTTGATAATGTAAAAGTTGTTATCTTAGGTCAGGACCCCTACCACGGTAGCGGCCAGGCTCATGGTTTATGTTTTTCCGTTAAACCAGATATCAAAACACCCCCCTCGTTAAAAAATATTTATAAGGAAATGAATACTGATCTAGGATTAGAACCAGTTAATCATGGATATTTAATTAATTGGGCCGATCAAGGTATCCTTATGTTAAATGCTGTGCTCACAGTAGAACAAAGTAAACCTGGTTCTCATAGAAAAAGAGGATGGGAAATTTTCACTGATCGCGTCATTGAAATTCTTAACCAGGAAAAAGAAAATTTGGTATTTATTCTTTGGGGTAACGATGCTCGTAAGAAAAAGTCTATGCTAGATGAGAGCAAACATTACATCATTGAAAGTGCTCACCCATCGCCTTTTTCAGTAAAGAATTTTTACGGTACCCAACCATTTTCTAAAACAAACAACTATCTCAAAAATAAGGGAATTGAACCTGTTAACTGGTCACTTCTATAGGTAACTCTAAATGAAAATATTAGCTCTCTTATTGTTTATCACTAGCTTGTCAGCCTGTACCAAAAAAAAAGTTTCTGGTAAAAAAAATATTTTAAATTATGCACTGACGACAAATGTTTCCACGTTAGACCCTGCCGTAAGCTATGATACAGTGTCAGCTAAAGTTGTTTATCAAATTTATGAATCGCTTTACGAATATGATTACTTAGTCAGGCCCTATCAGTTGAAGCCCTTACTTGCCGTAGATATGCCACAAATTGAAGAAGGGGGTTTAAAATATACTATCAAAATAAAAAAAGATATTTTGTACCATCCTTTGCCCACCAAGAAACAATATACTCTTAAGGCTAGCGATTTTATAGTCGGATTAAAACGTCTTGCTTATACAGCTACACGTAGTAATGGTTGGTGGCTTTTTGAAGGTAAAATCAAGGGGCTTAATGAATTCCGTGAAAAAGCAAAATCAATTGAAGATATCATAAACCTAGAGGTTGAAGGTCTGAAGGCTCCTGATGAACGAACTCTAGTCATCAAGCTTACCAAACCCTATCCTCAACTTATTTATGCTTTAGCCATGGCGTTCACAGCTCCTATTCCCAAAGAGATGCTCCTCCATTATAAAAATGATTTCTCACAAATTGCGATTGGTACTGGTCCATATGTCTTAGACTCTTGGAAGCCGAATGCTTATATCAAGTTATTAAAAAATCAAAATTATCACGAAAGTTATTACCCAACAAAAGGTGATCGCTTTGCTTATGAAAAAAAATTACTGGTTGATGTTGGAACTAAAATACCTTTCATTGATCAAATCAATTTTAAAATTATTAAAGAGGCGCAAACTAGATGGCTTAACTTTCGTGAGAAAAAGATAGATTTAATTGTGCTAACTAAAGATCATTTCCCGCTGGCTTTGGATAAATCAGGTAGATTAAATAAAGAGTTTATTAAAGAAAAAATTCAGCTGCAAATTGCTCCCACCCTTACCTATTGGTGGTTGGCATTTAATATGCAGCACCCTATCTTGGGTAAAAATCAAAAACTTAGAAATGCAATAGCACATGCAGTCGACATAGATAGCTATATTAAAAGCTTTACCAACAATATTGCACTTAAGGCCAACTCTATCTTTCCTCCAGGAGTGCCCGGTTACTCTCCCCAAAATACGCTTCCCTATAGTTATAATTTAAATAAAGCTAAAAAACTTTTGAGCGAAGCAGGATTTCCTAACGGTAAAGGACTTCCAACTTTCAGTTACGATGTTAGAGGATCTACAACTGTTTCAAGACAAATGGGAGAATTTATCCAAAAAGAATTAGCTAATATTGGAATCAACTTAAAAGTTAATTTAAATAGTTTTCCAGGTTTTCTAAACAAAGCAAGAACAGGCCAATTAGAAATATGGCAAGGTGGCTGGGCAATGGACTACCCAGATCCTGAAAATGTTGTGCAACTTCTTATTAGCAAAAACCATCCTCCGGGCCCCAATGCCACCTACTTTTCTAATGCGCGTATCGATCAATTATACGAAGAACTTTTTAAGGCCAATACTCAAGATCAGGTTAAAGAAATCACAAGCGAAATCAATGATATCGTATCAAAAGAGTTGCCTTGGGTTATGCAGTTTTACTCCAGAAACTATATTTTACATCACGGATACCTAAAAAATTTCCGCCAATCAGACTTGATAGATAATAATTTCAAGTATTTAAAACTTGAGTGATCCCCTCGAATGATTAAATAGAATTTTTTTTTAAGTTTTTACTAATGTTCTCGAAAAGCCTTATAAGAATGACTTCCTAGCTTTGAGGATAGAGAGATGACATTTTCCTGCATTAAAAAACTTTTACTCGTATGTTCTGTACTATTCAGTATGAACGCTATGGCACGTGACCATTTAATTTTTAGCGTAGCGGAAGACCTTCCCATGGGTTATGAAAATGAAGTTCTTCGAAGAAACTATTATGTAAATATCGGATCTAATCAAGGTGTAACTAAGGGCACACTTCTCACTGTCTACAGAATCGTTTCTAAATCTAATCCTTATGATAATAAGAAACGCGTTAACTACCATATTCCAATCGGTCAATTAGAAGTACTTCACGCAGAAGATGAATCTGCTGTAACGACAACAAAAGAGCTTTATAAGGCTGCAAATGATCCCATTTTTGATATTAGTAATTTTATGATTGGCGATCACGTTTCAGTAAATATCAAATAAATAATTTCTTGGATTTTACCAACTCTCCAAATAAGATTCCGTCCAGACAAATTATTTGTTTGATGGCCAATACATAATCTTCACCTAATTCGAACTCTCCCCCTTTTACCTTTATCTCTGTGATACGCACCCCGTTATAATAGCCAATAAAATGAAATAAAAAATACTCACCTGATTTTCCAATATTACGGGAAATCACATAGATTTTTTTGTCCATAAACACCTCCTAAGGCTAAACATGCAATAGTCATAGATATTGAGATATCCTAAGCTGTTGAAGATATTTACTTTTTCTGCATAACAAGAGAAAATTTATGTTATCTGAATAGTCAAAAGGTATTAATGAACAAGATTAAGAAGACGATCCCTAATCTTTTACTTAGAAGGGCCACACTATCTGAAGAGGATCGAGCTATAGGTCATATTGAAAATGAGAAAATTAATTTTATTAATTTTAAACAATACAGTGAGACTGTTGAATGTCTTTCCCTGGCACTTATTAACCTGGGTCTAACAGCGAAAACAAAAGTATGTATCTTAAGCCACACTAGAAAAGAATGGAATTTCTTAGATCTGGCGATTATGAGTTCCGGGGCCATTACTGTTCCAATCTATCCCACATATCCTGCTGATGAAATTGAATATATTCTTTCACATTGTGAAGCTGAGTTTCTGATTCTTGAGAATAACCATCAATTCGAAAAGATTTTAGAAATACAAAATAAATTAAAGTCTGTTAAAAAAATTATTACTCTTGATTATATAAAGTCGGATCTTAGCAATATATTGTCTAAAGACATTTCTCTTTATAAGTACGACGAATGTCTAAGTCTTGGGTCCAATGAAGCTCAAAAACAACCTGAGCAGTTTACAATCAATATTGAAAATATTATGCCTGAAGATGTGGCCACGATTGTTTATACTTCCGGAACAACTGGGCAACCTAAGGGAGCAGTCATTAAGCATCAAGCCCTTTTTCAAGTTCTCTTAAATATTAAACGCTTTACCCACAGTGCTATTTATAAAGAAGATCGTCTTTTAACTTATCTTCCTTTATCCCATGTACTTGGTCGGCTAGAGTCCTTTCTTCCTTTAGTGTTTGGTTGTGAGGCGGTGTATGCTGAAAGTATGAAGAAGCTTATTCATAATATTCCCTTGGTGCAACCGACGTTACTCATGGCGGTTCCGCGGGTGCTAGAAAAAATCTATGAAAAGGCTCAAGAGTATATTACCCACAATGAAGTAAGGAAAAATATATTTGAATGGGCACAAAATGTAGCAAATGATTACTACGCATCCATCTACCAAGATAAAACTCCTAAGACACTTACAATTGTTCAGTACCAACTGGCACAAAAACTTGTATTTGAACAAGTTTACAATATGTTTGGTGGAAAGATTCGCTATTTAATCTCCGGAGGAGCACCACTAAATGTTAAGATTATCAAGTTTTTACGTAACTCCAATCTTACCGTTCTCGAAGGATATGGATTAACAGAGACAGTAGCTCCTTGTTGTCTTAATCCTTTAAATAAGCAGGTACCAGGCACTGTAGGGCAACCCATTGGGGATGTTGAAATCAAATTTTTAGATGACGGAGAAATCCTTATTAAAAGCACTGCTCTTTTTAGTGAATATTATAAAGATCCCGAAGCTACGGCACAAGCCTTGGATAAAGATGGCTGGTTTCACACAGGTGATATTGGAAGCTTTGATGGTGAGGGATTTTTAAGAATAACTGATCGAAAAAAAGATATCATTATCACCAGTGGGGGAAAAAATATTGCTCCCCAGAAAATTGAAGGGTTACTTAAAGATAGCCAGCACATCACCCATTGCGTCATAATTGGAAACCAACAGAAATACCTAACAGCACTTATTGGTATTGATAAAGAAGTCTTCGAGCCCTATTTTGAGAAACTAGAAATAGCTGATGATTGTAATTACAATGAGTTGGCAAATCATCCCGCTATAAACTCTATTATTCAAGCTGAAATTGATAAGGTTAATGAGCAGTTAGGTTCCTATGAAACTATTAAAAAGTTCAAAATTATTCCAGCCGAGATAAGTACAGATAATTATCTTACTCCCTCTTTGAAAATAAAAAAGAAGCTTATCTGCAAAGACTATAGTAATTTGATTGAAGCGATGTACAAAAACAAGTAAGCTTTTGACAAATAAAGTTAAAATATTTATAAAGTTTAATTCATAACCAGATTTAAAGAGGTAAAAGATGGCCAGAGTCACGATTGAAGATTGCTTGGAAAAAGTAGAAAACAGATATGAATTAGTTCATTTAACTGTAAAAAGAGTTCGCCAATTAAGAGAAGGTGCAGATGCTCAGGTTAAAAGCAAGAACAAAGAAATTGTTACTGCTCTAAGAGAAATTGCTGCTGGTAAAGTAACTCATGCTCCACTTGAAGAATACGATTCAGAAGAATTTTAATTATAAAAAGTATTTTTATATAAAAAAAGCCCTCTTTTCAGAGGGCTTTTTTTTTATCTCAAAGCAATTTTTAGAACTTCATCAAAGTGTTTAACCGGATAAAACTTCATACCTTTTCTATGTCTTTCAGGAACCTCTCTCAGATCCTTTTCATTAGAGTCAGGTAGGATAATTTCTTTAATGCCGGCCCTTTTGGCGGCAAGAACTTTTTCCTTGATACCTCCAACAGGAAGAACTTTACCAGTTAGGCTTAGCTCTCCAGTCATGGCCACATTACCTCTAACCTTCTTATTTTTAGATAAAGAATAGAGTGCAAGTGCCATTGTAATACCAGCACTTGGCCCATCTTTAGGTGTTGCTCCTGCCGGCAAGTGCAAGTGCACCTCGTGGTTGGCCAAGAAATCCAAAGAAGCTTCTGCTGACTTTGCTTCTCCCTTAGCTTTCTTTGTTACCTTATTTTTTACTTGAGCTGTTTTTGTATCAATTTCATCTTGTAAAAGTTTTTGTACATAACTGTAGGCAATATTAGCAGATTCATTCATGACATCACCCATCTGTCCAGTTAACTTAAAACCTTTTCCTTTTACAGGTAGCGTTTCAACAAAAAGAATTTCTCCTCCAAAAGACGTCCAAGCTAAACCAGTAACAACACCAGGGCTTAATGGTTTTTGAGCTACTTCAGATTGAAAACGTTTAGGACCCAGGATGTTTTCTAAATCCTTGGGTGCTGGAGAGAACTTCTTATGCCCTTTGGAAGTAACTTTCTTTAAAGCTGCATGCCTGCAAAGTTTCGCAATAAACTGCTCCATTCTTCTGACACCAGCTTCTCTTGCGTAATCATTAATTAGCGCCTTCAGTGTTGTCATTGCAAGAGAAAAGTCTTTAGTGGTTAAGCCGTGCTTTTTTAATTGCTTTGGAATTACCCATTTAGTTGCAATAGAGATTTTCTCTTCAAGGGTATATCCACTCAACTCAATTAATTCCATTCTATCTAAAAGTGCTTCAGGAATTTCACCAACGTAGTTAGCAGTCGCAATAAATAAAACTTTGGAAAGATCAAAAGGTACATCAAGGTAGTTATCAATAAATGTCTTATTTTGTTCCGGATCTAAAACTTCTAAAAGTGCTGAACCTGGATCACCTTGATAACTTCTACCTAGCTTATCAATTTCATCTAGCATAATAACAGGATTATTAACCTCTACTCTTTTCAGTGCCTGCATAAGTTTTCCTGGCATAGCACCAACATAGGTTCTACGGTGACCTTTAATTTCAGCTTCATCTCTCATACCACCGAGAGAAAATCGATAAAATTTTCTACCTAAAGCATTTGCAATAGAGTGACCAAGAGATGTTTTCCCTACCCCAGGAGGTCCAGCAAAACAAAGAATAGTACCATCGTACTCTGGCTTTAGTTGTCTAACGGCCAAAAACTCTAGAATTCTTTCTTTGGCTTTTTCTAGACCATAATGATCCTTTTCAAGGACTTTTGTAGCAACACTGATATCATTATTGTCTTCTGTTTCCTTATCCCAAGGAAGCTGTACCATCCAATTCAAAAAAGTTCTGGTGATATTGTATTCAGGAGAAGAATCTGGGATAGACTCTAATCTCTCAAGCTCCTCTTCAGCCGCTTTACGGGCTTCTTCAGGAAGTTTGATCTCATCAATCATGTCTTTAAATTTTTTTATGTCCCTACTTTTCTCATCTTCATCCATTCCTAATTCAGAACGAATAATTTTTAGTTGTTCACGTAAAAAATACTCACGTTGATACTTATTAACCTTATCATTTACTTCATCTGTAATTTTCTTTTGAATATCTGCAACGTCTTTTTCTCTTTTTAAGTACACTAATAATTTTGCAAATCTCTTTTTAACAACAAGAGTTTCTAAAAAATCTTGAGCTTCTGGAACATCTAAAGAAAGAGCAAAGGCAACTAAATCCGCTAAAGATCCAGGACTAGGAGAATTAAGCATTGCCAGCTTCATCTCTTCATTAAAATAAGGATTTATCTCACTTAATTTTTTAACTTGGTTAATAACTGATCTAGTATAGGCATCCAACTCTTCATCTGAGTCATGAACATCTTCAAAGATTTCTGATTTTACCACCAACAATGGTTCTTCTTCCAAAAACTTTGAAATCTTATATCTTTTAAGCCCATGTACTAACAAATTAACTGAACCATCGGGAAGTTTTAGTTTTTTTACGACCTTACAATAAACTCCTACTCGATATATATCTTTCGACGTCAAGTCTTGTGTGGAATCGTCAAATGCTTCCATCTCGTACTCTTCAATCCCTCCAGTGAGTTCCTCTTCTTCTTTATCCAGAACGTACTCATGATCTTCTTTAAATTTGACCAAGTTTAAAGCAACATAACCGACTTGAGTAACCATTTCATCTAATTCAGGTGAATACTTATCTTCACTCAGAATGATCGGTGCAATCATACCGGGAAATAATGGACTATTTACAATCGGAATAACCACAACTTCAGTCGGAAGTTGTTTAATTGGTTCAACTTCTGTATTTAATTTTACTTTGTCGTTTGACGACATATGCCTCTCCTACTTTTTAATATCAACTACTAATCTACCAGGATTCTCCAAGTAAAAAATGTCAAAACTAACTTTTCCATTAAAAGTCAACTCAGCTGATAGATCATCTTTATCTACTTTAAAAAAATCTATACTTTTTAAAAATTTTATATTTTTTAAATTCTCAACATTAGTGGCCAAGGTCGTATTAAAAAAATCAATATAGACTTTATTGTCCTTGTTGGAAATTTTGCCGTACACCTTTGGTGGTTTGCTGGAAGAGAAATCAAAAACCACTCGTTCATAACCCCTCGCTACAATATAACTATTACGAATCCCAACAAGTTTTTGAGCAACGGGATTTGCCTCAGAGTGAAACACTCCCTTATCAAAGAAAATTGATCTTTTTCTTGATGAAATTTTCCAAATTCGCTCTTGTAACAAATCTTGGGCAAAAGCAACTTGTGAAACGGAAAAAAATATACAAATAATACCGGTAATAAACTTCATAAAACCCCATCCTTGGTTTATTTAAACATGATAAATTCTATAAAAATTTTAGGAATCAGACAAAAAAATATGGTTTAATTTCTGAGGAATAAAAAAGATTAAAACCATTATCACACCCAGCACAAAACTCCCCATACCGCCTGGTCCAGAAGAGTTGTCTAGATCAATAGTTCCACAAGATATCGGTGCATCATCCTCACTCAGTTGCGCAGTGCTCCCTAGGAGAGCACTCATAGATATATAGGGTGAACTGGCATAAGTTAAAGTACCCTCAACACAGGAACTATTGTCGTCATAAGGATATGAGTCATGTTTAGCATAAGCATAAAAATTACCAGCGACAGAGCTTCCTAACTGCGCCGTAATAGAATAAAGATTATTTGCGTTTAATAAAACCGTAGGGGCCGCAAATATTTCATATTTTTCGTCAGAGGAAAGGGCCACAGGATAAACGGTTAACTCAATGAGATTATCATTCGCATTTTCTGAAAGTTCTATATCAATATTTAAATCTGTTAATAATTTTCCTGTACTATCTGTCGATGCCGAATACTCGCGCCAGCTGGTTTCATTTGTTAACTTAACATACACCTTGAAAGCAAAGTCACTCCCAATAGTACTCGAGCTTAAATTTATATTTACAACAGGATTTAGTGGGATTTGGCTTAAGTCAAAATTTCTATAATCAAGTGTAAACACATCGCCTTTTCCCGTAAGGCCAGCAGCTATTTCCTCTGATGAAAAATACCCCGTAAAGACTGCGCTTGTATCTAGATAATTTGCTAGGAGCTCAAAACTTCTCTCACTGTCTTTAAATTTTTTTGCATAATAATCCGTATCCAAGTTTTCATCGCACCTTATAGTAACTTCTCCTACATCTACTGAATTATTATTTGCATCCAAATAAAAAGCCTGAGGTCGTCCTTTGCTTCTGGGGCCACACTTAGCGAAAAAACTTGTTCTAAAGCTTTCTTGAGCACATATTTGATTATTGATTTGCTTGTAATAATCAGATATTGATGAAAGATTTTTTATTGGAGACACAGCTATAAAGTAAGACTCATCTAAATCTAAATTCTTAAAAGAAAATTTCCCTTCGCTATCAGTAATTACGGCTTGAATCACTTTATTGGTAGCAAATGACATTAGGTTAACATTAGTTCCAAAGACTTCAGTTTTCGCATCTCCAGCAATCACCTTACCAGAAATTTCCCCACTATTTGTCGTTATCCCATAATTTTCCCACAAACCATAAATGTCATCACTATGAATGGTGTGCTGACCTTTAAATATAGAAAAAATCATCGTTGAATTAATAACTTCAGAGTGTGCTAAACCCAAAAAGTGACCGAACTCGTGAGTGAGGACGTCTCCTAAATATGCTGTTTGCTTACTACTTCTTTTTTTATCTAGAGTTAAATCAATAACATTTGTAAATGATTGGTTAATAAGAATATCTGCACTGGAGATATTACCTGTTGTTGCACTAAATAGAGTTGAGGTTACTGCAATCACCCCAGAACCAAAATATTGATAATCATCACTAAAGCGAAGTGTGGACTTCGAACTTGACATGGATTCACTAGAATCTACTTGATAGGGAATAACTTGATAAGGTGAAACTTGATTCCACTCAGCAACACTTTCTTCAATAATTTGCTTAACTCGTATTTTAAGATATTCAGCCTTGGATATGCTTAAATTTGATAGCTGTTCAGAAGAGATGTCTAAAACAATATTTGTATCAACCGGTTCAGGATTATAATAAAGAGGTATTTGCTTATTACGGTAGTTCCATTTGATATTTTTTCCAAGCTCGGTCTTAGTTATAACATAAGTAAAACCCACTTTAGAAAAAAGAAAAAAGAGAACAAATATTAGCTTTCTCATGCCCTATTTCTTAATATCCCCATAGCTACTCCCATAGCGGCCAAAACCAAAACTAACCAATAAGGTTCATTTGAATGATGTTCTTCAGAATTTATATTAGAATTATCTGAGGCGATAGCACGAGAAGGAGCTCTCCTCCTCTTTTTTATTTTTAGTTGATGTTCATAATTAATTTCATACTTGTCTTTAAATCGTTCTTGAAATTTATCCTTTTTCACCCACTCTGCTAACTCATAAAAATTCTTTAAAGCTATCTGGCCAATTGCGGGGTGTCCTGGAAAAATTTGATTAATAATCAAGGTCTTCTCACCAATCTTTTTGGCCGAATACTTACCTAAGCCCAAATTATTGACCCACATTTTATTTTTATGCTGCTTTGTTAGAAGAACAACTCCTTCACCTATTTCAAACTTGGGACTACCGTGAACTTGAAAAACTTGATCTCCTACTTTTCCTCCGGGAAAATACACTTCAATTAAATCTTCTTCAGGCGTTAATCCCATCCATTTATTCGCACGCAGAGTAACTTTGCTGTGAATAACTTCATTTTCCATTTCGGACTCAACCGCCAGCACTTCACCGTAAACAAAGCCGTCGCTTTCTTTTATTTGCTTTTTAATGGAAACTGGAACAAATGTCGTGGCCCAACTGTATTGGAAGCCAACCAAACATGCTAGTAAAAACAAGTACCTAGGCATCAAAATCTCCCGCGAAAGTTGTTTTCTATGCCTTCATCGGAATATTATATCAAATACTTGAGTAGAACCGTCAGAAGTCGATGGTATAATTAGAAATCTGTTTAAATACGGGGTTTTGGTCGATAATCACAACTGTATTACCCTTCATGCACAAATCCTGTAAAAATTGGCAGATTCTGGCCAATTCATGCTCAGATAGCCCAAACGAGATATTTTCAAAAAACAAAATAGAGCTGTGAATGTCTTTTAGAAGTTTACTTAGAAGATATATTCTTTGTTTTTCCCCACCGGATAATGAGTTAATCTGGCGGTCGAGCGACAAATAATCTAAATTTAGAATTTTTAAATATTGTCTAATTCTTTGAAACTTAGGTGTAAGCTTTATATTTTCCAGGGTCGAACTTAATGATTGGGAAAAAGCTTGATGAACTGTCATCTCTCCATCAGTTATATCTGCATAGATTGGCTTAAGCTTTCTGCCATTACAATCCTCACATTCAAGAACGATATCTTCCAAAAATTGCATTTCAGTTACAATAACTCCTTTACCTTCACATTTAGGACATTGCCCAAGGTGAGAGTTATAAGATAAATGACCGTCTGTTAAACCTAGTGCCTTGGCCATACTCGTGGCCAAAAAGTGTTTTCTAACCACTGGAAATAGTCCCGTCATACTTCCCACTGTTGAGCGTGACGTATATCTATTTAAATTGGCGTCAACAATAATTACATTCTCAAACTTTGGTACTCCACTAAGTTTGGAAATTTTTGCCACACCAGGAAAAACTCTTTTACCCTCAAGTTGATAATTCAACTCATCCGCCAAGGCCTTAATTAAAAAGGACGTTTTACCACTACCTGATTTGCCTTTGACCCAATTTATTTGCTTTAGACAAACTTTTTTTTCAGAATACTTTTTTCCATAAACTTCGACACCTTTTACAGTAAGATACTTTGGGTTCTTATTTTTAATAGGTACTAGCCTTGCTGGACTTTTTTCAAAATTAAACTTGGCTCGCTCTCCTTGAAAAATCACATTCCCACCGAGGGGCCCTGCTAATGGCCCCATTTGGATAAGAAAGTCTGATTTCAGATGAAAAAATTTATTATGATCAATAAGAATAACAGTATTCCCTTTCTTGATTAAATTTCTAAATGCCTTCAATAAAGATCGCTGCTCTTGTTCACTTAAGCCCAGACTTGGTTCATCAAATACAAAAAGTGAATCAGTTCCATCATAAGATAAATATTTTAATAATAATAAGCGCTGATACTCTCCAGCAGATAAGGACTTCGCCTTTCTCAATAAAAACAAATGCCCTAAACCAATATCTACAGCTGTATCAACGATCGTTTTCATTTTCTTAAAAGACTTATTTGCTTCCTTAGTTTTTTGGGCAAGCTCACAGTTATTTAGATAAGTTTGCATATCTTCAATAGAAAATTTCAATAAGCTCGCCATGGAATAAGTCATCTTTTCATCAAGAAAAAACTGATTAGCAAAAGCCTTTAATCTTGTTCCGTTACAACTGGGACAAGTCTCACCTTTTTGAATATTTCGGATAAAAATGCGCACGTGCATTTTATATTTTTTACTTTCTAGATAATTTAATAGCTCATCAATTCCATAATAATTCCCAGCCCCCTCATAAAGAATACTCCAAAACTCCTTCTTTAGTTTTTTTATAGGTTCGGTTATAGATATGTTCTTTCGCTTCAGGGCTTTTATTAATTCTGGCTTCTGTCCTTGAAACCTTTTGTATTTTAATAAAATAACACCATCTTCACTTACCGACTTATTTGGATCCACCAACTTAGCATCATCATACTTTAAGGTTTCCCCAAAGCCACCGCATGTTTCACATGCCCCCAAGGCATTATAGGGTGAGAAGTTCATCATACTTTTGTTAATAAGTGCATGTTCGGTACAGCCCTTTACGGGACATCTATAGTTTCCAGTTTTAAAAGTAAGAGGTTGTACTTTTTTTAGCCCCGGAGCAAACAAGTATAAATCCAGGCCATTTTTAAGATAATCCAGCACCTTTTTATCCAATTGCGAAACATGCTTTAATTTAAACCTTACAACTTCCCATAGTTCATGCTCAGACTCAAAATCACAGACTGATTTTGCTCTTGTAGACTTCATGGACCTACTTGGAAAGGGATTGTTTTCGTAAAACTCTAAAAAATCTGCTTTTTTTATAAAAAGATGGTAGGTCTCATCAGCTTTTCCAGCCAGTAGCTCTGATACATAATGGCCAAATGTCTGCAGTTCAAAATCAGTTTTATGAATAGGGCAAGCCTCTTTAGCAAAATGATAAAAATGGGCCTGGAGCAGCTCGGTTAAATGCATTACATCCACAACTGAAGATCTAGTTCCAATAACCGGATTAATTTGTGGTAATCCAAAAACTGGCAAAACAGGATAGATTTTATCCACGTCCACAGGGGCTGGCCTATCTGAGAAAAATTTTAAATATGAAGGAAAAGAATTTAAAAATCGACGCTTTGATTCGCTATATAAGACATGAAATGCTAAAGAAGACTTTCCAGAACCACTAGGACCTAATATGCAAGTTAACTGATTTAACGGAATGTCGATATCTACATTTTGTAGATTATTAACCCTAGCTCCGCGAATCTCTATTTTATCAGTCATATGGTCTTATACTAAAAAAAAGGCCCACCGTAAAAGGCAGGCCATATATACAAAACTTGTAATCGTAGATTAACGTTTTGAGAATTGGTAAGACTTTCTTGCACCAGCAAGACCGTATTTCTTTCTCTCAACTTTTCTAGAATCTCTCGTTAGGAATCCTGCTTTCTTAAGAGCTCCTCTATCACTTGGATTAAGCTCAGCAAGTGCTCTCGCAACTCCTAATCTAATGGCACCAGCTTGACCTGTTGATCCACCACCTTTTACATTAATATTAAGATCGTAGTTTCCAGTTACACCAAGTAGCTCCAAAGCTTGCTTAACAACGTACTGAGAAGTTCCTTTTGGGAAGTAATCAGTTAATTCTCTTCTGTTAACAATAATTTTTCCACTACCATCTGCAACATAAACTCTAGCAATAGAAGTCTTTCTTCTTCCTACTGCTTGCGCTTTATATGTTTTTCCTTTAGCCATGATATTTTCCTTCTAATTATTTAAGTGTTTTAACTTCTGGTTTTTGAGCTTCGTGATCGTGCTCAGATCCAACAAATACTTTAAGTTTAGTTAATTGCTTTCTACCTAAAGAAGTTTTAGGAAGCATACCTTTAACTGCATTCATAACAATTAGCTCAGGATGTTTCTCAAGTTGCTCAGTTGCAGTTCTTTGCTTAATCCCACCAATGTGGTTAGTGTGCCAGTAGTATTTCTTTTCATTCCACTTCTTACCTGTGAACTTAACTTTTTCACAGTTAGTGATAACAACAAAGTCACCACATTCTTGGTTTGGAGTAAAAGTTGGCTTGTGTTTACCTCTTAAAAGATTAGCAGCTTCAGTAGCAAGTCTACCAACAACTAAATCAGTTGCATCAATAACCCACCACTTTCTATCAATCTCTTCTTTTTTTGCAGAATAAGATTTCTGTGTATACATAAATACCTCAAAATTAATTAAAATTACTAAAATTTTTTGCTTATATAGCGGCCCGTTAACCCTACTGTCAACTAGCATTTCAGAAATTAGTCACCACTCCAATTTCTCACCATGAAAAGCCGGCTTCTTTTTTACGGGATTAAAAGAAACCAATTTGAACATGTAGCGCTCCGGGGCTCTCCAACTTACCACTAGAATCTAGCTTTCTCAAGGTTTTTATCCCATAGTCGATGTCAATTGTTCCTACCGGCGTAATGAATTTAAAGGACACTCCAACAGAAGATCGCAGTTGGTCAGACTCGTAATTTCCAACAAATACACGCCCAGCATCGTAAAACAAGGCCAATATTGAGCTATCAGACAGATAGTAACGAGGTTCAAATTTCAAATTAGTCATATAAGCCCTTGAATTTACTTCAACATCACTAATATCTTGACCCGTAACTAAGGTGTTAATCTCTTTATCTAAATATCCACGAACGATATCAGCACCAGAAAGTCTAAAGACCTTAAGATTTGGTATATAGCCCGCACTATTACCCGCCGCGTCTTTAGTTGTTGCCTTATTCTCTTGATAACCAAAGGCAGCCGATATAGCAAAAGTCATTTTCTCAGAGAGAGGTATATAAAATTTATTTCTACTCACGGCCTTATAATAATTAATAGTTAGCTCGTCGTTTGCCTGAGATAGAAATGATGGGTTAGCAAACTCAACTGAAAAATTGAATTGAGTACCGGAAGTTGGATTGACTCTTCTATTACGAAAATCAAGATTAACACTTGGTGTTACTGAGCCAATTTGAAAATGCCCCTGATTAATTTCTTCGGTGGCATTAAATTGTGAGAAGTTCTCCAACTGGTATCTGGTTAAAAAGCTCAGCCAGCTATAAAATTGGCGAGAAAAGGTAAAACCGACCCTCCTAATATCCACATCATAACTATATAATCTTCTTCTTGCCTGTTGTAGATAAGTTGAAAAGTTCCAACTCCAATCAAAAATATAATCTTCTGTATAACTTACGGCCATATCGTATTCCAATAACTTCTCGGAATGCCTACGTTCACTGTCAAAATTACTTAAATCAAAACGTCTGTTTATAGTACTTTTTAAAGTGATTCTTTTATTCATACCATCAATATTATTGTAATTAACCTCGCCAGAGATTTTGAAACCTATATCAGATCGAACCCCCGGTGCTAACTCTACAGAACCAAAATCTTTTTCCCTTACAAAAATAAGAACATCTGTTTTATCCTTGTTTTGTGTTACTGGTTTGATTTGTACAGAACTGAATAAGCCCAGACTCAAAAGATTTGTCTGAGAACTTTCAATACTGTGACTAGTTAATAAGCTTCCGGTGTGAAAAGCCAATTCTCGCTTAATTAGTTTCTTTTTTGTTTTTTGGTTACCAATAATAATTATATCATCTGCATAAACTTTAGGTCCCGACTCTATTTCAATAAAAATATTAACAATCGAGTTATCTGCCTCATAACGTACAAGATCTTTTTTATTTTGGTTAACAATCTGTCCGAAATAATAGCCCTCTTGTTTCAAGTAATTCTTTATTAATGTCAAATCCTCTTTAAAAGCTATTGGATTAAAATATTTCCCAACATTGTTTGAAATTTTTTCCTTTAAATTCTGCACTTGCTCATCACTCAACCCTGAAATTTTTAAAGAATCCACAAATGCTCTTATCCCCTCTCTTATTTTAAAGGTCAGGGTGTATTCATTATTTTTATTTTTTCTAATTCCTGGCTTATCTATAAAAACGCTTACAAAACCGTGACGAATATACTCTTCTCGTATTATTTCTATAAAGTCGTTATAGTATTTTGCATCAAAAACATCCACTGCTGCTTGCTCAGAAGCATTTTTATAGAATAATCTATGAAGCCTTTCTTGAGATAAATAATTATTCCCTTTAAATAACATCCTTTTTACTTTTCCGCGTTTATTCAACTTTATATCAATAAAAAAAGTTTTGATCTTATCTTGATTTTTATCAGTATGTAGGTTTTCGGTAATCTTAAACTCAGCTTCAGTGAAGCCCAAACCAAGGTATTTCTCTTTCAACAAGAAGCTTAAATTATCTACTGTGTATTCGCGCTTACTAGCAATAAGTTCCTCTGCCAGAAACGTTTTTAAAACATCCTGTTCTAAAAAGGAATCCCGGGCGATATAAAATGCGTACCGAGTGGCATTCTTAACATCTAAGAATAGTTTAACACGTGAAGATCCTATAGTTTGATACTTTAGATCAAAATCAATCAAATAATAACCATATTGCTGATTGAGCAACCTCATCTCTTCTATTTCAGTTTTTAGTTGCTGAACATCAAATGGTTTTTTTAAATGATATTGCAACTTTCTTAATGCTAACCTTTTTAAATAACGGGACTGGCTATTCACTATAATATCCACCACCTTAACCGGCTCCCCCAGATCTATATTAAATCGAATATCAACTGTCCCTCCATGGTAAGTAAATGCTCTGGCAACGGTAGCATGAGGAAATCCTTTATCTTTAGCAATCTCTTTGTATAATTTTATTGAGTCTAAAACATTCTGATTATCCAAGAATTCGTTTATTCGTAAGGGGATTACTGAAGGTGTTTCAATTTCATATTTACCAATAAACTTAGGCAAGAGAACGTCGTTAATTCGATATTTTTGTTCAAGAACTATTTTAAGCGTAACTTCCTTATTCTTTTTCACAACAAGATAATTAAATTTTTTAATTCCACTATTTGAAACATACAGTTTTAAAACAGAATGGAAGTGCTCGGTATCAGTGTAGTCTCTGGCCAGCGAGCTGAACATTTTTCGAATATCAGCACATGCAGTCTCACTTGCACATTTCAAATCGACTTTGTCGATATTAAAACGAGCATCCTCCTTCGCATAGGCTAAGTTGTACAGCAGGATGGATGTGAAAAAAACGATTAATAATCTCATTTAAATGACCACTTCCATTTAACATCTGCACCCACAGAGTTTGGTATATTTATTGTCTGAACATCATCTGTTGATGTTGATTCATAAATACCTTCTAATGAAATATTCTTATTTACTTTATAGTTAAGATTTACAGATTGTTTTTGCGTGGTACTACTGCCCAAGGTACCCGAAACAGACATTGTTGTTGCATCATTTATTTTTTTCTTAAACTCCCAAGTAGTCGCAGTATTAACTCTACTACTACTTCCAGAAGTATCAGAGCTTCGTTTCGACAAGTAACTTCCCTGTTGCTTGGAAACTTTGGTTCCAAGGTTTACTTGTATGCCAAATTCATTCTTTAAGGTCTCATTAATTTTGAAACTATCAAAAATGATAGAACCAACACCTGCTTGAGTCATTGACTCTTTTTCCGCGTCTGTAAGATTGTTTGATAAATCCTCTGTATAACCAAAAATAATGAGAGACAAGATATCACTCTGACTTAAAGGTGGTTCACTAGTTAATTTGAAATCAAAATTTTCTGCTGAGCCAAAAACGGCAGCTGACACTTTAAAGTTACCAAGATTGGAGCTGGCCAGAAAATCAAGATCAGGATTTTTATAGTTTTTTCTTTCATTAAAGAAAACGTTTCCTTTGGTTAACGTGAAATCGTTGCTTTTAAAGGTGATCTTATTATTACGGGGTGCCAGAGTAATTTTTCCTGAAAGCTTAGGTTCTTTCTCTCCCCCCATGATATGTAAATTACCAGTAAATCCCACGTCAGTAATCGAATTTCTAATATACATTGGCTCTCGGGTAATAACGTTTAAATTAAAGTTTAATAATTGATCCTGAACTTCTGCGCTTTTACCTGGAAGATAATCGATATCTCCTTGTGTCAGTCTGCGCTGACTTAACCCCAGATCAGTTAATTCATTTACTAGTGCAAACTTCTGAATAAAGAAATCTCCACCTAAAGTGTATGGAAATGTCTTGCCAATCAAACTCCCAGAGCCCGATAGTACTAAATTTGATTTTCTTAAGATCGAGAACCCTGCATTCTTAAATGTATATCTTATGTCAACGTCAGGTATTACCTTTTTCAGGGAGACTGTCCCTCCAATATCTAGACTACCTGATTGCAGTTGGGCATTAAATTTTTCAATATTTAGAATTTTATCGCGAAAGCTAATTTTGGTATCTGCCTTTGTGATTACTACTGGCAAGAGACTTGATGTTATGTTGAGATTATTGGAAGAGATAAATGCTTCATAAAGATTTTTACCGGACTTAGTTCCATACACCACCTTACCTCTAATATTTCCTGCAGCTTTATTAATCAAAGTGTTAAACACTTCAACAATACTTGCATCTATCTTCACCTGAGTAGTTGTTTTGTAATCCTTAGAAATATTACCAGCACCCTGACTTATGATAAAAATCTTTTTACCTCTAACAGCAAGGTCCCATTTTTTTATTTCACTGTCTTCGACAATAAACTCTGGTTTTGAGTTTAAATAATCAACTTCGATGTCGCCTTTTTTCAGGCTAAAACGCTGCAGATTAGAATACATCTGCGTAATTTTAAATGTCTCCATATCAAAGTCTGATTTTAACTGATAGTTTATTGCCCCATCTATATGAGAGCTACCAAGATCAACATTAGTAAATATACCTAAGAATCTTTTAATATCAGGGAAATTAATATCACTATTAAAATATGATCTTTTCTTTTTTAGAAAATCTAATCTGGAATCAGCAACAAGTTTACTCTTA
>JBFEUX010000388.1:0-1508 GCA_041547255.1 Bacteriovoracaceae bacterium
GCAAAATTAGCAAGTAAGCCTTGCATTGAATACAACGTCACTGCTTTTGTAGAAACATTTCCGTAAGATATTTCATTTTCCAGTGGAATAAGATGAATCTTAATAAGCTTAGTTAAGCTAGCTTCTGTTATCGCAGCCGGTTGCTTGGCCTTCTGCCAATTGGACAGATCATCCGACCAATCTTTAAGCAGCGATCTGATATTAGCTTGCTCGGCAAAGTTTTTATTTTGTATTTCAATAAAACTCTTCGCCTTAGTAGTATCTTTAAGATTCATAAGATAAATTTTTAAAACTTCGTTGAGACGATTACGAACAACAAAAACGTCTGGTCGTTTAATATTTAGTTCAGTGAGTTCTTTATCAAGGTAATGAATGGCGCCCTTATAGTCTCTAAGAAAATATCTCAACATTGCCAAATCATAATTTTCTTTTACATTCTGCTTTATAATATCTGCATATTCATGCTCCACCTTTTTGAATGAATGAGGCGGAAGCTGGGTGTGACAGGCAGCACAGGTTTTTAATACACTTTTTAGCCGGTAGCGGGAAAAAGATTCATCTTTTAAACGATAAGAACTCTGAATATCTTTAATTGAATCATCAAGAATGTTAAGGACTGGGGTGAAATTTGCAGACTTAAGCATTTTGTCGTGTTTTGTCCGTTTTAATACTGCTTCCAGTTGTTTAAGCTTTTCTTCAACAACTTTGTTTTTTTCTTCACGTTGATAAATATATGGGAGTAGCTCAATATAACTAACAAAGAGCCCATGCATCTTCGTTTTGGTTTTGCTATCAGCAAAGCTTTGCTTAGCTGTAAGGATAATAATTAAGCTAAGGGCAAGCACATAGATTAATTTCATTATAGGCCTACTGTTTTGCTCTTAATATTCTAAGGGCACAATGAGCGTGTCTGATCATATATTCAGCAAATGAACTGGAGAATAAGCTGGCCACACCATGTTTACCGCGAGTTCCAATAATCATTTCGGTAATTTTATTATCAGTGGCGTATTCAACTAAACCTTCTTTAGGGGCCGCTGAGAAAATACACTTTGTGATAATTTTGGGTTTGTCAGCACCAGGAAAAACATCTTCCGCCAATCGTTCCAGGATTTCATCAACTGACTTTTCAATTTCCCCATGCTCTGTTTCCTGAGGATAAGAAACCATATAGAAAGTGTCTGTATATTTTACTAACTGAAAGGCATGTACGAGATGAACTTCATCTACATGACTCCAATCTAAACTTTTTAAGTTATCTTTATAAAGCTCAACAGACTCATCAGTCATATCGACACAGACCATAACTTTATTCATATATCCCCCTAAGTGCGATTGGAAGTTTATTTCTTGGTTTTATTGTACTCTAAGTAGAAGGTTAGACTTTGAGCTTGGGAAGGTCAATAGCTGATAAAGATCAGGATTTTATGATGTTTTCATCATGCCAAGCGGCCAAAAAATAATTAAAAATGTACATATACAAAAGGAGGACACCGTGGAAGCAGTAA
>JBFEUX010000169.1:0-6701 GCA_041547255.1 Bacteriovoracaceae bacterium
ATCGCATGGGTAGTATACGTTTTGATCAAATTGGCTGGACCAATTTAACACAAGATCATTTGGACTATCACCAAACAATGCAATCTTATTATGAGGCAAAGTTAAAGGTGTTCGAAGTATTAAAAAATAAAGAGAATAAAGTTTTTTTACCCTCCACGCAAAAAGAGCTGGGTGAGAAAATCGGAGAAGCTAAAATTCAATATACTTCTTATAAAGAAGCATTGAAAAATCCATTTTTTAAAGTGGCCCATAATCGGGATAATTTAGCTGTGGCAAAGGCAATGCTTGAAGAGTATTTTGCTATTTCAAAAGAGATAATTGAGAAGATTAATTCTCCTGAGGGACGTTTTAATATTGTCCCATTTAAGGATTCATTTATCATTATTGATTTTGCACATACCCCCGATGCGATACGAAAAATATGTGAGACCGTGAGAAATTCATTTACGGAATATCAGTTAATTACCGTCTTTGGTTGTGGGGGAGATCGCGACCAAACAAAGCGTCCCTTAATGGCCGAAGCCGCTTGTGCGTTTTCTGATTATGTTGTTTTAACTTCAGATAATCCACGCTTTGAAGACCCAATGAAAATAATAGAGGATGCGAAAGCTGGACTGAGTAATAGTTATGAAATTCAAGTAGACCGCAAGGAAGCTATTAAAAATGCTTTTATAAAAATGAATAAGTCAGTGCTGTTAATTGTGGGTAAAGGGCATGAAAATTATATGGATATTAAAGGTGAAAAAGTACCCTATAATGACAAAGAATATGTCATGGAGTTAGTTAATGATAAATCTTAAAACAATTTATGGATTTAAATCTTTTATTGAATGTACTGATAATCTGCTGAATGTAGATTTGTTTTTTGCTGTTGATAACAGAAAAATTGACGATGAAAATGTTTTTATCGCTATTGTTGGTGAAAAATACAATCCGCTTAAGGATTTAGAAAAGCTTAGGGATACAGGTTGTCGTTTTGTCGTCTATGAAAAAAATGATGAAAACGATAAGCTAGTGGAGCCCTTTAAAAAGTTTTTGGTTTTTATTTCTGTTGAAAATATAGAACAGTTTGTGGAAGAGGCTGGTAAAGCGGTCGCAAGTACTTTTAGGACTCGTGGTGGGAAAATTATTGCAATCTCTGGCTCCAATGGAAAAACAACCACTAAGGAAATGCTATTTCATTTATTAAGCAATCAACTTGAGGAAAACGAAGTCATTTGTACTCAAAAAAATAATAACAACCATCTAGGTGTACCCTTTACTCTTTTTCAGATTAGAAAACAGACGCGCTATGCCGTTGTGGAGTTAGGGAGTAATCATCCCGGAGAAATTGAAGTGCTTGCAAAGATTTTATATCCACAATTTGCAGTGACTACTAATATTGGTGATTCCCACCTTGAATTTTTTCATACCAGGGAAAATGTCTGCAAGGAAGAGTCTGTAATAGCGGATTACACATCTGACATCTTTTATCTAAATAGTGATGATAAACTTCTGTCTAAGCTAAACGTTAAGAATGCGAAGAGTTTTGGAGAAGCAGGAAAGGATTTGCATTTTAAAATGCAGCTAAATGCCGTTGCTATTAATGATATAGTTTTTGAAAATAAATATATTGTTGGTAAGCACAATTTTTTCAATTTGGGTGTAGCGCTAAGTATTGCCAAAGATGCTTTGAATTGTAAGCTAGCAGACCTGGCAAATGCTGCGGCCAGTTTTAAACCTACTGCCAATCGATCTCAATGGTTGGAGTTAGATAATAAAAATATTTTTCTAGATGCCTATAATGCCAACCCTAGTTCGATGCTTGCCGCCATAGAAGGGTTCCTATCACATATTGCCCCTATAGGGGCAAAGCCAGCTGAGACTTGCTTGGTGCTTGGCGATATGAATGAGTTGGGTGATAATGCAGGGCAGTTTCATACAGACTTAGCAGAAAAGCTAAATAAGCATGATGTGGATTTAATTATTTTTGTAGGTAGATATAAAAATGATTTTGCAAAGGGTTACAAAGGAAACTTGTTAACATTTAATACGGCTGCAGAGATAAAGGCTGACTTTGCAAAACACACCGCGCAACATAAATATCTAATGTTTAAAGCCAGTAGGACTTTACAACTAGAGACAATCCTCGATATAAGATAATGTTAAATTAAAATCAACTATTAGATTATAGGGCAATTAATTTAATGTTTTACCATATATTATACCCTCTCAGTGGGGATCTTACTCTTTTTAACGTTTTCAGATATGTAAGTTTTCGATCATTCATGGCCTTTGTTATCGCGGCCATTGTTTCTATTTGGTGGGGTAAACGTTTTATCGTTTATATGAAACTTAAACAGTTTGGACAAACCATTAGAGAAGATGGTCCAGAGTCCCACTTCAAAAAAAGGGGAACACCAACTCTTGGTGGTATCTTTATTATTGGGTCGGTACTATTCGCGGCCCTGTTAGCAGGAAACTATAACTCCCTTCCTTTTGTATTTTCTATTTTAGTCATGATTTCTTATTTTGCTCTTGGTTGGATTGATGACTATTTAAAAGTAATGAAAAAAAATACAGATGGAGTGTCAGGAAAGGGAAAACTCGTTTGGCAATTTCTAACGGCTTTTGTTGTTATGTTTTATTTACTGGAATTAGGTGTGGTCAATTCAGACCTATATATTCCTTTTATGAAAGAGCCAGTAATTGATCTTGGTTTTTGGGGTTATTTACTATTCGCAAGTATTGTTATTGTTGGTTCAAGTAACGCGGTTAATTTAACCGATGGACTTGATGGTTTGGTAACGGGTCCAGTTATTACTAGTGCAGCGACTATTGGCTTTTTAGCCTTTATATCAGGCCATAAAGAGCTTTCAACTTACTTATTTATCCCATATATCGAGACCGCATCAGAGTTAACGATTCTATGCGCAGCCATTGTGGGCGCAAGTGTTGGCTTCTTGTGGTACAACTGTAATCCTGCGCAAATCTTTATGGGTGATGTTGGGTCTCTTTCGTTAGGTGGTGTTTTAGGAACAATCGCTGTAATTACCAAGAATGAATTTTTATTTGTAATTATTGGTGGGGTATTCGTTATGGAGGCAATTTCTGTTATTTTACAAGTTGGCTCTTATAAATTGAGAAAGAAAAGAATTTTTAAAATGGCACCAATTCATCATCATTTTGAATTGATGGGCTGGCCTGAGCCGAAAGTGATAGTACGATTTTGGATTATATCAATCATATTATCAATTTTAGCCCTGGCCACATTGAAATTGCGTTAATTAGGAGAAGAAATGGAAAAATATCGTGGAAAAAAAGTTTTAATCGTTGGTTTGGGAAAAACTGGTTTTGCCTTAATTAATATTTTCAATCAGTTTGATTGTCAGATTAAGGTAACTGATATTAAGCCTATTTTTGACTTAAACAAAGCTGTTAAGCGCCTAAAGAAAATTCAACCCATGCCGCAAATGACACTGGGTGAACATCGTGATGAAGACTTTATTGAGGCAGATGTAATTGTGTACTCTTCTGCCGTTAACCCAAATCTTCCTCAATTACAAAAAGCAAGAGAATATGGCAGAGAAGTTTCTAGTGAATTTGCGTTTGCCTATGCCAACTGTAATAAGCCTGTGATTGCTGTGTGCGGTTCGAAAGGACGTTCAACCATTGCACATATGATTGGTTATGCCTTGAAAATGGAGAAAAAGAATGTTTTCGTGGGTGGAACTAGCTTAGAACCATTCTGTAACTTTTTAATTCATCCGAATAAAGAATTTACTGATTACGTTGTTGTTGAAGTTTCTCCTTTGCAGCTACAAACCATGGAGAATTTTCATCCAGTACTGGCCGTCTATCCAAATATTGAAGAAAAGACCATCGAGGGTAGATTCAATACCGCTGGAGAATATATTGAAAACTCTCTTAAGGTATTAAAAAATTTAACACCGGAAGACTATTTAATTGTTAATTTCGATAAACTTTCAAGTAACTCTATATTGAGAAATTCCCAGGCCCAGACTTTTTGGTATTCTAGAAGATCATTTGTAAAAATGGGTGTTATTGGAGAGATTCAAGGAACACACTTTCACGACAAAAGAATTCATAGCAATATCCACTGTCACTCAGAATTTAAAGTTAGTAAGATGAGAATCGTTGGGCAGAATAATAGAGAAAACTTATTGGCCGCAGTTACTGCCTGTAAGGCCCTTAAGCTTTCAGATACGGCTATTCAAAAGTGCATTGAAACCTTTCCAGGTATTCCTCACCGTATGGAGTTCATCATCGAAAGAAATGGTGTAAAGTTTTATAACGATGCTAAATCCGAAAAAATGGATGACCTCAAGGAAACCCTTCAGAACTTAAAACCACCTGTTATTCTAATTGCCGGTGGAAAAGATACTGAGCAAATGTATGAGGGATATGCAGATGTCATTAATGAGAAAGTGCGTTTAATGGTTTTGGTGGGGGAGTGCAAGGAAAGTATGAACCGTGCCATTGGCGATGCAACTCAAACATTTTTAGTCGGATCTTTTGATGAATCGGTATTGCTAGCATTTCAAAAATCGCGTACTGGTGACACCATCATTCTTTGTCCTGGAAATGAATCTACCGATATCTTCAGGGATTATGATGAAAAAGGGAACTACTTTAAAAAATTGATCTTCCAACTATAAAAGAAATTTTGGAATATAGTGCAGTTCTGTTATCATATACTTATCAAGGTGGATGATAATGGATGTCGTCGAAAAGTATAAAAAATACCTTTTAGTGAATATAAGCCTGATTGCAATAGTCGGAATAGTGATGGTTTACTCATCTAGCTATATTTACTCTAAAGAAGTCTTTGGTAGCTCTACCCATTTTATTTTTAAGCAATTATTATTTCTGCTAATCGGATCATGTGCTGCATTTTTAGTAAGTAAGACCAAAATGACATTTTGGTATAAAAATATTTATAAAATAAATGCCCTGGTCATCGCTTTACTGATACTTACTATGACGCCTTTAGGTGTTAGTATTAAAGGTTCCCAGCGCTGGTTAAATATATTTGGTTTTAACTTTCAGCCTGGTGAATTTATAAAATATACGGCCTGTCTAAGTGCTATTTACTTTTTTAATAAATACAAAGAATACACACCGAGAGAAAGATATCTTTATTCGCTGAATTTTATCATTCCCTTGCTTGTTCTTATTATCCAACCAGATTTTGGAACATTTACGATAACGGCAGTATTAATAGCTTTCGCTTGCTTTCTGTCGGATTTTCCGCGCAAGTATTTCTATGGGAGTATGGTGGTGGGTGTTATTGGGATGGCAGGAATCTTGGTTTCTGCTCCATATCGAGTAAAGCGACTCTTGGTATTTTTAGACCCTTGGAGTGACCCGCAAAATAGTGGCTTTCAAATTATTCAATCATACCTGGCATTTGCTAATGGCCATATTCTAGGACAGGGTATTGGAAATAGTAATGAGAAGTTATTTTACTTACCGGAAGCCTATAATGATTTTATTTTAAGTGTAATCGGTGAAGAGTTGGGTTTTGTTGGCGTGCTGTTTATTGTATTTCTATTTGTAGTTTTGACCTTTTTGGGATTCAAGATTGCGATGATGGCAAAGTCCAATGTTAATAAGCAAATAATTGCGGCCATGATTTTTTCGATTAGTTTTCAGGCTTTTTTGAATATGGGTGTCGTACTGGGACTTTTACCCACAAAAGGACTAAATCTACCATTCATATCTTCTGGTGGCTCATCATTAATTTCAAACTTAATTGCTATCGGAGTGGTTTTTACCTGTCTAAAATATAAGTCACAAATTGAAGATTCACCAAGTACTTACCAAGCGGATCCTTTCCATCAAGCTAATTTAGGTGTTTGATATGAAAAAAGTTTTTATTGCTGCAGGTGGAACTGGCGGCCATATTAATGCAGCACTGAGTATGCAGGAAGCATTGAAAGATACTTACGATGTAACCTTTGTTACTGGCCAACGGTATCTAGATTACCAGCTATTTGAGAATGAAAATGTTATTCACTTGGGAAGTAAGCCATTAAGAACTAAAAATCCATTGAAATTGCTAGCAAATATTTTTATGAACCTATTAGCATTTATTAAATTAAAAATTTTATTTCTAAAAAACCGACCTAGCTTTGTGATAGGAGCAGGCGGTTATGTTTGTGGCCCAACCCTGTTGGCCGCAAAATTATTGTTTATCCCTATTTTTATAGTGGAACAAAATGCGGTAATGGGGTTAACCAATAAAATATTAGCAAAAATCTCTGATCTTATTTTTTTAAACTTTAAAAATACAAGGGGTATTAAAAGAAATAATAAATCACGAGTGGTGGGGAACCCCATCAGAAGCTCAATTACCTATAAAGAAAACATCATAGCTGAAGAGTTGAGATTATTAGTTTTTGGGGGAAGTTTAGGCGCAGAGCAAATAAATGAAGCCGTCTTTGAACTGGTACAAAATGATTTTGATTATAAGTTAGATATTTTACATCAGGTTGGAAAAGGAAAACTCAAGCAGATACAAAACTTAGGGAAGAATGTTAACTATCAACAATGTGAATATATCAATGATATGAATGAAAAATACCACTGGTGTAATATGATCCTGGCTAGAGCTGGTGCGTCAACAATATCAGAATTACGAGTGGTCCAAAGACCTTCTATACTAATTCCACTGCCAATCGCCACAGAAAAACAACAAT
>JBFEUX010000027.1:0-20640 GCA_041547255.1 Bacteriovoracaceae bacterium
ACGCCAAGGCAAAACGGGATTTTGCATATAACCCTAAAATTAGCACTGAAGAGGGGTTGGAAATTACCTTTGCAAAAGAGAAACTTGAACTTGGTAGCTAGTTAAGTGATTTAGCGAAGTTTTTGACAATCTTTTGATCAAAATAATTTGCACTCATCCCCGCATCTATAATAATATTTTCCGCGTTGATGCCACTGGAAAGTGGAGAAAGTAGAAAAATAATGGTGTTGGCCACTTCCTGAGTTGAAAGATTTTCTTTTCTTAATGTTAAGGCTTCTGAGTAAAGATAGTTGTCTATGTAATCGGGGATACCCGCAGAAGCAGAAGTTTTTAGAGGGCCTGAACCGACGGAGTTAACCCGCACTTTACTAAACTCACTAAATGATTTGGCAAGATAGGGCACTGTCGTTTCTAACATCGCTTTTATTGGCCCCATATAACCATAACTGGTGGCCTTTAAATTAGAGATACCAACGGTGACAATAGAGGCGGTTTCAGTTAATACATCTTTTAGCTCGTTACTCATTTGCACTAGAGAAAAACTAGATATATGGGTTGCTTGTAAAAAATCCTCAAGCTTGGTTTCCATAAATGGTTTTGGACCCTCAGAGAAGTTGGCAAAGGCCATGGAGTGTAAAAAACCATCTAATTGCTGGGTGTGCTTTAAGATGTTAGCTTTTAACTGGGAAAGTTGGTCTGTATTTTCAATATCCATTAAGAATACAGGTGAGTCTGGAAATAGTTTTTGCACTTGTTTTAAGTTATTCTCATTTTGCGCGGAAAAAATAAGCTTTGCTCCTTGGGCCTGTAGGGTCTTGGCCACAAAGCTCGCAATACTTTTTTTATTGGCAACGCCAGTGATATAAAAACATTTTTCGTTAAAATCCATCATCTATATACCTTTATTTGTTTTCTACCAGTGTACAGGCGAATTCTAAAAGTAGGACCTTCTTTCCCTCTTCATTTTTAACCGTACTTTTAAAAAAAGCAGCATTCCCCATTTTTTCTATTAACTCTGTATGGGTTTTTATAGTTTCATTAGGTTTTACAATATGTTTGAATTTAGCACTGTTGATTCTACTTACTACAGCAAGTGTATTCAGTAGTTCACTATCACCCTGATTGGAAATTAACGCCGCTCCCGATTGAAAACAATGTTCAGTTAGAATAACTCCTGGGACGATCGGATTGCCAGGAAAGTGGCCCTGGAAAAAATCCATGTCATCCGCAAAGCGCATGCTCACATCAATACTATTTTCATCGATACTTTGAATTTCTTGAATAAAAAGGAATGGCTCTCTTTGGGGGATAAGTTCTTTTATATCCATTAAAGCCCTCCCGTAACTTCAATCGAAGCTCCAGTTATATAGGATGCTTTCTCGCTGGCCAAAAACATTACAGTATGAGCAACTTCCTCAACACTACCGAAACGTCTCATTGGTACTTGAGCTTTATATTCCTTAACCAGATTTTCATCTAGATCACTAATAAGCTCTGTTTCGATAAAACCAGGGCATACGTTATTAACGGTAATTTTTCTTTTGGCCACTTCCTTGCTGAGAGTTTTGCTCAGGGCAATCTGGCCGGCTTTTGAAGCCGCATAATTGGCCTGACCTGGAAGACCTAAGCTTCCACCGACACTGGAGATATTAATAATTCTGCCGTAGCGCTTTCTCATCATATGCAGCACGGCCTGTTGAGACATATTAAAGGTACCTTTAAGATTGATATCTAAAACATCATCCCATTCCTGTTCGGTCATGCTGGCCGTTAAATTATCTTTTCTGATACCGCTATTATTTACCAGTACGTGAATTTGTTCATATTTTTCGGTAATGTCTTCAAAAAATTCACGACAGGCACTGCTATTGGAAACATCAAATTTAGCGAGATGTAAACGTTCGCGAAATTCTTTCATTTCGTCTTTAAAGGCATTGGCCTTACTGTCATTACTGGCATAGGTTGCTACTACTGTGGCACCTGCTTGCAAAAAGGCTTCGGTAATCCCACGGCCGATACCACGGGTACCTCCGGTTACGATAACAACTTGTGTTTCAAAACTCATAGTGAATCCTTGCTTATTTTTCTAATGCGTAAAGATAACTTTCAACTTCATTGGCCTGAATGACCCCATAGTTTGCGGCCCCTAACCAGCCACTCATAATAATACCCACACTTCCTGCGTGAAACATACCTGGAATTTCCTGGTGCATGTGCATACTCACAGGTAGTCCCTCAAACTTGGTTCCAAAAGAAGAACCTCTTTGATGGTGGGTATATTTTTGAATGGTGCGTGGGGTGGCGGCATCGATATAATCTACTTTATCTCTGATATCAGGAATATGTTTTTCTAACTCAATATGTGTGTCTTCAATCATGCGTTCTTTTTCATGAGCATATTCTTCATCGCTTAAATTGATCCAGTCTTCATAGTTTGAATTGGTACTAGAGACAATAGCATATTTTGGTGTCTCGTCATAAGGACGCCCTTCTGGATAATAAACACTAAAAGTTCGCGAAGTGATATCTTTTGCTAAGAGTGCCTTAGTGTTAAATTCCGGAAAAGTGGATGTGAAGACCAGGTCTCCAATATGTGGAATTGTTTCACCTGGCTTAATGCCAATATAGACCTGGGAAGATGAGCTATTAAGTCTAACTGCCTTGGCCTTTTCTATGTATTCAGGACTGAAGTACTTTTGGCCAATCATATTAAATATAGTGGATTTTAAATTGGCGTTAGAAAGTACGGCCTTACTATATATAGCTTCACCTTTAAGTTCCACTCCAACTGCTTTGCCATCTTGAATTAATATCTTATCAATTTTAGCATGTTTTTTTATGTCTACGTTGTTATTTAAAAGCTCTTCTTGCATCATTTTAATGATATGATCTGTACCGCCTTTAAAAGTATAGACACCTTTTTTCATAAAATTGGAAAACACGATTCCATAGCTAATAGCAGGGTCATCCAGGGTAGAGCCGTTAGCATAAACAATGGGTTCCATGAGAAAGCGAACTACGTCAGTGCGGCCAGGAAAAAACTTTTCAAAAAGTTCTCTATTAGTCATTTCTTGATCATCATAAAAATTCATGCCTTCAATATAATTATAAAAAGCATCCACTGTATCTTTTGCAATTTTGAATTTATTTATCAATTTGTCAGTGAAATCTTCTCGGGTAAAGGTGGACTGAATTTGATACTGGGGGTTAATAAAGCGTACATCTTTAAGTTGCACAATATGATCCGCGATTTCTTTGTTCCAGTATTTACGACAGGTTTTTTTCATCCCAAAAGGGAAGCCGTGCAGGGAGATATCAAAGACGTGACGTTTGTTAGCGCGATAGAACCAAGTGGCAAAGCCACCCAGTTTATTATGGGCTTCCAGTAAGAGTACGGAGCGTCCATTTTTGGCAAGTTTGTTTGCTGCAGTCATGCCGGCAAGGCCGGAGCCGATAACGATTATATCATAAGACTTAGTTATTTTATCTTTTGCTTTGTATAGCATGCTTGATCCTCAATAATTAATTGAGCACAGATTCTAACAAATCAAAAAACAAGAGCAAAGTAATTATCGCCGATGCTATGCATTTTGCAGCGAGTAATCTTTAGCCTTTGGTTTTCATGGTTGTTACCAGATAGTTTTCCCCTGGTTTTGGTGGGGTTTCAATCCAATGCACACAGGTATCATACATACGATTACTGGCCTTGTCCTCAGGATGACGTTCTTTAAGGGAAGCAAATATATCCTTTGCTTCAGCAAACTTTCCATCTACAAAAAGTTGAAAGGCTTTCTTGAAGTCTTTTAGTGCTTGTTGGTCCAGCATGAACGCATGATAGCTATAAAGTACTTCATATACTCCAACTGGCTCCGTTTTACCTTTAACGACAACGTTATCAATAAGTCTCGTAGTAAAGCGCTCTTTATCCAGGCGATCATATGTATATTCAGAGATAAGAATTTGCGCTCCGTAGTATTTACATAAGGATTCCAAACGGGCACCGAGGTTCATATTATCACCTAGGGCGGTGTAGGCAAAAATTTGATCTGAGCCCATGTTTCCAACCGAACACTCACCAGAGTTTAGTCCTAGTCCAATTTTAAATTCAGGAAAGCCTTTGGCCTTAAACTCTTCGTTAATTGCCGGTAGGGCCTCTAGTTGTCTAACGGCCGCATCGACTGCTTGATTGACGTGATCTCCAATATCCATTGGTGCTCCCCAGAAAGCAACAATTGCATCCCCAATATATTTATCCAGGGTACCATTGGTTTCAAAAACGATATCTGTCATTTCTCCCATGTATCGATTTAGCGCAGCTGCTAGCTCACTAGGTGAGAGTTTCTCTGATATGGAAGTAAAATCCCTAACATCGGAAAACATACAAGTGATATCTCTTTTTTCACCCCCGACTTTAAGTTTGTCTGGGTGTTCTAGCATATCATCAACAATAGATGGTGCAACGTAACGAGAGAAGGCACCCTTAATTTGTTTTTTCTCTGCATTGGCAGTGTAGAAATTAATAAAGGTGACAAACGAATAGGAGGCAATAAAACTAAAATAACAGTAAAAGAGCTTTATTTGGTAACCTTCAGGGAGAAAGTGGCCATAGTCTATATAATAAGTAACACCGATGATGGTTAATAATGTTAATAAGTCTACTAACGCATTTCCGTATAGCATGGCCACAATAAGTAAGATTAAACCAGCAGCTAATATGGCCAATGAATATGCAATAGATTCACCCAGTGGTTTATAAAAATACTGAGTCATAAGCATGCTGGTAAAGTTCATGTGCGCATAAATTCCTGGTAGCTTAGGGTTAATAGGGGTGTTTCTTAGGTCGTGGGCACCCAGGGCAGTAGAGGCAACAAACACAATTTTGTCTTTAAAAAATGTTTTCAAATCTACGTGTTGATCTTTTTCTAAATATTTACCATCAGTTACAACTAATTTTCGTTGTGTAAAATTTTTACCTTCTAAAACTCTATAAAATGGGATGGTAGCAAATTTAGCTTCTCCGCCAATCCATCTGATTTTTGCAGTATTGTGGTGGCTCATCACTATAGTTTTATCTTCGATGGTGAATTCCGGTTCACATCGAGCGCTGGCAAATAACACTTGAAAATCTGGAATTTCCGAATACTGCAAAAATGCTTGTAAGGCAATGGAGGGAAGAATCTGTCTGCCATCTTCCATTTCTTGTACAGGAGACATGGCAAACACCCGGTAGTTTCTAAAAACTCCATCGAAATCTTCTTCCATATTAAGAAAACCCAAACTGGGCTCAGCACTTAATAGTGTATCAATAAGCCAGTTGTGTTTTTCCACCTTGGCTGTCTCGTTAAAAAGCATTGGATTAAACTGTTTGTTTTCATTTGCAAAATTTTGTGCCTTTCCACAGGCTTCTTCTGATGCTGAACTTACAGTAGAGAACAGAACATCCATGGGGGCATCGATTAGGTTTGGATCATTTGGGTTGTCACTCTGAACAGAGTAAGGAAGTATAACGGAGCGGCCACTGTCCATACGCTCTCCTGTTTCATCCACTTCTTTTAAACGTTGAAAGTTTTCAATAGCTTCAGCAAAAACCTGATCTGGTGAGGCTTCATTTACACCACAGCTTTTGACTTGTTCTGCAAAAAGTACATCAAAAGCGATAACCTTGGCGCCATATTCATTTAGGCGGTCGATCAGCTCGGCATATCTTTTCCTAGGGAGTGGCCATGAATCTAGCTTTTGTAAACTCTCATCATCAATTTTGACTAAAACTATATCCTTGTTGCTAGGTGCATTTTTTATGTTAGTTTTTGCCCTGAAATCATAGAAGTCTTCATCAAAGCTTCCCATATATTGAAGTGGCTTCTTGAATACACCATCATCATCAAGATCTTTTAGTACTATGCTGCTTAAGAGACCATATAAAGAAAATGTGATGATAAGAATGACACCAAATAAATTAATATACTTAGAAATAAACTTCATGAACATAACCTTAAATAAATTGATTTAGTTTTTTATCGGTTATAAGTATAGAAAATTTAATAAGCTTTAGAAGAAATAGGTTAGTCCAAAACTAAGTTCGTTGTAGAGGTAGTAATTACTAAAAATACCCAATAAAAATCCTTTTTTAGTGGCGTATTGTGCTCCTAGAAAGGTGTTTGATTTATCTTTTTCATAAGTAAACACTTCGTCTTGATAAATTTCGCGGTAACTGGATTCAAAACGTCGGCCATAGCTAAAGATCCAATACTTGTAAAAATAACTAATATTATAAATATCAGCCTGCGTTCCATCAAAATTTGTATCATCTGATTCCGTCGAAAAGTGGATATAATCGATCGCTACATTAGAAAACTTAAAACCTATCACGTTACTCTTGACTGTAAAATCAGTTTCTGTTGTGTAAAATGGATCGATTGGGTTTGTCACTGTAGTTGAATTACCGTATTGATCATAAATATCATAAGTACTTCCGCTTAGATCTTTATAATAAACATCATGGTAAATTGACTGCCCAAAAGAGATTATTTTATTAAAACTGATGATATAGCCACCGCCCCAATAGTCTTTTGCCAGCTCTGTTTGCCGGCGATAAATGGCCCCTATATCCAGCTGAAGACCTTTTTTCTTTTTACCCCCAAAAACATTAATGGCCCCTGCTAGTACTAGCTTTTCTTGTTCAAACTTTTCAAATTGGGTGGCGCGAGTTCTATAATCATTAATAGATTCCATAGCGGGATTGCCAAAAAATGTACCATCACTGGGAAAATTAGAGATCGCGGCGCCGACACGTCCGGTTCCGGTAACCAGGCCAATTTGGGCCTTGCCTTGATAGTGAATACTTTCAAGTCCAAAACCACGATTAAGTGAAATCGCGGCAGGGTTATTAAAGGCAGCACTATTAACCGTTGGTAGTGAGGCTCCAGCACTTCGCCCCATGGAGCGCTTACTACTGCAATAGTCAAGTTTTAGCACTTTACAAATATCGGGAACACTAGGCCGACTGGCACAGCTCATTAAAATAAATAAGAAAATAAACGCACTAAATTTCACGGTTAAATAGTCTCACACTATTCAGGTGCAATATAGACTTCAATCTCTGGATCGAACTCATCTTGTAGGATACCGCGAATGGCATCTAGAGTTCCGGTGGTGGAGCTAGGGCAAGTACCACAGGCCCCTTGGTATTGAACGAGAAGAATTTTATCATGATAACTAAGGGCCTTCAGATCCCCGCCATCGCCTTGTAGTCCGGGTCTGATTCGATGATCAAGAATCTCTTCAATCTTTAATAAGTCCCCTGAAAGATTTTTTCTTCTTTCTACTTCTGGATCATGGTCTTTAAAATTGGGGTCATGCTCATCAATTAGATTTTCCACCTGGGTGATAATCGCAGGCTCCAGGTTATCCCAAGGTTCAAAAGTAAATTTTGATACCGTGACAACATTTTGAAAAAAGTGAACTTGATCTACACCTCTTAAGTCAAATAAAGCAGCGGCCAGCGGGACATCCTTTGCCTGTCTTGGATTTTTAAACGAAGTTTTCCCATCGGTTTTTACATCTTTGTCTAAAATAAATTTTAGCGCATTGGGATTCGGTGTTGGTTGAATGGTAATATTAGTACTCATAGTTTAGTCCATTAGCTAAATAGTTCTATTGTTTTTAATAATGCTGTTTTTAATTCATCTACATCGGTCTTTGTGTTGTAAATGGAAAAACTTGCTCGTGCAGTCGCGGCCACACCCATGCGTTTCATAATGGGTTGGGTGCAATGGTGCCCAGTACGTACGGCAATATTATATTTGTTTAACATCGTTGCAATATCGTGAGCGTGGATACCATCTATGACAAAGGAGATAACGGCACTTTTTTCTTTGGCCGTCCCTATTATCTTAAGCTCTTTAATTTGACTTAACTGCTCAGTGGCATATGTCAGTAGTTCATGCTCATAAGCTGAAATTTTATCCAGCCCAACTTCGTTAATAAATTCAATGGCCGGTGCCCAGGCAATCGCTCCAGCGATATTTGGGGTACCTGCTTCAAATTTTTGTGGCAGCACATTGTAGGTGGTTTTTTCAAAAGTGACTTGTTCAATCATATCGCCACCGCCAAACAGGGGAGGCATGGCATTTAAAAGCTCTTCTTTGCCATAAAGTGCGCCAATACCTGTCGGTCCAAACATTTTATGGGCGGAGAGAGCTAGAAAATCACAATCAAGTTCCTGTACATCAATTTTCATATGGGCCACGGCCTGGGCCGCATCCACAAGAAATAAAGCATTAAATTTTTTAGCCTCTTTTATCAAATCTTTTATCGGATTTATTGTTCCAAGTGTATTACTTATATAATTAATCGCCACCATTTTCGTTTTATCACTTAACAGTTTGACGTATTCTTCAAAAATTATTTCACCCTGGTCATTTATTGGAGCTACTTTTAATACAGCACCTGTTTTTTCACAAACCATCTGCCAAGGTACAATATTGGAGTGATGTTCCAGATAGGAAATAAGTACCTCGTCTCCTGGTTTTAAAAAGGTTTCCCCCCAAGCGCGGGCCACAAGGTTTATTGAGCCGGTGGTTCCTGTGGTATAAAGAATTTCTTCTACTTTTTTGGCGCCCAGAAAATCTTTTAATAAGCTGCGGGTGTATTCGTAGCGATTAGTCCCAATTTCACTAAGTGTGTGAATTCCGCGGTGGATATTGGCACACTCTCTGCCATAATAAACATCGGTGAGATCTATGACAGATTGTAGTTTTAAATTAGTGGCCGCACTATCTAAGTAAACAATACGTTTGCCATTTTCGTAGGTTTCTTTAATTTGTGGAAAAAGTTTTTCTAACTTATTTTTTTCAAACATGTTTAACTCACAATATGTTTTTTATGCAGATGTCTGGAAATTACATCTCTGGTATTTTTATCTTTGATTTTTAAAACCACATCATAAGCAAAAGCCTTAGCGAGCATTCTACTTGCTTTGTCTTTATCTATTCCTCTGGCCTGAAAGTAAAAAAGTTCCTCTTCACTTAATTGCCCCGTAGTGGAACCATGGGCACATTTTACATCATCAGCATTAATCTCCATTTGCGGTCTGGAGTTCGCTTGTGCTTTTTTTGATAAAAGTAAATTTTTATTGAGTTGCTGTGCATTTATCTGCTGAGCATCTTTTTCTACGCGGACTCTTCCGGTAAAAATTCCCCTAGAGCTATCAGCAAGAATTCCTTTGTATAGTTGTGCACTTTCAGTATGAGGGGCAGTGTGCTTAATATAGCTCATGGTATCGTGATGCTGATTTTCTTTAAGTGCATAAAGGCCATGGGCATCACAGCTGGCCCCATTTTCCAGAAGCTCAATGAAAAGATTGTTTCTACTCAGCGCTGATCCAGTATGAAAAGCAACGTGGTTATAGTGAGCGTCTCTTTTTATCAGTGCTGTATGGCCTTGTAGAAACATTGAATCATTATTTAAGTTTTGCAGTGAGATTTGCTCTACCTGGGCAGCACTTTCAATCTTAATAAAATTTGCAATATTGACCCCACAATTATCATCACTTGTGTATTCTTCTAGTAAGTTTACTTCACAGCCACTCTCAAAATGATAATAGTTAAATTGATTATTATAAGAAAGCTCGCCACTATAATGATGATGAATATTTATTGTTTTTTGAAAATGTGTTTTTTCAGCAAATTTAAAATAGTAACCTTGTTCCAAGTTAACGCGGTTAAATTGGGTCATAAAATCAGTAGCAAAGTACTCCTCACGAGTAAATACTTCTTCAATAAGCTCGGGAGCAATATCACTTAAAGCAAATACTTCTATATTGCTTAGCTCTGACTTCTCCTCAAGCAGTTTCCCATTTAGAAAATATATATTTTGAAAGCGGGTATCTTTGTCGGTTGTAAGTTCGGTACTGCTTTGTTTGAAGAAACTGTAGTGGTTTTTAAGAGCATTCTCTAAATTGGTATATTTCCAATCATCATTTTTGCGATTAGGAATCTCAAAATGAGTATGTTTCTCACGATATTTTTTCTGGATGCTGGCCAAATTTGATGGCAAGGGGTTTTCACTAAAATATTTTTGAGCATCCTGCTGGTAAAATTGCATTGTCTCCATTACTGATGATCTCCAATTAACCAATCATAACCTTTTTCTTCTAACTCTAAGGCCAACGATTTGTCCCCAGATTTAATTATTTTCCCCTTGTATAGGACATGTACAAAATCGGGTTGAATATAATCAAGTAGTCTTTGATAGTGAGTGATTAGGACAATGGCATTGTATTTGGATTTTAAGGTATTAACACCTTTGGACACTGTTTTGAGGGCATCGATATCTAAACCAGAGTCAGTTTCATCTAAAAAGGCAACTCGTGGATTAAGAATAAGCATTTGTAGAATCTCATTTTTCTTTTTCTCTCCACCGGAGAAGCCTTCATTTACGGCGCGATCCAGAAAATCCTCGCGCATTTCTAGAATCGGTAGTTTAGATTTAACGAATTCTCTAAAGCTTGCTTCATCCATCGTTTCTGCACCTTGGTGTTCGCAAAGGGCATTAAAAGCTTCGTGCATGAAATTGATATTTGTAACTCCAGGTACCTCTACCGGGTATTGAAAGCCCAGAAAGATTCCTTCGCGTGCTCGTTCACTGGCCTCTAGTTCAGCGATATCTTGCATCTTTCCATTGATATTTAATTCAATTTTTCCATCTGTTTGTTCGTATTCCGGATGTCCAGCTATAACCTTGGATAGGGTAGACTTACCCGAACCATTAGGCCCCATGATCGCATGAACTTCCCCTGGTTTAATTTCTAAATTAATCCCTTTTAAAATCTCATTTCCTTCAACTTTAGCGTGAATATTTTCCAGATTTAACATATTTATTTTCCTCTTTTATCCTACTGAATTTTCTAATTTCATTTCTATAAGTTTTACTGCTTCCACCGAGAACTCTAGTGGCAAGGTTTTAAAAACATCTTTGCAGAAACCATTAACTATAAGACTGATTGCCTTTTCGCTGTCGATCCCGCGGGACTGCAGGTAAAATAACTGGTCAGCCGATATCTTGGAGGTGCTGGCCTCATGCTCTACGGTCGCCGTTGGGTTTTTTACATCAATATATGGGAAGGTATCTGCACTACAGTTATTACCAATAAGCATGGAATCACATTGAGAAAAGTTTCTGGCACCCTGAGCACTTGGCATCATTTTGACTTCACCGCGATAAACATTTTGTGACTCATCCGCGGAAATCCCTTTTGAGATGATTGTCGACTTGGTGTTTTTGCCAATATGAATCATTTTGGTTCCCGTATCTGCTTTCATCTTGTGATTGGTAAGGGCAACCGAATAAAAGGCCCCTTGGGAATTATCACCTTTTAAAATACAACTAGGGTATTTCCAGGTAATGGCCGATCCAGCTTCTACCTGGGTCCAGGATATCTTGGAATTAACGCCTGCGCATAGACCGCGTTTGGTGACAAAATTATAAATGCCACCTTTGCCATCTTTGTCTCCGGCATACCAGTTTTGTACGGTTGAGTATTTTATTTCCGCATTGTCTAGAGCGACCAATTCTACAATCGCAGCATGCAATTGATTTTCATCTCTTTGAGGTGCGGTACAACCTTCTAGATAATTAACATAACTCCCTTCATCCGCAACAATCAGCGTTCTCTCAAATTGTCCGGTTTCTTTCGCATTTATTCTGAAGTAAGTAGATAAATCCATCGGACATGTTACTCCTTTGGGAATATACACAAAGGATCCATCAGTAAATACAGCGGAATTAAGAGCAGCGTAAAAGTTATCAGTAGTGGGAACGACAGTGCCTAAGTATTTTTTCACGAGCTCTGGGTATTTTTCCACCGCTTCGGAAATAGAACAAAAAATAACACCAGCTTCTTCTAGTTCTTCTTTCCAAGTCGTTCCTAAACTTACGGAATCAAAAACGGCATCAACTGCTACGCCCGAGATACGCTTTTGCTCTTGCAAGGGAATCCCTAGCTTTTCAAAGGTGGCCAAAAGCTCCGGATCAAGTTCATCCAGGCTTTTTGCTTTTTCGGCCTGCACTTTTGGTTTGGCATAATAATATAGGTCTTGAAAATCTATGTCGGGTATTTCGAATGCAGTCCATTTTGGCACTTGCATTTTTGTCCATTTTTCATAGGCTTTGAGACGATAATCCAAGAGCCACTGTGGTTCATTTTTCTTTTGAGAAAGCAAGCGAATGATATCTGGATTAAGCCCTTTGGGAAATTCTTCCATTTCAATGGCAGATTCAAATCCCCATTTATAATCTTCGCTAATTCTCTTATTTATTTCTTCACTCATATATGTTTACCTTTCCTGTATTTTTTCAAAGATCAAACTTGCTGGCCCTGGCCCTTCATCTAATAGTTCTTTAATAGACAGTGTTTTAAAAAAGTAGATAAGGTATTCATTGAGTTTTTGAATGGGCCCAGTAATATTACAAGTTTCAATAATAGAACAATTTATATTTTTACAATTGTGGGTAATGCTTTTACCTTCGATAATTTCGCTTAACTCCAGGTAGTTGAGTGAGCTCAGATCCACTTTTACTTTATAGCCACCTTTGATTCCTTGGATAGATTCCAGGATGCCGTGGTTATTCATAATTTGCATGACTTTTGATGTGGTATCAAAGGGGACATGGTATAAATCACAGATGGATCTTGCCGTCACTAACTCACTGGCACTGGCCTTTTCAAAATGTTTGAGCACGATGAGGGCGTACTCCATTTTTTTGTTTATTTTTAACACTTTATCATCCCTTGTTTTAAATAGGGTAAACTTTAACTTATTTTGTGCTGACTGTATAACACCCTAATTTTTCTTTGACAATCACCTAATCCGCCATAGATTGTAGGCGATAAAAACGGTCTTAAAGGCCCTTCTACTTGCTTCTTGTTTTGGCATCTTATGGTGAGACCTGTAAGTTACTAATATTATGTTATTTAATACTGTAATAACCCTTTAAATTGCCTATTTAGCTCTAAATTTTAAATGTTTGGCCATAGTTTGCGATAAGATAGATGTATGAAAGGTAAATATCGTGAGGCGAACTCACTAGCTGAATTTAAATCTATTATTCTTCATGGCCACAGTGAAGAATGTTTTTTATGGCAAAATCACAGTGGAGAGCGTGCTGTTTTTCAGGTTAAAGAGCTTAAACTAGATGAACATGACACTGAATTAATTATTAAATTACGAGATCCATTTAGTGATTTAGCAATACACACGACCAGTGATCTTTATGTGAAATTGGAGTTTCGTGGGGCAATGTTTAAAACCAAGATAAAGAAAATGAATAACACTTCACTTGTTGCGTATATTCCTAAGTTGGAAAGTATTCAAGCCGTTGAGACCCGAAGGGAGTTACGAACCACATTTGATTTACAAACAGAAAAAATGGTTATGTTGTCTCTTAAGCATGATGACGAATTAAATACAGAAAGTAGCTTAAAATTCCAGGTCTTTGATATTTCACAGAATGGGATTTGTGTTATTGTTTCCGGGCAGAATCATAAATTTGTAAAAAATTGTTCTGATATTTTCATCACTCATCTTGGTAATAAGAAGTTAAATGAACCGATCCGCATAATTCAGCGTCATATGCAAAAATTTCGCTATAAAAAATTGGGAAAATCATTTTATTCAATGCGTGTGGGTTTTGAATTGGCAGATAGTTTTTTGCCAGATGAGCTTAATCTCTTTATTCAGGAACTCGTCTAATCTTTCGCCGTTTACATTCGCTTAGGGCCTTCAATTCCTAATAATGAGAGACCTTTGGCCAGTGATAATGCCACCGCCTCACATAGGCTGGCACGAGCAAATTTTAAATCGTCAGAGCCAGCATTAATAACCGAGCATTCAGCATAGAAAGAGTTAAAGGCTTTGGCCACTTCATAGAGAAAACCACATAGTGGGTGAGTTTTGTTCTGTTTTAGACAAGTTTCAATCACGGTATTAAATGTTGATAGTTTTAAAATAAGTTCTCTCTCCAGCTCATGGGTCAGTACTGCGTAGTTTGGAGTTTGAATTTCACCCAATTTATTCAGTAGGCTATTAATACGGGCATACACATATTGGATATATGGGCCAGATTCCCCATCTAACTTTAGCCATTCATTCATATCAAAAACAATTTTTTTATTGGAGTCTACTTTGGTCATACCATATTTAATCGCCCCGGCAGCAACTTGATTTGCAACCAGGTCAATTTCACTCTGTTGCCATTCTCCCTGGTACTTGGACAGGTGGGATGTTTTAATCATTGCCACCATTTGATCAATTAAGGTTTGTATAGGGACAATATTACCTTTACGTGAGCTCATGGCCCCATCCGGTAATTCCACCATTTCATACTGTAGGTGATAACAATTTTTAGCATTTTCAAAGCCCATTATTTCCAAGGTCTTAAATACTTGCTTGAAATGTAATGCCTGGCGGTTATCTACCACATAAATACTTTGTTCTACATGTTGATCTTCAAATTTACGGCGGGCAAGTTCTAAATCTTTAGTAGCATAAAGCCCTGTGCCATCCGATTTTAGTAGTAAACAAAATCCTAGTTTGTCTTCGGTAAGGTCAATACCAATGGCCCCATCGTCTTTAACAAAAATACCTTTTTCATAGTATTGCTTAACGAGGGCCACTGAATCAGCATCTACATCGCTTTCCCAGTACCAGCTGTCAAAATCAACGTTGGCCCATTTGTAAACTTCTTGCATTAGCTCAACTGACCAAGCCTTGGTTTCTTGCCAAAGCTCATAATATTCTCCGCTTTGGGCGTGCAATTGTTTCAATATTTCAGTGAGTTCTTCGCGATTGGTATCGGCTTGAGGAGTCCCTATTTGGCTTTCTAAAAGGTTGTTGCCCTTAGTGTATAGCGTACCCAGCCAAGCACCTTTTCTTTCTTGAGGAGGAGCTTCGCTATTGTGTTTTTTATAATACCACAAACATTTGGCCACATGGGTTCCCACATCTCCAGGGAAGGTCGTTGAGATGGTTTCAATATTGGCATAGCGGTAGAGATTAACCAAGGCGTTACCTAGGCATAGGTTTCGCATATGTCCCACATGCATTTCTTTATGAGTATTAGGTTGTGAATATTCAATAATGGTTTTCGGAGCATCAACTGTGAGTTCGTTTTCAAAGAATTTACCATCAAGTATATCCTCTAAAATAAGGGAATTAAGTTTGGCCGGATTTAGATAAAAATTTAAATAAGGGCCAAAAGCTTTAGCTTCACTTATTATGCCTTCACTCGCAATATGTTCCTGTAAGCTATTTGCTAGTTGATTTGGTGCTTGTTTCATCTTCTTCGCCAGTATGAAACAACCGAATGCGATATCTCCCATATTCGCCTTAGGTGGAGGGGATAAAGTTGGGTATATTTCGTCAGCTGTTATTTCTATACTGCTATCTAGATGTTTGAGCGTTCTTATAATTTGCTCGCTTAATAGTTGATAGATTTTGTTGTGCTGGGCGAATTTCATAAATATCCTAATCAAGTTCATCAAATAAATTGTCGATATAGTTTACATATCAAACTTTATATTAATAACACGAGAAGTTATATGAGTAAAATTATTCTCACGCTAGCAAGCACTTTATTTTTTTATCAGCTTGGCTGGGCAGTGGAAGGCAAGCTTAAGCAGCAGGCCATTAAGGCTGCCCAGACTGAAGCGGCTGTGGAGAATGATAAAGCACTCGATATATTGCTCTTGGATCCATTTCTTTCGGCCAAATATGAGAGGGGAGAATATCTGCTTTACGATTGTGAGGCCAAGCACTGGGTCTGTACTGTGGAGTCAGAATTTAAGCGTTGTAAACTGCAAAGAGAAATTGATGAAAGACTTGAAAATCCCCAAGTGAGCTGTGCTCCCATTAAAAAATATGCAAGTAATGAATCTTGTATTCAAAAGCAGATAAGACTGACAAACGCTGATATGCAAAATAGATTTTGCAGACATAGTGAACTCAGAAAATTAGATATGAAATTCTAGCCATGGCCAAGAGCTAATTAAGTTTTACGCAAGAGCATTTCACCGCCTAACTGACTTAATGTTTCAGAAAAAATCTCGATCACAAGATCAGGTAGTTTGGTTTTCTGGCCGAACCAATTGGATCTTGCGAAAAAAAGACAGCGATTATTAAATTCAGTAATTTCGAAATAACCTTTTAACCCTCCAAATAGGCCACTGGGAAATGTGAAGGGATAGCGACCTTTCTTGCTAGGACGTTCAGTGATTATATAAATAATCATAGGGTATGGTAATAGCGGATGATTGGCCTTAAATGTCAAAAGATTAGGCTTTTCTTGATATGTTGAGTAATGGATAAAACTAATCCAGTCTTTATACGATTCAAATAAGGATATTTTTCTAAGAACCTTGCGACATTGCTTACGGTGATAAGCAAATACCTTGAGTTCGAAGGTTTGTTTGTCCTCAATTGTTTCCACAGTGGCGTCTGCTAGAATTTGTCCTTGCTCTAGATATTTTTTTTGTGTCTTAGAAAGTTTCCATTTGGCATTGAGATATTTTTCCAGGTCGTAATCAGCGAGAGATATCATTGGAAAAATAACAGTAAAAAATATAATAATTCCAAAAGCTTTCATACAAATATTATTAAAAATAAAATAGTATAACGCAATTAGACTTTTCACAATGCTTCACACAAATTAACCTAAGGTACTGAAAATATGAAATTACTTATTGAAAGGATTCAAGCTAATGGCCGTAAAAGAGGTTAAAAGAAAATCTAAGAAAGTAAAAGAAGCTGAGATTGAGGCAAAAGACCAAAGATGGCATTGCCGTAATCGGGTGACCCTGGTTTTTGGTTCAAATGATATCGAAGAGCTCGATACCTATGTATACACAGAACATTCTTTGGAATTTAAAACAGTAAAATTTCATCAGGCAAAATCCAAGGCCATTGAAGAAATCTTGGATAATTGTATTGATGAGTTCTATCGGGGGCATGTTACAGAGGTAAGGACAACTCTCAGTGATGATGGAGAAACGGTAACCATTGAAGATAATGGTATTGGCTTCCCTTTAAATAAAGTGCCAATGGTTTATTCCGAATTTAGAACAGGTTCTAAATTCAAAGATGCCGAAGTTGATGAAAAGGGATATCTCTACAGAACCCTGGGACAAAATGGGTTAGGGGCCGCGGCCACCTGTCTTACCTCTGATGAGTTTATTGTTACCGTTAAACATTACAATAGTAAGAAAGAGCAAACTTTTAAATTTCTAGATGGTGCTCTCAAAATTAATAAGACTAAACCAAAGCCTTTTAAGGGCGCTTCTGGGGTTAAAATTCAAATTAAACTGGCCAAAGAAGTTTATAAGAATATCAAGATCGACAAAGAGCTTTTAGAAAAAAGAATTATTGACCTTGCTTATAATAATCCAGGGCTTAGATTTGTCTTTAATGGTAAAACTTATCACTACAAAAAAGGCTTGTTTGAATTGGCCCAACGTGTGAGCCATCATCATGCTCAGCTTATTGCTGATGATAAATTTACTTTCCATGGTGTTAACGCCAAAAAGAAAAAATATAAGGCGCTGATCGATATTAATGTATCTGTAGTTTTAGATCAAAAAAGTGAAGAAAGAGAAAAATTCATTTCTTTTGTTAACTCGACACCTACGTTTGATGGAGGTTTTCATCACGACCGGGTTAAAAGACTTTTTATCAATATCATCAAAGATAAATTGGAAAGAGAAGCAAAGAAGTCCAAGGTCACCTTGGTTGATAATGATATTTTAAGTGGGATGACATTTGTTATCGGTATCATTATGCCTAACCCAAGATTTGAATCCCAGACCAAAAGAAAGCTTGTTAGAGATGCTGATCTTGATAAGGCCATTGAACAGTTTATGACAAAGTACATGGCCAAATTTATTCGTAACAATAAGGATTATCTAGCACATATTATAGAGCGTGCTAAATCTCGTGTACGTTTTGCGGCCTTAAAAGATGCTTCTAAAAAAGGGAAAAAGCAAAAAAAACAACGTGTGGAGAAGCTTTTAGATGCCAATGAAAGAAAAGATCGTTCGCAATGTACCTTGTTTATATGTGAAGGAGATTCAGCAATTGGCGGGTTGCGCTCAGCTCGTAATAAATTATATCAAGGCGGGATTGCTCTAAGAGGTAAACCCATGAATGTTACCCAGGCAACCATTAAAGATGTTCTGAATAACCAGGAGTTTTCAGATATAATGGCATCGGTAGGTCTGATTATTGGTCAACCCGCAGATCTTGATAATCTTCGTTACTCAAAAATTGTTTTCTTGGCCGATTCAGATGTTGATGGTGGCCATATTAATACACTACTGACAAATTTCTTTTTCACTTACTGGCCTGAGCTGTTTGAGCATGGCTGTATTCAAATAGCGAAAGCACCACTTTTTGAAGTCATTACCAGTAAGGATCCAATTTACGCTGAAAGTGAAGGGGAGTTGGAGAGTATAAAAAAACAAAAAGGTTTAGTTATTAAAGAGATTCAAAGAAACAAAGGTTTGGGGGAAATGAGTCCTGAGGCCTTTAAATATGTTTTGAGTCGTGATAATTACACAAAGATAACAGTCGATCACTTAGAAGCAGCTAAGTACATGCTACATACTTGCTTTGGAAAGGACACTCAGCTGCGAAAAGATCTTCTTTTAGATGAAGAAACTTCTGGCGGCAAGACGACCACCAAAAAGGTGGCCAAAAAGAGCGCTAAAGATACTGTCACTAAAAAGGCCACTGCAAAAAAGAAAGTGGCTAAGAAAAAAGTAGCTAAAAAAAAGGTGACCAAGAAAAAAGTAGCTAAGAAAAAAGTAGCTAAGAAAAAAACTGCGAAGAAAAAGACGAGAAGGTAATAGATTATGGATGATATGGAACCAACTTATTTACACTCATTAGAAGCAATTCCCTTAGAAGCAATTGTAAAAGATGAATATCGAACCTATCAGATTTATACACTGATGGATCGCGCGATTCCTTATTTGCAAGATGGGTTAAAACCCAGTCAAAGACGAATATTATTTACTTTATGGCGTAATCAATCGAAAGGACTTATGAAGGTCACAGGACTTACAGGGTTAGTTCTTACTCTTCATCCCCATGGACCCGCCTCGGTTGAAAGTTCTATTGTTAATCTGGCCCAGGATTATACCTTTTCTAATAACTACCCGCTGATCGATAAAAAAGGTTATTTTGGGGAACGAATGGAAACCCAGGCTGCAGCTGGAAGATATATTGAATGTAAACTGGGTGAAGTTGCCAAGCTTTTACTTTTTGATGATATGAACCAAGTTCAAATGGTACCTAACTATGATGAAAAGGTTATGGAACCTGTTGGACTTCTGCCTAAGCTACCTTTGATGCTTCTTAATGGTGCTGAGGGGATTGGGACAGGTTTTTCTTCTGTCATCCCAAGCTTTAACCACAAAGATATTATTAAATCGATGATTCAATTTGTAGAAACTGGTTCAGCTCGAAAAATTAAACCATGGGTAAGAAACTACACTGAGGCAATAGAGGTAGAACGCAACGGAAAAATTCATTTTAAAATGGGATTTAAGCAAATTGGCGATAAGATCTTTATCGTCGAATTACCTCGTGGTTACGATGCTAAAAAAATCTACAAGTTTTTAAATAAGCACATCGATAATGATTTTATTAAAGATTATATCGATTCTACTGTTGATAATCATGTAATGATAGAGCTGGTTTTTAAGCGTGGCCAGACACCAACTTTGGAAGAAGTTGAAAAGGTGATGGGTACATCAGCTTCGTTAAGTCCAAACTATACATTAATATCTGAGCGTGGAGTTAAAGTTCTAGATAAGGCCGAACAAATAATTGAAATTTTCACTGCTGAGCGCCTTAAAATTGTAAAAAAGCGTTATGAGCTTTTAATCCTAGATGCTAAAGAGCGTTTAGCAAAGAATAGTGAAATTATCCGTTTTATTAAAGAAAAGCATTATGCTGTTGCCGAGAAAAAGGCCAACCGTAAAGCCTATGTTGAATATCTAACCTCAAAGAAATTTAAATATTCAGAATATCTTGCTGATATGGCCATCTACCGCATGACTAAAGAAGAAGTGGCCAAACGTACTCTGATGATCAAAGAAGATAAGGCCAAAATCGCTGAGTGGCAAAAAATAGTTGCCTCTGCTGCCCGTATCAAAAAAGAGTTAATAAAGGAGCTCAATGAGGTCGGAGACAAGCTTGAGGCCATTATGAAGAGCAAAGAAGACGCCAAAAAAGCAGTTTATAAAAAAATTACCAAGGCAACTAAGAAAAAAACAACAAGACGTAAATAAAAGTCTTAAAGATTGTATATTTCAGCCGATAGGTAAACTATGAAGTTTGTTTTGGTACTTATATTATTCAATTTGGCTTTTATGTTAAACTTTGCTGGCAAAGAGAGCAAGGTGGAGACTTTCGAAAGAACCTTGGCCTCTTCCGGTCGAAAATAAAAAAAAAGGATCCGTTGCGGATCCTAATTCGTTTTGTCTTACCCCTGTTTTTATACGACATTGTAAGAAGATTTAAGGCCTTCTTTTTAGGATTCGCATACGCTCTTTTCCATCGGGATAGAGTTCCAGGATTAAAGTTA
>JBFEUX010000404.1:0-1236 GCA_041547255.1 Bacteriovoracaceae bacterium
GCTCTGTTTCGTCAAAACATACCCGCATTCCCTTACCGCCACCACCGGCAACCGCTTTAAGTAAAACTGGATATTTTATTTCTTTTGCAATTTTTTTGGCTTCTTCGGCATTCTCGATTTCACCAGTTGAACCTGGAATGACCGGAACTCCCGCATCTTTTGCCATCTGTTTGGAAATCGCTTTATCCCCCATTTTTTCAATGGCAAAGGAGTTTGGCCCAATGAAAATTACCCCAAGATCTTCAAGCTTTTTAGCAAAGGTCGTATTCTCAGCCAAAAATCCATAACCTGGATGAACTGCATCTATCTTATGTTCTTTGATAAGTTCAATTATCTGATCCATATTCAGATAAGTTTCCGTGTTGTTGCTACCTTTTAAGTGCAACCAAACATCACAGAACTCAAGATGTGGTGGCTCTAATTCATTATCCGTCCAACAGCCGACAGCGATATGACCTAGCTCTCTAATCGCCTTCGCAATTCGAATCGCTATTTCACCTCTATTACAAATCAATATTCTCTTCATCATTTAACCTTTAACCTGCATATTTAAGCTACAGAGGGATATTCCCATGCTTACGCTTAGGTCTAGAGATCTTTTTATCTTTTAAAAATGCAAAGTACTTACAAATTTTCTCACGAGTATCTTCAGGATAGATAACTTCATCTACATAGCCCAAAGCAGCCGCTTTATATGGATTAGCAAATTGATCTTCATAGTCCGAAACCAAACTTGCTTTCTTCTCATCAAACTCTTTACCGCTTAAACCTTTCAATTCATTTCTAAAAATAATGTTTACGGCACCATCAGCTCCCATAACCGCAATTTCAGCGGTTGGATAAGCTAAATTAATATCTGCCCCAATATGCTTAGAGGCCATAACGTCATAAGCTCCCCCATACGCTTTTCTGGTAATCAGGGTCACCATGGGAACTGTCGCTTCTGAGTAGGCATACAGTAATTTCGCCCCATGACGGATAATTCCTCCGTATTCCTGGTCAGTCCCTGGTAAAAATCCCGGTACATCGACTAAGGTCAGAATAGGTATATCAAAAGCATCACAAAAACGAATAAAGCGCGAAGCCTTCGCAGATGAATCTATATCCAAACAACCAGCAAGCACCTGTGGTTGGTTGGCAACAATTCCAATCTTAGTGCCGTCTACCTGTGCAAAGCCACAAATAATATTTTTAGCAAAATCTTTTTGAACCTCTAGGAAGTGCTGATCATCAACA
>JBFEUX010000344.1:0-2215 GCA_041547255.1 Bacteriovoracaceae bacterium
ATCCTTTTTAGAAGCATACCTATTAGTATCGTAAAAATCAGCTTCCTTTCTAAAACAAGGAGAGAGTACAAAATTAAATTCAGGAACTTTCTTCTTAAACTCCATGAAACCGTCATATAGACCCAGTACTACATCTTCTTCCGTTAGCTTTTCCAATCCGGGGATGGACTCCTTGTCGTTTTTAGTCGCTCTGGAAAAAGTAAATTTCAAACGAATAAATCCAACATTGTAGGAGTGATAAAGTTCTGATGCCATATGAAAAGCTGCGGCCTTATGGGCATCGCGATCAGTAAGAATTAGTTTAGGAAGCAAAAGAATTTCCAAATAGCGTAGAAATTGTTCATCTTCTTTAAGTCTTAAAAGATCATTTACATCGTCTTCACTTTCAATTCTGACGTCATCACCATAGACCGCTCGGATCTTGCTCCAATATAAATCTTTGTGAGGCCCTTCCAGTAGTTGTTTTAAACGTGGGTAAACAAAGTCGGCAGTAAGGGATCCCGTTAAATGGATATGTTCCTCTCGATAGTGAATAGGAAAATTTTTTAAAAATAATTTAAGGGCATCTGATAGGGGGTGATTAAGTAATGTTTGTATGTCTACATCATCAGTTTGAAAGCTTGCTAAAAGTTTTCTAAATTCATTGATAGCTTTTCTGATAGCAGCATTTTCTCGTGAGAACTCTGCTAGCGCTGCCAGGTCCAACGTATCTGAGATGCTAATACCATTGGTCTCACTAATAATTTCGGTGAGTGATTTACTTAGTTGATTGATCAGTTTTGTACTCATGAGTGCCTATGTGCCTTATTAAAAAAGTTTACTTTATAAGTTTATTATAATGCTCTTTGTTGTAATTGTCATTGTCGGCAAGATAATTAGTTAAATCTTCATAGCTGTCATTACCCCAAAAGTATTCATCATCGATAGCAAAAGTGGGAACACCAAAAATATTTGCTTCGATGGCCTCCTTTATATTGGCCTTTAGCTCAGTCTTTGCTTCTCGCTCAAAAGACCTTTCAATATATTCCGTATCGAGATTTCTTGAAGTAAACTCTTGTTTTATTAACTCGGGGTCTTCTAATATTTTTCCTTCTCCCCAAACGAGATCAAAGATCCCATCAATGACTATTTTTTGATTTGCGCCACTCGCATGTTTTGTTGCGATACGAATAATGGCCAAGGGGTTAAAAGGAAAACTGTGAGGAGGATGAAATTTAATATGGTTTTTCTCAGCATAGCGAAAGCACTTTTTTAATTCATAGTTTCGTTTAGCAGGAATCTCTCCTGGGCCTCTAAATTCGTGATGCGAGAAGAGTTTTCCCATAAGCACAGGTTTGTAAACCACTTCTATATCGGGGTATGCGGCAAAGAATTTCGTGTGATTTATCCAAGCAAAATAAGAAAAGGGGGAGAGAAAATCAAAATAGAAGTATATTTTTTTCATTAATAAACCTTTAATTTTAGGCAAGTTTAATGATTTCTTTATAATCCCTAATTGTGTTGATTGTAAAACTCTGTTATTATGCTGCTATACAGCATTTGAGGAATTCCTCCTCATGTATTCCAACTTCTTAGTTTGCGGTGGTACGTTTGTGTTAGTGGTACGTTAGGTGTGAGCAGTCCAAGAATTTCTTATTGAAGCTTCGCTTCGTCTTTCAGGTATGTTTATGACTATTACAAAATCTCTTAGAGGCATTATTCTGATGTTTTCGTTACTTTCCCTTATGTCTTGTGGTTCCCAAAAACCCATGGTGGATGATATCGATGTATCAACTGCAATCGTTGATAATGATATCGTGCTACAACTTTCCGCCGATCTTGGGATTGGTAATTTACAGTTACCAACCGCCAGCTTTCCAATTATCTTACCTAAGATAGGCAAAGAAATTGGACAGATTTCCCTTGGTATTTCTCCCGACGGTACAAATGAACTTAAAATGGAAGTTAATGTATCTGAAGCCGCGAATTTGGAATTGGCCGCAGTTCGTTTACCTAATGGTTCGGTACTACCATTGATTAATGACAATCCTGTTTTAAAAATTCCTTTAGGAAAAGCGACTGTTTATTTAAGTTTGGCCCCAGGTGCTGAGGCCGTTGGAATTGCGATTCCTATAAGAACTTTCGATGCAATCGGACAGAAAGTTGGAACATCGGCCTTAATGCCTGTGTTTAATAAGAATGGTATTTTAGGTGCAGCAGGTGTGTTTACTTCAGC
>JBFEUX010000423.1:0-1003 GCA_041547255.1 Bacteriovoracaceae bacterium
TAAAATAAACGATTAAGCCAACACCACCATTCTGCGCTGTTTTTGCAGCGTGCTCGATTCCATACGTTAAATAAGGACGACAAGTACAAATATCAGAACCAAATACATCTGATCCATTACATTCATCATGCACTCGACAGCTAAGTTCAACTTCTGGGTTAGCAAGGTCTTTTACATTTCCAAAAATATAGGCAGTAGAAGAACCAATAGGTGGGAGCAGAACTTTTAAATCTGGGCGGGTCACAAGTTCAGGAAACATTCCACCGGTTTCATTAAATAAGATCTTTCTTAATTCCCCCTCTGAAATATCCAATCTTTTAGCAATGCCTGGTAAATACCAAACAGGCTCAATCGCAACTTTGGTGACATTAATATCACCATTTTCTGTAATCACTTTACCATCAGGCTTTAGGCGCCCCTTGTTAATCGCTTCATAGATTTCCGGCAGCTGTAATCTCGCTTGAGTAACAGCGATTGTTGGTTTGATATTAAGGCCTTGCTTAATTTCATCTTTATAATAGTCTTGAACATGGCCACCAAAAGGATCAATCGAAACCATCGATTCAGCGTTGTACCATGAATCGTAAGGTCCAATAGAAGTCGTGGCGTGGGTATTTTCAAGATCTGGTCTGTGATTCATTGAAAAATCACCCTTAGCAATAGAAAGCGCTCGATAAATTGTATAAGAGCCGCTATGAGTGCCGATAGCGTTTCTATTTTCTTTATCAGAGATTGTGGCGATAACAGGCCCTCTTTGTTTAGGATCTTTTGCTCCCCAATTAATAGGCAAAGACTCTTTAAAAATTTGGTTTAAGTGAGAAGTTAAAACCACATGATTGGCCCTTCTAAACTCCATGTCTTTGATTTGTTCCGTTGTCATTATCTAATCCTTTTATTAGCTCATCCAATTGTGATCGTTTTGCATCTTCCATTTAGTAGTAACTTTTTTAATATTACTCCAAAAATTTAATGAATTTTCGCCAGTAATATCTCCATAACCAAA
>JBFEUX010000304.1:0-2942 GCA_041547255.1 Bacteriovoracaceae bacterium
CAGCTGCAGGCCCAATGCGTATGGTGAATCCAAGTAATGGAGTGATTGAAAGGACGATCGAGCTCTATCAATCTCATACACCGCTTAAGTTAAAAGACAGCATTATCGTAGGCAGTGTTACAGGAAGCCTATATCAAGTTGATCGCTACGGAAAAATCTTAAAAAAGCGAAAAGTAACCGATGAGGGAATTAGCTCGGTTTTAGAATGGAAAAATGGCCTAGTCGTCACGACGATGGGGGAGAAAATCTTTCATTTAAATAAAGATAACTTTAAGCAATTGGCGCAATTTGATCTAGGAAGTGACCAATCAGCTGTTTTTGGCACATCTGTGTTGGCAGAAGATTTTTTAGCAGTTTATTCTTCACGCAATCGTCTCTACGTTTTTAGATAATAAACCTTAAGTTGTTGAATTTATTGACTTGATTCGATATGTAAAAGATATCATTTTCTTACAATCTATTGGTTTCCTAGTGCTTATATAGTATCAATATACTCTACTTCAGGAGATTTATATGCTTAAAATTTTATCGCTTCTACTAGTCAGTTTACCTTTGTATGCAATGGATGGAAAAATCGAAGAAGAATTGTTTGTTTCCAATCTAAAGGCTTTAGAGGATATCAAAAAGCAGCCGGAACTCATTGTTGATCATATCTCGCCTGAGGGCTTTGAATTATATGGGCCAAAAGGAACGGGCGAATATCTAGATATGCTAGGATATTCATATTCAAAAAAATCATCTCATCATCAAAAATCACTACATAAGCATGCTGATTTTGCAGATTATCCTAGTTTTGAAGAGCTAACTGCTTTTTTGAAAAAACAGGTCAGTAAAAACCCTAAAATTGCCAAAATTTTCTCAATTGGAAAGTCGGTTGATGGAAGAGATCTGTGGGTTGTAAAAATTTCTGATAATGTGGATCAAGACGAAGTAGAGCCTGAGTTTAAATATATTTCCAGTATGCATGGAGATGAGATCACCGGAAGAGAATTAACTCAGTTTTTTATTAGAGATCTCATCGATGGCTATGGTAAAGATGCTAAAATTACTGAGTTGGTTAACAATACTGAAATTTATATTATGCCTTCTATGAATCCGGACGGTTCCAAACGACGACAAAGGGCCAATGCTAATGGCTATGATTTGAATCGTAATTTCCCTGATTGGATCAGGGGAGATCGTAATGGGTCTGATGGGCGTCAGCCAGAAACTAAGGCCTTGATGAAGTTTCAAGCAGAAAGAAACTTTGCCTTGTCAGCAAATTTTCATGGTGGTGCCATTGTTGTTAATTACCCTTGGGATTCATCATATACTCGCCATCCCTTTAATGCCTTTTTGAAGGATTTATCTAAACGCTATGCAGACTTAAATCCAGACATGCGTAATTCACGTTCTTTTAATGGTGGTATTACCAATGGAGCAGATTGGTATGTGTTAAGAGGGGGAATGCAAGATTGGTCTTATATTTGGTATGACGACTTACAAGTTACCATTGAGTTATCTAATGCAAAATGGCCTAGCTATACTGCGATTCCAAGTTTTTATAAAGATAATAAAGATAGTATGCTTGCCTATCTAAAATCAGTACATCAAGGTGCCGGTTTTAAACTTGCAAATTCTCAGAAAAGTGGAACTGTAAAAATTTTGAAAGACGCCGGAGACAAGTATGTACCAAAAGGTGAGTTTGGCTTTTCTCATGGTGAGTTCTATAAAGTTTTACCGGAAGGAAATTATAGTTTCATTATCCAAGTGAAAGGTCAGAGCAATACTAAGAGATTTAGTGTTCAAGTTGATAATAAGACTTATCCCAACGGAAATTATACTTCAGTTGTTTTCTAATTTTATAATTGTATCGAATTCTTCTGGGCTGACTGGCATTATAGACAGACGGTTGCCCTTTTGAAGTAGTTTCATATCTTTTAAAGCAGCATGCTTTTTTAATTCATTCAAGCTGATGATTCGTTTAAAAGTTTTTTTCCATTTAATAGCGACCATATACCAACGGGGATCATCTTGTGTCGCCTTGGGATCATAGTAAGCACTTTTTTTATCTAGCGCCGTTAAATCTGGGTGAGACTCTTTGGCCACTTCAGCGATTCCCGCTACACCGACAATTTTGCAGCTAGAATGATAAAATAATACCAGATCTCCTTTTTTCATTTCATCACGCATGAAATTTCTTGCTTGATAATTTCGTACTCCATCCCAGGATTCTACTTTGTGAGGGGCATTTTTTAAATCATCGATAGAAAATGTGTCAGGTTCTGATTTCATAAGCCAATATTTCATAAGAATAAGTTATTAAAAGTCTAATAAAAGTGCAACGTATTACTCAAGTTTAGTTTAGTAAATTTTTCCTCCTGTTCTGGGAGAGGGGTTACGAGTGAAGGAATATTTCCAAATGCCGATTAAATAAATAGCTGTAGGAGAGATGATATGAGCAAGTATCTTTTATGTTTATTATTACTTAGTGGATGTGCCACTGACATAAATCTGATGAAAGTAGTTGGTCTTGATCGAGTAAGTATTGATCAGCAAGACTATGAAAAACCAGATTTTTTTATTGCCACTGAGGCGATAAAGACAGCCGCGAGAAAGCCTGCATCCATGAATATAAAGCAAGTTAAAGAGGCGCAAAACTTATCAAATCGACAGATTTATTTTTTAAGTTATTACCGTCAATATCATACGATGGCCAAATTACTAAATATTGCACCTAATCTCGTTTCTTGTCCTAGTTTTCATAATCTTATTATGCATCATGAAAATATAGCGAAAGTAGACATGACTGGGCATAAAGTACAAATTGATTTTAAGGCCGTTAAATATGATAGTTCTCAGGCTAGACTTAATCCTATTTTGGCATTGCCTGTAAATAATAAGAGGGATTTGTTCACTCTTTTACGTCAGGAAAATTTTGAAAATGCTGATAGTAAATTGAA
>JBFEUX010000034.1:0-19023 GCA_041547255.1 Bacteriovoracaceae bacterium
CTGTATAAAACGTATAAAAGGTGAGTATACCAATGATATAAAAACAGCGAGCGTAAAAGGGATAAGAATCACCTTGGTGGTGGCTAACACAAAGGCCACAGCAATAGAAGTTAAAATGAAAAGACAGACCGTATTTATTTTTTGATAATTATCCATGATTTCATTCTAACCCTTTAGGTTAGCTTTTTAAATATTTTTTACTTGGTTTACCAGATCATGAAGATTACTTGCAAGATCGGCCAGATTTTTCGCTGCACCTTGCATATCATTTGCACCTCTGCCTGTTTGTTCCGCAGCGGTGGATACTTGCTGAATATTTTCCGAGATTTGTTGCACCCCTTGAGAGGATTGGGTAACCACTCGTGCAACTTCATTAGTTGTCGCTGCTTGTTCTTCCATAGCACTGGCAATATTGGAAGCGATATTATTAAGATCACTAATGGCGCCAGTTATAGATTCAATAGAGGTTACAGCAGATTGAGAGTCATTTTGAATGGCCTCAATCTTCTTCGAAATATCTTCTGTTGCATTAGCTGTTTGTTTTGCAAGTTCTTTAACTTCATTTGCAACAACCGCGAAACCTTTCCCTGCTTCACCCGCTCTTGCAGCCTCAATTGTTGCATTAAGGGCGAGTAGGTTTGTTTGTTGTGCAATAGAGGTAATAACTTTAATGACGTTACCAATATCCAAACTACTTTCACCTAGCACTTGGATGATATTATTAGCATCTTTTGCCATATGCATCGCTTGGTTTGATTTAGTAGATGATTCATTGGTATTTTTAGTAATTTCTTTTATCGAGGCAGTCATTTCTTCCATATTGGTGGCCACTGTTTGAATACCAGAATTAATTTGCTCTGAAGCAGCCGAAGCTGTATTGGATTGAGCAGAAGTTTCTTCAGCGTTCGCGCTCATTGTGTTCGCAACAGAAAGTAATTCTTCTGAAGCTGACGCTAGTTGAGATGATGCTTCTGTTAGTTCGGAGATTAATCTTTGTTTTGTCGTGATAACACTCCAGTTAACCATTGGTCCTAGATAAGTACCATTTTTATCATAAATAGGCGAAACCAAGAGATCCAGTTTTTCTGGCCCTACTTCAATGACTGCCTGATGAGGTAAATTCTTTGGATCTTTAATAATTCTTTTCACATGCTCTGGTGCTTTATGAAACCAATCAATGGAACTACCGACTAGGTCATCAACTCGTGCGGGTAAGTACTGCTCTAGAGCTTTTAAACTTTTATAAGAGTTTTGATTCATATAAAGCATGACCCCATTTGGATCGGCCATCATGGTGTTAATAGGGGATAAGTCAACCATTTGAGTTGATTGACTGGCCTTTAGCTCAGCCTCTTTTTTATCGGATATCTCTTCCCAGTTAACCACATAACCAAGAGTTTCACCTTTGTGATTAGTGACTCTTTCAACATTTAATTCTAAAACTAGTGGCCCAAGTTGAATTTCAGTTTTGATGGGAAAGTTTTTAGGGTTCTCTAAAACTTTTCTTTGGTGGGCCGGCTTTTCATGAAACTCGTCGAGATTACGACCTATAAGTGTATCGACTCCAAATCCATATTTTTCTTGGATCGCACTTTCGACTGACTTAAGAGTTTCCATACTTTTATCATTTGCATAGATAAGATTTAATTCGCTATCAGCATACATAACATTAGTTGCCAGGTTTTTTATAAGATCTTGAAAAGGAATTTCTGTACCCTTAATTTCTTGTAACGTCGATGCTTGTGCCATAATCATTTCCTTAATAATTAATTTCGTTTGATCATGAAATTTTAGGATAAATTAAGAAATAATAGTAGTGGAAAAAAACTACCATAACGGCCCAGAGGCAATGCCAGACTAGTCTAAGATGATTAATTATATTCCGATTATAATTTAGATAATTTGATGAGTTCTTCTATAAAGTATTTTGATTCTGTCATATTATTTACAAATACCCTTCTGTAATAACTTTTATAGCAACTCTTACTTCATAAAAGTTTAAGCTCAATTTTTTAGCAATTTCTTGAGTTATTAAGTAACTTACTAATGCTGCCTAAATAGATTAATTTTTAGTTAGATATTCCTGAAAAATATCAGTTATTTTTAGCAAGTAAATTACAAAAACAACCCTGTGCGTTATTCATTTCCTGAGCGCGATCATTGTCTGAATTACTCAAATTTTCTAGTATAGGGAAGTATACTTTTATTACTGGCCAGGATTTTATGAAAACCGTTTTACTTCTTTCTTATTTGCTCTTTATCGCTCCCTGCATGGCAAATTCCGAACTAGATGATCTGCTGGATAAAATAGATGAAGTTTATCGTTCTAAGTCTTCTTATGCAGAGATGTCTATGGAAATAGCAACTCCTCATTGGCAAAGAATATTGAAGATGAAAAGTTGGACTGAAGGTTTAAAAAAAACCTTTATAACGATACTTGAGCCTAAAAAGGAAAAAGGTATATCAACCTTAAAAGTAGAAAATGAAATGTGGAACTACTTTCCAAAAATTAACAAAGTAATAAAAGTTCCCAGTTCGATGATGATGGGATCTTGGATGGGCTCCGATTTTACTAATGATGATTTAGTAAAAGAAAATACATTAAGAGAAGACTATTTTTATAAAATTATTAAAAAAGAAAAGAATATTTATACAATTGAATTGAAACCAAAACCAGAAACAGTCACAGTGTGGGGCAAAATTCATTTGGTGGTGGATGCTAAAAAGTTTATTCCTTTACTCGAAGAATTTTATGATGAAAAGGATGTTTTAAAGCGCAAAATGGTTTTTGATAAAGTGGCGAAAATACAAAATAACTTGATACCTTTAAGAATGACTTTAATACCATTAGATAAAGAGGGACATAAAACTATTATTATGTATGATAAAATTCGCTTTGATATTCCGGTAAAAGCAGAGACTTTTTCGATGAAGAATTTGCAAAAGAGACGTTGATGCTTTTTAAAATATCCCGTCGTAATATTTTTCGAAATAAAAGAAGGACATTTTTGACCGTTGCCATGATGGTATTGGGCTACGTCTTATTCTCCTTTGCTCTTGCTTTGAGTAGTGGTGCTTACGATAATATTATTGCTCAGTTTATTGATGCAAAAACTGGTGAGTTTCAAGTTCATTACCAGGGCTACCTTGATGAACCAAGATTGTATAAGGCCATATCAGATCCTGAAAAGATAAGAAGCGCACTTGAAAATAATACACAGGTTGAAGGTGTTAGTTTTAGAGTTGAAGGTGGTGCTTTAGCTTTTCATAAGAATAAAACAATTGGTGTGCAAGTTTTAGGCATGGAAGGTGACAGGGAAGCTGAGTTAACCACATTTAAAAAAAGATTAAAAATAGGTCGTCTGTTTACAAGTAGTAATGCTTATGAAGTTGTTGTTGGAAATAAGATCGCTAAAATTTTAAAACTCAATTTAGGAGATGAACTGGCACTTATTTCTTCAGGAGCAGATGGCTCTATGGCAAATGATCTGTTTCAAGTTGTTGGCATCATGAAAGGGGAAGGAGCTACTCTAGATGATATGATGGTTTATATGCCACTTGCTGCAGCTCAAGAATTCTTTTCTCTTTGGGGCAGAGTTAGTGAAATATTAGTGCGGGCAAAAACCCGCGATTTAGCAAAGGCGAGAATTGATTTAAGTTTTGTACAAGAGCCTATTTCAATTTCTCCTTGGCAAGTTGTTGAAAAAGATTTTTATCGAGCGATGGAAGCTGACCGCACTGGTGATCAGATAGGACGCTTTATTATTATCTTGATGGTGGCCTTAGGTGTATTTAATACTATTTTAATGTCGACCTTAGAACGAACCAGAGAGTTTGGAGTACTTAAGGCCATAGGCACAAAACCAAGTTTTTTGGTGAAAATGATTGTGATGGAAACAGTTTTTATGAGTTTGATTAGTATCACCGTAGGATTTGTGATCGCGTATCTACTTAACTGGTACTTTTCGATTTGGGGAATAAAAATATCTGAGCCATTTGAATATGGTGGTTTTATGTTTGCAGAAATGAAGGCCAATCTTAATTTAGAGGTTTTTCTTCTTCCCGCCATTGTTATTGCTGGAGCTTCAGCCTTTGTATCGATTATCCCGGCCATACAAACTGCATTCACTAAGCCAATTGAGGAGTTAAAAACATGATTCTGCAGTTGGGTTTTCGTAACCTTCTTCGAAATAAAAGAAGAACTATCTTAGCTGGTATGGCAGTGGGATTGGGGCTCGCCTCACTTATTATAGGGGATGGTTTTTGGAAAGGTATGGTCGAAAATATGATCACCAATATAACGTCGACATATTTAGGCCATGCTCAAATACATAACCCCCAGTTTCAGGATACCTACGAGACAGAGTTTTATCTAAAAAATGAAAACAAAATTCTTGATACTCTTAAAAAACAAAAAATGGTTAAGGCCGTGACTGCTCGTACCATGAGCCCTGGAATGCTCTCATCTACAAAAGATTCGCTTAATGTTCAAGTTATAGGAATTGAGCCTGAACATGAAAGAAAAATATCCAAGTTTCATAATCGCATGTTGGAAGGACATTATATAGAAAGTGATAAAGACTTAGTCATTGGAGTAGGGCTAAAAGAAAAGCTTGAAGTTGAGCTTGGGGATCGCATTGTTCTTACGGTTACTGAAGTTGGCACAGGGGAGATTAAACAAGAGCTATTTCGTCTCTCAGGAGTTTATGGAATGGGGATAAAAGAAATGGATGAGGGAATGATCTTACTTCATTTTAAGCAGCTACAAAAGCTTTTAAATATTTCCGGAGCTCATGAACTTGCAATTTCTCTTTCGGAGGAATTTTCTATTGAAGAGCAAATGGCAACATTAAAACAAGTGTTACCAAGAGATATCAAACTAGAAAGCTGGAAAGAGTTAACTCCACAAATTGTTGCCGCCATCGATATGTCTAATTACTCTATGGGAATTATGAGTGCGATCCTTTTTGCCCTTGTTGCTCTGGGAGTTCTCAATACCATGTTTATGAGCTTGTTTGAGCGAATTTATGAATTTGGTGTATTAAGAGCAGTAGGAACCAAGATCGCTCAGATCATTTTGATGATTCTCGCCGAAGCCTTCGCCCTTTCATTAGTCGCCGTTTTTTTTGGGGCCATTATCGCTATTGTTATTGGATCTTTAATGGCACATTATGGAATTGATTATTCTGGTATCACTTTTGGCGAAATTACTTTCACTGAAAAAATTTATTATATTTTTACGTTTGAACAATATATTTTGTATCCGCTTATTCTTATTATTTTTACAGTTTTGATATCGATTTATCCAGCCATTCATATTACCCGGATAAGGCCAGCGGAAGCATTACACAGATCACTTTAGAGGACATGATGGAAAAGTTATTTGAAATAAAAAATGTGATGAAGACTTATGGTGAAGGCGTTACCGCTGTTCATGCTTTAAATAATGTGAATTTAAGCTTTTTCCAAGGCGAGTTCAGCGCATTAGTCGGGCCATCGGGATCGGGAAAGTCTACCTTACTTAATGTCATGAGTGGCTTAGATTCGCCCACTTCAGGCACTGTCATTTTAGATGGCAAAGATATAGCTAAGCTAAGCGGTAATGAGTTAAGCGAGTTTAGAAGAGATCATATTGGTTTTATCTTTCAGTCTTATAATTTAATTCCAGTCTTAAGAGTTGATGAAAATATTGAATATATTATGCTTTTGCAAGGGGTCTCAGCTCAAGAAAGAAAGAGCAGAGTGAAAGAAATATTGGATGAGGTGGGGCTTACAGGTTTCGAAAAACGTTTGCCAAACCAACTTTCTGGAGGACAGCAGCAACGGGTTGCCATCGCTAGAGCGATCGTAAGTAGACCTAGAATTATTTTGGCGGATGAGCCAACCGCCAATTTGGATTCGCGAACGGGCACGGATCTTATTAATTTAATGGCAAAGTTAAATGCCGACTATAATACCACTTTTATTTTTTCTACCCATGATCCTAAAATTATGCAAAGAGCGCGAAGATTGGTTACCCTAGAGGATGGAAAAATTATTGATGATAAAACTACTTAGTTTCTTTTTTCTTTTTATTGGACCAGCCTTGGGACAAGTTGATTGGCGTGGGCATCAGCGCCTGATTGGAACTAGCTTGATGGGACTTGCTCCTCAAGATGATTGGGAGAGCTCACAAACGCAATTGGTCTTAAATCATCGCAGTACTTTATTATATGCCAAGGGAGTACACAATTTTGAATTTGCCTATGAGCTATTTGCTCTTGATGATCAATACAATAATGATCTTATTTTACGAGATCCTTCTCAAAGATTTCCCTTTCGTGGTGATGATTTAAATTATTATTTAGTAAATGAAAGAAAATCTAATGATCAATATCAGCGAGTAGTACAAAATCTCGATCGATTTTTTTACACTTATTCTGTTGGAAAAATTGAAGCTAATCTAGGACGACAACCTATCGCTTTTGGCGTTTCTCGTTTTATTAACCCGCTTGATATTCTTGTTCCTTTTAATTTTACCGTGATAAATTTCGAAAGTCGTTTTGGAGTTGATGGTGCTCGCTTTAAATATGCTTTTTCTGATATGGGGCTGCTAGATTTTGGAGTAGTTTATGATAAAGAGTTGTCTTCTGCAGATCAATATCATTTTCTGTCTGTACGAGAGACATATGAACAGACAGATGTCTTACTCATTTACCAAAGTTTAAAACAACATAAGGTTTATGGAATTGAGTTACAGACAGACATTTTTAATTGGGGCGTATGGCTTGATTATGCTTATTTTGACATTAAGCAATTGGATGATTTTGTTAGATATAGTTTGGGGGCCCAATACTTTTTTGAAAACGAAATTAATTTTTTTGCAGAATATCACTTTAATGGGGCCAATGCAGCGGGTTCAGACTTAGGAGTTTTTGTTATTGGCGAAGAGTATATTAACCTAGGATGCTCATATCCGATCACGCCTATTCATAATATAGGGCTAAGTTCTTTAAATAATATTGAAGATGGTTCGCAATTTTTGAATACTAACTACCAATATAATTTTTCTCAGGATTGGTATGCAGAGTTAGGTCTATATTTTGGTCAGGGGCAGGTAAAGAGTGAGTTTGAGAATTATCCGCAAATCGTTTTCTTTGGGCTAAAGAATTTTTTTTAAGAGACTTTAACTATTTCGTTTTATACAATCAGCATGCTGCCTCCATCAGTTTAGCTAATCTTAAATTGGAAATATTATGGATTTTTCTCATTGCGGTGTCGGATTTATTAGTTCTTTAAATCATGAAAGTAATCATGAAACTCTACAGTTGGGTCTAAAAGGATTAATTAACGTCGAACATCGCGGCGGTAGCTCCGAAAAAGGAAAATTTGGAGATGGTGCTGGGGTAATGACTAATATCCCTTATGAACTACTTGGTATTGATTCATCCTATGCTGTTGCAAGCATATTTGCCCCTCGAGATAAAGAAAAATATAAGAGATCGTTAAGTGTTTTTGAAGAAACCTTTGCTCATTATGATTTAATAGTAGAATCTTATCGCGATGTTCCTCTTAATTTAGATGTTTTGGAAGAGAAATCAAAACGCTTAATGCCGAGAATTGTACAAGCATTTATTAAAAGGCCTAAGTATTGTCGAACATTGACCTCCTTTGATGATTTGCTTTATACCGCCAAGCAAATGGTTAGAACGAAACAAGTCCAAGCTGGAATTAGTGGTGAGTTCTTTTTGACTTCGCTTTCTTCTCGTACCATTGTTTATAAAGGCTTATGTACGAGTAAACAATTAGTAGACTTTTATCCTGATTTACAAGACCAACGTTTTCATACTCGCTTTGTTCTTTTTCACCGTAGGTTTAGTACTAATACCTTACCAAGCTGGGATAAAGTTCAACCCTTTCGTTTAGTGGCACATAATGGAGAGATTAATACTATCGAAGGAAATAGGGCCGCAGCTATCTCAAGGGAGTTGGCCTTAGGCTTAAGAAAGGATCAAATTCTTACTCGCTTTGGAGCGAGTGACTCTTCTAATCTTAATGATATGGTTGAAGCGCTTAAATATAGAAGCTCTATTCCCTTTCTAAAAGATATTTTAGCAATCATGATTCCACCCGCTCAAAGTCACGATTCTAGTTATTATAAATTCTGGTCACGAGCTATGGAGCCTTGGGATGGGCCAGCTTTGGTTGCATATTGTGATGGGAAAATGATTGGGGCCAGACTAGACCGCAGTGGTTTTCGTCCTTGTCGGTGGCAACGGACAGACAAATATTTTTCTGTTTGTAGTGAAACAGGTGTTTTTAATTTTACTCCTGCTAAAATAAAAAAGCAGGGGGTTCTCAATGCGGGAAGAACAATAAATATCCATTTACTTTCTGGGGAAGTGGATTTTTTGGAACCTGATCTAGTTGCTGAGAATAAGGGGATGATTTTCGATCCTCGTACCAGTTTATTAGACTATAAATCACCAAAAATTGATAAAGATCGCTATACCCATAAGATGGCGGTTTTTTATTACACTAAAGAAGACCTGGCCAAAGAACTGTATCCTATGATTGAAAAGGGCAAGGGACCGATTGGCTCAATGGGAGATACCGCAAGACTTCCGGCCATGAGTACTATTCATCGTTCTATTTATGATTACTTTTTTCAAGACTTTGCCCAAGTTACGAACCCTCCTTTGGATTATATAAGAGAAAAGATGGTAACTGGACTTAAAGTTTATTTGGGTAGAAAGCCAAATATTTTTTCACCCAAAGAAATGATCCCCTTACATCCAGCGATAGAATTAAAAGGACCTATTATTTCCCATGGGCAGATGGATTATCTCTTAGAAGAGGAGTCGGTTGAACTTATTGATATATGTTTTGAGCGAACAAGTGAAAAAGAAAAGTTTCTGGCACAAATAGATGCCTGTGTTGAAAAAGCGGTAGCAGCAACTCTAATAGGGAAAACGATTATTATCTTAAGTGACCGAAATGCGAGTTACGAAAGACCAGCAATACCATCAGTTATCGTCATGAGGGCCGTGCAATTAAAATTAAATAAATTGGGAATAAGATTAAAGATTTCCCTTATTGTTGATTCAGGCGAAATTCGCAATTGTCATCAAATTGCTGTCTTAATTAGTTTTGGCGCCAGTGCTATTTGCCCGTATCTTGCTTTAGATGTGGCCCGCTATAGTGATAAAGTAAAACTACCTGATTATCTCGATAGAGATGATCGGGAACAACGCTTAATTAAGGCCATGGAAGAAGGTCTTTTGAAAATTATGGCCAAACGGGGAATTTCTGTTTTACGAAGCTATCAAGGTTCTGAACTTTTTACCATTATGGGACTTGATGGTGAAATCCTAGCTAAATTATTCAATAAGCACGAACTTACTTTTGGAGGATTAAACTTCCAAAATTTAGTGGATGAAATTATCACGAGAACTGAGGAAACAAAGGATGGGGCAGTTCCTAATAACTTTGTTTACAAGGAACATGCTGCTGGAAAATTGGGAGAAATTCATTCCATAACCACAAAGAAGACCAAAATCTTACATGCTCTTCTAAAGGAAGATTATCAAGGAGCTGAAAGTGAAGTTTGGCAAAATTTTAAAGAAGAAATTCGTAAATCTCCAGTAAATATTCGAGACTTCCTGGAATTTAAAACGAATCCTGTTTCTATTGAACAAGTCCAAAAAACAGAAGATATTCTTGCTACTTTTGGAAGTGGGGCCATGAGTTATGGTTCTATCAGTGCTGAGTCGCAAAGAGATATCTTTTTGGCCATGGATCAAATTAATGGACGCTCAAATAGCGGAGAAGGTGGTGAAAATCCATATTATTTTTCTAACGGAATCACAGCAAAGATTAAGCAGCTTGCCTCTGGTAGGTTTGGTGTGACCGCTGAATACCTGGTACTTGGAAACGAAGTGCAAATTAAAATGGCCCAAGGGGCTAAGCCTGGTGAAGGTGGGCAACTGATGGGCGTTAAGGTTGATGAACATATTGCTAAAGCCCGTTTTAGTAATCCAGGAGTTAATCTTATTTCACCTCCTCCTCACCACGATATTTATAGTATCGAAGATTTAAAACAACTCATCTATGAAATAAAACAGTTAAAACCCAACTTAAAAGTAAGCGTTAAGTTAGTGTCTGGAAAAAATATTGGGCCTATTGCTTTAGGTGTGGCCAAAGCCGGAGCGGATATCATTCATATTTCTGGAGGTAACGGAGGGACCGGAGCTGCTAATCTCATGTCTATGAAGCATGCAGGACTTCCCTGGGAAATAGGTTTAATGCAAGTACATAAACAGTTATCACAAGCCAATTTGCGCTCGCAAGTTAAATTGAGAGTTGATGGTGGCTTAATTACAGGTTTTGATATTGTTATGGCCGCAGTTTATGGGGCAGAAGAATTCGATTTTGGTAAAATGTTACTTGTTTCACAAGGCTGTATTATGGCCAGAGTTTGTGAGAAAAATACTTGTCCTGCGGGAATTGCAACTCAGGATAAGAAGTTCAAAGCAAGGTATAAGGGAAAAGTTGAAGACGTTGCGAAGTATCTTCGTTATATTGCAGATGATGTTCGTTATTATCTTGCACAATGTGGTATTGCCCAATTGAAAGATCTGATAGGTCGCTCTGATCTGTTACAAATTGCTAAGAAATATGAACAGCTCTACCACGATATCAATTTGAATTTGAATTTCTTTTTTCAACCTCTTCCAAAACTTAGTTTTGAGAAGTTTGAATCTCAACCTGACTTCGAAGCAAATGAGTTGAATAAACAAATCTTACGTGATTTTGATAAGTCTCCTCAGTTAGAAAAAGTTTATGATATCAAATCTACAGATAGGGCCATTCCTGCATGTTTAGTAGGTGCGATAGCGCAACAAACTGCCCATAAGCGAAAAGAGCTTGGTTATCAAAATAAAGAAATAAAATTAGAGACTAAGATTGATCTTACTTTTTATGGTAGTGCAGGGCAAGGCTTCGCTGTTTTCAATACCGAAGGCATGAATATTAAACTTTTCGGAGAGGCCAATGATTCAGTTGCAAAAGGAATGGGGGGAGGAAAGGTTGTTGTTCTTCCTCATACTGATGCCAAGATGGAAGGACAGCGTAATGTCCTCGTGGGTAATACTTGTCTCTATGGTGCTACTGGAGGCGAATTCTATGTAAATGGTTACACGGGAGACCGCTTCTGTGTGCGTAATTCCGGGGCCATTGCTGTGGCCGAAGGAGTTGGTTTACACGCCTGCGAATATATGACAGGAGGTAAAGTTATCATTCTCGGAAGAACTCTAAAAAATATCGGTGCCGGTATGACAGGAGGGGAAATTTTTGTTCATCGGGATAATCTATCTTCAATTAACGCTGAATTCATTCAAGATGTGCCTTTTAATGATTCTGATGTGGCCTTTTTTAAAACTTATTTAAAAAAGCATGTTAATGAAACAGGATCTTTGCTGGCCCAAAATATCTTAGATGATTTCGAAAATCTTTCGAACGAATACACTAAGCTTATTCCACTTGTAGGTCCATAATTTTTAACTTGGTGCGCTGAACTTTTACTTAAGATCTAATTCAAATCATACTAATTTATCTTTTTTGTGGATTTTTTGTACGAAAGTTTTAAGCTTAAAAGACTTAGTATAACGAAAGCTTATAAGGAGTTTAAGCATGAAGTCAGACAAGTTCAAAAAACTTACAAAAACAAGTCTTGTTGTATCTGCAGTTGCCATTGGCACCAACTTAGTCGCCAATGATCTAACGCCAGGTTCTTGGTTAGCACAAGCTGATAACCACGAAAAAACTGAGAAATCGGAAATGCAATGTGCTGAAGGCCAGTGTGGTAAAAAAATGGTAGAGGAAATGAAAAAAAAGAAAGCGGCTAAAAAAGCAGGCGAAAAACAATGTGGTAAGGCCAAAAAAGAAGAAAAAAAGATGAAAGCAAGCAAAAAGGGTTCTGATAGTTCATGTGGTGAGAATACCTGTGGAGCCTAAGCATTATGAATAGCATTCCGTTTTTAGGATATGGAGCTGGACTAAGGAGATCTCATTTTAATGAGATCCTTAGTTCCCAGCAATTTCCTGATTGGGTCGAAATCATATCCGAAAACTACATGGAGTATGGAGGAAAGCCACGGCAAATACTTCAGCACCTTAGAGAAAAAAAAATTCCTATTGTGGCCCATGGGGTAGGTCTATCTTTGGGCTCATTGGATCCCTTTAACACAGACTATATTAGGGCCCTAAAAGAGTTAATCGCTGAGTATGATATACCCTGGTTTAGTGATCATTTGTGTTTTAGTTCTTCAAATAGACATCAGTATCACGATCTTTTGCCAATCTTAAAAACAGCAGAAACTCTTGAACAAATAGCAGATAAAATTAAATGGGTTGAAGATTGTTTTCAGCTTCCCTTTGCCATTGAAAATATATCTTATTATGGTGAAAGCACAAAACACACGATGAGTGAATTAGACTTTTTAAATGAATTATTAGTAAAGACGAGTTCATATCTGCTTTTTGATATTAATAATGTTTATGTTAATTCAAAAAACTTGGGACATGACCCTGAAGAATATATAAAAAATATTAATCACGAACGTATTATTCAGGTGCATTTAGCTGGCCATTGGGATAGGGGGGATGTGGTTATTGATACCCATGGTGCTCCAGTTCCTGGGCCGGTATGGGATTTGTATGCCAAGTTTTTAAAGCTGAGAGGAAAACCCGTATCAACTCTTATTGAATGGGACAATGAATTACCAAGCTATGACGTTTTATTACAAGAAGTGGATAAGGCTAAAGAATTGGCCACAAATGTTTTAGGAGAACATCATGTCGGACAATAAACAGTATCAAGATACCTGGCATGATTTATTGGCCTTAAAATCTAATGTCGATCACGCTCACAGGCATACGGGACTAGATTCTTGTACTTTAGAACTATACCAGGGTTTTGTTCGCGATCATTATTGTAGTGCTCTTATAAAAATGTTTCCCCGTATGAGCGATGTATGGGATTTTAATTGGAATGAAATTAGTAATGAGTACTTTAAGCATTATGCACCAACAGCTTGGGACCTTAATGATTTAGCTGCCTCATTTCCCGATTTCTTAGAAAAGACACAAGCAAATAATTATTTAGTTGAATTAGCTCAGTATGAATTAGCTGAGTTCCAGGTTTATAAATCTGCAAAAAAGGAATTCTCTGAATCTCCAGCGTTACAGGTTAATCAAACCCTTACTTCTTTAAGCTTTAAATACGATATTGCCGGCTGGGTAAAGCAGATGGATGAATGGGAAGCTCTAGGTGAGTTTCGCCAATTAAAATCTTCAAAACCACTAGAACGACAAAATATTGTGCTACTCGTGCGTAATCCAGAAACTAAGCTCGTTGTTTTCACTCAACCAGATATGTTAAGTGTAGGGATACTAGAAATTATTCAGCAGGTGGAGATAGCTAATCCACTTATGGAATTACCAGAAGGATTGACTCATCTCTTTGGAGCTAGCTTTGCCGAAAAAGTTAGCAAAGAAGATATTCAAGCTTCTTTGTACTTTCTTAAGCAGCAATCATTAGTTATTTGATTTAAATGCATTATGGTTGCGGCACAACAGTTGTAAGTTCTCAAAATTGCCTTTACCCCCCTTACTAACAGGTCTGATATGATCAATTTCTAGGCCAAATTTTGAGTTACATCCAGGCCATTCACAGCAATAATTCGCGCGTTTATGTACTACTCGTTTGGTTTTTGCCTCGATAAAACGTGGGTTGTGACTTCTGTGCGGTTTTGCTCTGCGATAGCTGCGTACTTCTTTAACTTTAATTTTTATGGCCATCAATAAAAGTGCTTCATCAGTCATTCGCTTGGCAATATGTTTTCCTTTATATTCTACCCAGGCCTGGTAAGCTTCTTCACTCATTTCGATAGTTAGTTTTCGTTTCTTGGGTTCAAGCTGTAATTTCTTACGAGCGATTACTTCAGCTTCTTTCGTACTTTTACCTTTTACGAGATTTAGCAATTCATCGGTTCTAACTTTTTTTCCTGATTCTTTACGTTTTTGCTCAATAAGATGATTTAGTTTTGTGGCGGTACTAAGGTTAATATTCCCTTTGGCGATTTCTTTTTTTACTTTAGGCATTTTCTTTTCTAATCGTAGAGCCGATATTCTACGATACGCCGCACTTTCAGAATATCCCAACTCTTTGACACAATAGCTGAGTAAATTATGATACCCCATTTTAACAAAGATTTTTTTGTCGTTTATAACTTTTAAATGAGTTAGGATTTCAGTAAGAGTTTTTCTTTCAATTTTGACGAGTTCGAGTAGTTTTTGATGAGAGGTATGCAAGCAGGAAACTCCTTAGATAAGAGGTTTGCAAAGGGTTTGAATTTGTAACATTAAAAAGCTAAAATGAAAACATGTTAAATAAAATTTCAAAAGAAAAATTCCAATTAAGTTATACCAGTCTTTCCTTGAGTGATGAACAAATTCTGTCGGTAAAAAAGTATGAAAAATATTTAGCAAGTGATGTAAGTGCTAAGAGAAAAAATGATTTCTTGGGTGGGCGTTGGTGTGCTCAGGAGTGCTTTTTAAATTTAAAAGTCGATGCCGAAATAGGAATGGGAGATAAAGGACAACCAATATGGCCGCAAAATTATATTGGCAGCATTACCCATTCTAAAGATTACGCCTTGGCCGTGCTGGCCAAAACATCAGAGCATAAAATGCTCGGCTGTGATTTAGAAAAATTGGTCACAGAACAAAGAGTTAATGTCATAAAAAAAATGACCTTAACACCCTCGGAAGTGCAATTAGTTGAAAGTTCCAGTGAGCCCCAAGCATTGGCCACCCTTATTTTTTCTGCGAAGGAGACTCTTTATAAAATGCTCTATCCTCACTGCCAAAGCTATATCAACTTCCATGAGGGAGTATTCTTAGAGGTAGATAAAGAAAATGGCCGCTATGAAATTGAGCTTGTTTCTGATAAAGAAGAGTTGAAACCTTTTGTTGGCAAATACAGAGGGGAGTTTGATTGGCTGCAAGATAATATAGTTACTATTTCTTATATTTCCTGATTGTGATACATTTGAGCAACTTTAAAATGTTTTACTTTCATCGTTGTCGTTTTGGGTAATTCTTTTTCTGATAATAAAATTTTTGTGGGCATTTTATAAGCTGCGATTTTGTCAGAATGCTTCATAACTTCTTCTGTTAAAATCCTTTGAGCTTCTTCTTTTCCATGCTTTTGTACAAACTCAGGATTTAGATAAGCAACAAGAACAATATTGCGTGAATTACTAGATTGTTTATCCTTATCCCCAAAAATTGAAATTTCTTGAATAAAGTCTATATCATCAAAAACTTTCTCCACCTCTTCTGGGTGTACGTTTTTTCCACTTTCTAAAATGATGACGTTTTTTAGTCTTCCTGTAATATGTAAAAAACCCTGCCGATCTAAATGGCCAATATCGCCTGTTTTAAACCAGCCATCATCGGTAAAGACATCTTTGGTTGCCTCTGGGTTTTTATAATAACCACGCATTAGATGGGGACCTTTTGTTAAAACTTCACCTGTTTCATCGATTTTAACTTTTACCTTAGGGAGCAGGACTCCTACTGCCCCTGGTTTATGCTTATCAACTCTGTTCACGGCAATGACCGGTGCAGTTTCTGTTAAACCATATCCTTCGTAAATTCCTATACCTATAAACTTAAAAAAATTAATGATACTTGTGTCTACTGCAGCTCCTCCAACAATCATACGTGTTAAACTTCCTCCAAATTTTTCATGAATGGGAGTAAATAGTTTTCTACGAAATGAACTATTGGGAATTAGTTTTGCTAAGAACATCAGAGTTCCAAATACAATTCTTTTTGCTGCAGCTGAATCTTTAATATTGAGTTTTATACCTGTTATTATACTTTTGGTAAAAAGGGGAACGGTAAACATTTGGGTTGGAGCTTGATATTGAAAACATTTGCCTAGAGCTTCTTTTTCTAGGGAGTGCGCTACGCAAATACTTTGCCCAGCTGCCAATGTTGAAAGCAAACTACTAACTTCAAATAAATGATTCATTGGGAGCATAGAAAGATTCCTTTCTTGCTTTTCTGCAACGCCAATTCGCAATAATGAGTGAATTTGGAATAATAATTGTGAGCTCTTCGTCTCAACTCCTTTCATCATCCCAGTTGATCCCGAGGTATAAATTATCATTCCCGTTTTTGTCGTATCTTCTTTTGGTAATTCAATACTTTCATTAAGAGGAATGTCTTTTAGACAGTAAAAGTCTTTTATGGGGGTAATCGTTATAATTTGGGGGCCAAAATCTAGCAAGGAGTGTGTCTGTTTAAGGGAATCAAGCTGTTGTTCACTTACGAAAATAATCTCCGGCCTTATATCATTTAAAATATAAGCAATTTCATTCGCACCCAGCTTTGTATCAATGGGAGTTGTGCATACATTTGCGCAAAAGCCTGATAACATAACCTTTATCATTTCAGGTCTTGACTCAGATAAAATGGCAATTTTTTTATTCTGTATATCTTTATGAGTAAAGAACCTCGCTAGTTTGAATACTTCATCTGCAAGCTCTCGGTAGCTTGTTTCTTGCCATTCGTTTTCAAAAAATTTAAAGCAATTTTTATCTTTATGGACATTTGCTAAAGATTGAATGAAGTCTTGAAAAGACGCTGTCTTTATTTGGTTGATATCGAAATAAGTTTTTAGCTTATTCCGATTGTATGTACCCTCTAATTCCATACTATAATCTTAAGCTAGGAATTTGTTTGCGCAAGCAGGTAATCCTTAACTTGAGTGGCTTTCTCAAATAGATAAAAATGGGATCCACTAAAAAGTTTTAATTTAAAATTACCACTAGTAAAATCTTTCCAATGTTCAATTTGCTTATGGGGAGCTATTCTATCTTCCAGAGCTGCGATACATTCTATATCTTTATCAGTTTTAAAATTATCAGAGCTATTAATAGATGCCAAAATTTTAAAATCATTTTGTATATCGTTGGCATATCTTAATAATAATTCTGGTTTTTCAATTAATTCATTAGCAATACCACCAAAGCTCGTTATTTGTTGAATAAAACTCTGTAAGGGGAGTTTGGCCAAATCTCTATATCGGACAAGATTACTTGGTGCGGGCGGTGTTATGGCAGAAAGAAATAATCTGACTTTTTCCCTGGGGAAGTTTTGTGCTAGCTGACTGGCGACTAATCCCCCCATACTGTGGCCAAAGAAATATGACTGGCGAGTTACCAAATTTTTGAGTTCAGCGTTGTAAGAATGGATTAGTTCGCTCCAGTTACTTGCCTGGCCATTACTTTTCGCAATAAAAATACAGAAATCTTGAGCAAAATATTTTTTACTCCAATTTATATATTGTAAAGGCATTGCTCCTGCATGAGGAAAAATGAAAAGTACTGGTTTATTTTTGTCTCCCAATTGAATGAATAATTCCATAAGATCCTTTTAGCAGAGTTTACCTGATAGTGCTTTTTTCTGGTTTTATTTTAGAATTAAAGAAGATTTTATAAAAGGAATATTTTATGACAGAATTTGGACAATTGAACGTCCTGTGGGGATGGATTTGGATGGTATTGGGCATTGCGAGTGGATCTATTCTGGGGATGTGGGCCTTTGCCGGACCTTTGCCTACACCTAATGGACACTCAACCTATGATGAATTACCAAGAAGATTAGTTCGTTTGGCACATATTGCGCTCTTTATGTTGCCACTTATTAATATTGCCTATGGCCAATATATAGATCAACTTCCTTTTACTGATCAAGTTAAAATGATTGGTTCTTATGGCATGATCATCTGCATGATAGGAGTACCAACATTACTTATTGGCGCTTCTTTTTATTTACCGTTGAAATATTTAGAAGTTATCCCTGTGAGTGCAGGCTTTGTGGCCCTGGCGATAATGTCTTATGGACATATCTTAATGTTGTAATCATTTATATATATAAAAAAGGAGTGAGTTGTGTTGGATTATAATGACCCAAGAGGAAATGGAAGAAAATCAATCGAAGAAACGGTATCCCCAGAGGTATGGAAAAAGAATGTTGCTTTTACTGAAAAGCTCAAATCAATTTTAGCTAAACATCCACTATCTACACATCCCTTAAAGGAATTCTTTGAAAAGGAAACATTAAATGAAACGGTCTCTCTTAAGCTTCACTTGGAGTTCGGAGTTGGATTTGCGCAAATTTTTACAGATGCCGTTTTAGAGGCTATGGCAAAAGCAAGACAGCTGGAAACCACATTGGGTCCTAAGGCCAAAGTTACAGCAAGATTTTTATGGGCGATTAATCTTATGGATGAGATTGGATATGTCCCAGGTGAAAATGGTGATCAATATCGCGGTAATCCTTGGGGCGCTCATTATTTTCAATATGTGGATATGTTAGACAAAATGGGTGGAAATATAATGGATATTGTGGGCTATGAAGGATCAGCTGAAACGATGGCCTCCAGAAAAACATTCACTGAGAACTACGAAAATTATCCTTCTCTTGCTACGGTATTAGCATTATCAGAGTCAATTTTCGATAAGTTTGCTGGTGCTTGGGCGGATAATGTTGGAAGATCAACTAATATTGATACGAGCACCGGGTATCACACTATTCACGTAGAAGATGAGCATGGGGAATCTATTGACGATGACCACTCAGAAGATGGCTGGACTTTAGTACGTCAAGCTATAACTCCAGAGATGTACGATGAAATGGAAGAGAAAGTAAAAACATGGTTGGATACTTGGTATAAATTTGCTGATCGTATTATGGATATTGCAATGTCCTAATGAGAATAATTAGGTGAAAAATCTTCAACAAAAACAAAAATTAAAAAAGTTTCTTATTGCAAGGGTTTCAGCTCTTACTGATACTTCTGTAAAAGAAATTAGTACGAGCAAGCCCTTTAATTTAATGGGCTTGTCATCTTTAGATGGCATTCAATTAGTTGATGATATCAACCAATTTTTATCGGCGAGTTTTTCA
>JBFEUX010000004.1:0-32598 GCA_041547255.1 Bacteriovoracaceae bacterium
AGCAGTTACCGATAATGCCCATTTTGTACTGATGTTTCTTTGTCATATTTGCATATTATCGTCCAAATAGTTATTATTCAAGCAACAAAGGGGAATTCTATGAGCCGCTGGATTATTGTAAGTAATCGTCTGCCATTTTCATATGATGAGGAACACCAAAAACTTACAGAAAGCTCAGGTGGACTGGTAACTGCGATCAAAGGAATTCAAACCAGCAATGAAGTGCTTTGGATTGGATCGTTACCCGACAACGTTCCTCGGGATCTAGTTAAACAAACTTCCCATGACTCCCAATTTGATTATAGCTTTCCAGAATTGGAGTCTGAACTTTATGGGCGTTATTATAATAATTTTTGCAACGATGTTTTATGGCCAATTCTACACTATGAAACTGAATTGGTTAAATACAATAAATCCGCTTGGGAAGACTATAAAAAAGTAAATCGTATTTTTGCTGAACATATTGCGCAAGTCTCCCGTGAAGGTGATCTTATCTGGCTCCATGATTTTCATTTATTCATGGTGCCCCAGTATTTAAAGGAAATTAACCCTAACTTAAATATCGGTTTTTTTCTGCATGTACCTTTTCCCAGCTCTGAAGTTTATCGCCAACTCCCATGTCGAGAAGATATTTTGCGTTCACTAATCCATTGTGACCTACTGGGGTTTCATGATTATTCTTATCTAAGACACTTTGCCAGTTCTATTTATAATTTGTTAGGGATCCCTTCTTCTTTACATGAAATAGATTCCCAATACAATCGCAGCCGTTTAGGCGTTTTTCCTGTTAGCATTGATACGCAGGCATTTCATCGCAATGCTAATTCTCAAGAGACTAATTGCTGTATTATGAACTACGAATTAGACCGTGGTAAGAGAAAGTATATTCTAGGTGTAGATCGACTAGATTATACCAAGGGACTTTTGTTTAAACTACAGGCTTTTGAATTATTTCTAGAAAGAAACCCATCCTATATTGGAAAAGTACAGCTTATTCAAATCGCAGTCCCCTCGCGCACAGATGTACCAGAGTACATGAACCTACGAGCAGAAGTAGAACAGCTCGTAAGTAAAATTAATGGGCGTTTTAGTCATATCAATTATATTCCGGTTAAATATATTTTTAACTCTGTAAATACTCATGAATTGATGGCCCTTTATCGCTCTAGCCAAGTGCTATTTGTTAGCAGTAAACGCGATGGCATGAACCTGGTATGTCTAGAATACATAGCCGCTCAAGAAGAAATAGATCCTGGTGTCGTGCTACTTAGTGAATTCACCGGAGCTGCTTCCACCCTTAGTCATGCCACTATTATCAACCCATGGGACACTTTTACCACAGCAGAAAAAATAAAAGAATCTCTGGAGATGACTAAGTCAGAACGCTCCCGCAGGCACCATATTATGTTTAATTATCTTAAAGGCTATACTGCAACAGAGTGGGCCACCTCATTTATAAAATCCATGCAAAATTCATCTGGCTCAGAACTCATTAAAACAATTAACCTCAATGAACCAAAACAAAAAACAGCGGTTAAAAACTTATTAACGAAGAAAAGACCAGTACTGATGGTAGACTTTGATGGTACACTTAGCCCCATTGTTAACAACCCGGGTGATGCGAAACTACCGCAATCCACCAGTAAATTATTAAAAACTTTACACAAAAAAAATCACTTGGATATTGTGATCGTTAGTGGTCGTTCAGAAGAATTCCTCTCCGATCAATTTAAAGATATTGATTGTTATCTTGCTTGTGAACACGGGGCCAAATTCTTTGACTTTCACCAAAATAAATGGCGTGACCTTGTCACCTCAAAAAAAGAAGCCTGGTTTAGCGATGCTCAGCTCATTATTGAAGAGTTTTGCAAACGTACCCCAAATAGTTTTATGGAAAAGAAAACCTACGGCATTGCCTGGCACTACCGTAATTCTCCTGTGGATTTTGGAGAATTTCAGGCCCGCAAATTAGTGATGGAACTCGAAGCATCTTTGGCCCATCAGCCAGTCAGTGTTATTCTAGGAAAAAAAGTTGTGGAGGTTAAATCACTTGAGGCCAATAAAGGGTATTTTGCCCAGTGGTTTATGGACCGTTATGTTGAAGAAGATAATATTGTCGTGGCCATTGGTGATGATAGAACTGACGAAGATTTATTTGAAGCTGTAAATCATGCAGGAATCTCGGTTAAAGTGGGGGAAGGTGAAGCCACTCAGGCCAAATACTATATCAACGATCAGTCACAGGTTGAGCAGCTTATTACTGACCTATTTCAGGATTAGTCATTAAACTCTTCTGAGTGCAGCCAGGCAGAATCTCGTGGTGGTTGCTTGGTTTTACTCCACTCTTCCAGCATACCTGGGGCCATTTCTTTAAGCTTTTCCATTTGCGCATCAGTTCCAACATTGGCGGCAAGCTCGATTCGATGTCCATTAGGGTCAAAGAAATAAATGGATTTAAATACTCCGTGATTAGTTACTCCTAGAACATCAAGGCCCTTATTCACCAAAAAGCTTTTGGCCTCTTCTAAAGCCTTTAAGTCTTTAACTTGCAAAGCGATATGTTGTACCCAGATAGGTGTATTAGGATCACGCCCCATTTCTGGCTGGCCAGTAATTTCAAAAAAAGCGAGAACATTTCCCATGCCGGCATCTAAAAAAATATGCATATAGGGATCGGGCTCTTTGGTTGAAGGGACCTTATCTTCCGAAATAGAAACTAAAAGATCCATTCCTAAGTGCTCTTTATACCAATCAGCTGTTTCTTTAGCATCTTTACAGCGATATGCTACGTGATGAATTTTTTCGATATTGATCATGGGTAACTCCGTAAAATATATACTACTTTATACAAAAAGATGTAAACTTAGTACATGAATATCAAATTTAGAGAAGAAATCGAGCTTAAAAATAAGATAATTGTCATCAAATTAAGCTCGCTGGCAGTAACCTACCCCCATGGTGGAATCAATAAGGCCCAAATCAAACAAATGGCCCAAGATATCTCCCACCTTACGCATGACAAAAAAATTAAAGTGATACTGGTGAGCTCAGGGTCGATTAACGCGGGTCGAAAAATTATGAGCAAGGTTGCAAAAGAAGATATTGCATTTTTACAAGCATGCTCGGCCGTGGGCCAGCCCCTACTCATGCGGGCCTTTACTGAAGAATTTAAAAAACTTAAACTCAATACCGCACAGGTACTGCTCACCCACGAGGATTTAAAGAATAAAAAACGCAGTCATAATATTCGTGGAAGTATTAGTACTCTTTTAAAAAAGCAAATCATTCCTATTTTAAATGAAAACGACTGTGTCAGTTTCGATGAGATTACCGTTGGTGATAATGACCAACTGTCTGCAATGATTTGTGAAACAATGAACGCTGATCTTTTATGTATGCTGACTGGAGTTGATGGACTCTACAATAAAGACCCACGCGAAAAAGATGCCATACACTACCCTGTTATTCATTATAACGATGGACTAAAAGAATTAAATACCGTTAGTAAATCCAGTGCTGGTCGTGGCGGGATGAAAACAAAAATCCAAGCGGTAAGAAAATTAACTCCCATGGGAATTCCTGTCATCATTGGTTCTTACAAAGAAAAGTCACCCATTATGCGTTTACTTACCCAAAAGATGGGAAGTTTTTTCAGCGCTGACTTGCAAGAACAAAAATGTAAACGCAAGTCTTGGATACTGACGCGCACTCGTAACCACGCCGTGATAAAAATTGATGCCGGTGCGGCCAAGGCACTTCAGTCAAATGCTTCATTACTTCCCATTGGTGTTATTTCCACCGGAGGAAAGTTTAATAGAGGTGATAGTGTGCTGATAAAATACAAAAATCAAATTATTGCCCATGGTATTACTGAATATTCTGCAACTGAGATTGAAAGAATTAAAAAACTTAAAACCAGTGAATTAAGCCAAGTTTTAGATTATGTTCCTAGTAAAGTTGTGATTCATAAAGATAATTTAATTTTAAAAGAGGATAAATAATATGCGTGAGGCCCATAATGCCATTAAGGCCAAACAAGAGTTTATTAAATCAGATGAACAAAAGCGTCAGCGGGCCATCCTGGCCATAAGTGATTTACTCATAAAGAAAAAAGATGAGCTTACTCAGGCCAATGAACAAGATTTAATCGCAGCAAAGAAGAATAATCTAAATGCTGCCATGATCGATCGTTTAGCTTTAGATGAGTCCCGCATAGAAAGCCTCGCTCAAAGTGTAAAGGCCATTGCCAATCAAGCACCAGTGGTAGGTGAAATAACAGAGTCTCACACCCGCACAGATGGACTGATTATTCAAAAACAACGCATCCCTTTGGGGGTCATCGGAATGATTTTTGAAAGTCGTCCTAACGTCGTCATTGATTGTTCTTGCCTGGCCATCAAATCGGGTAATTGTATTATTCTAAAAGGTGGTAAAGAAGCCCAGCATTCCAACCTTTTTTTAGCAAACCTTGTTCGCGAGGCCATAAAAGAGTTTATTCCAGAGGACGTGGTGCAATTAATTGAATCCAGAGATGAAGTCTCAGAACTACTAAAGCAAGTAGGCTTGGTTGACGTCATCATCCCACGGGGCGGAGAAAGATTAATCGAATATGTTTATCACAACTCTCAAATTCCAGTGATTGCACATTTTAAAGGTCTTTGCCATATTTTTGTTGATGACACGGCCGATACACAAAAGGCCCTCGAAATTATTGTGAATGCCAAAACCCAAAGGCCAGGGGTTTGCAACGCCATGGAAACATTACTGCTGCATGAAAAGCTACCCCAAGAATTCGTTGATGAAGTTTTTAATGCGCTCTTAAAACGGCAAACTGAATTAAGAATTTGCGATAAAACCAAAACCACTATCCAAGGACTTAAGCCGGCAACAGAAGAGGATTGGAGTACGGAATACCTTGCTAATATTCTTTCGGTAAAAACCCTAAAAAATATAGAAGAGGCCATTGCGCATATTCAGCAATATGGTAGCCACCACACAGAGGCCATCTTATCTACAGATAAAAACAATATTGAAAAATTCCAAACTCAAGTGGATGCTTCATCGGTGATGGCCAATGCTTCGACACGTTTTAACGATGGTGGAGAATACGGACTGGGAGCTGAGCTGGGAATTTCCACCACAAAATTACACGCCTATGGCCCTATGGGAGCGAAGGAAATGACCACTCAAAGATACCTAGTAACCGGCGATGGCCATATTAGAGGCTAAATTAATAATGAGGTGGCTTTTCGTTTAGAGGATTTTGTAGATTTTCGCTAAGCTGCTCTTCCAATAAGGCCGTAAGCTGTTTAAGCGTTTTTTCTAAATTATCAATGGTAAATTGTTGCTTTGTCACAATATCGTTTAACTCTGCAATAATATCTTCTTGTAGAGTAAATTTAATTTCCAAATCATTAATTCGTTGTTCTGATTCTGACATAAGCTATGTATTAACTCAAACCAAAGACTTATTCAAGCTTTCATCAGGGACAATGAAATCTCTAAGATCAATCTGAAGCATATTATTTGTTTGAAAACACCAATAATTCTAGAAGATTGCATGAAAATAAGTCACTTTATATGATTATTTGAATCTTATTTTCGGGCAGTTCACTAGCGCGTCTACTAAATCTCTCTCAATTAGCTAATACTGACTTTCCTTGCTCTCTTAGAGATTTCATTATCCCCACTGTGATGGGGCGGTTAGAAGAAAATTAATCAATTTACAATTTAGGCCATAAGCGTTATTTATATCTATCTAAAATAGGACATATTATATGAGTAAAGATCTAAAACGCTGTACGTTTGCCATTATCTCCCACCCAGATGCGGGGAAAACCACCGTTACTGAAAAACTTATTTGGTTTGGGGGTGTCGTCCGGGAAGCAGGAATGGTCAAGGCCAAATCCGGTGAAGCTGCCAAATCTGACTGGATGCAAATGGAGCAAGATAGAGGGATCTCAATTACCTCATCTGTCATGAGTTATACCTATAACAACCGTTATGTTCACCTTTTGGATACTCCTGGGCATAAAGACTTCTCGGAAGATACTTACCGTACCCTCACCGCTGTTGAGTCCGTGCTAATGATGATTGACTCGGCCAAAGGTGTTGAGGAGCAAACCCAAAAATTAATGGAAGTATGTCGTCTACGTGACACTCCTATCGTGACCTTTATGAATAAGTTTGATCGCGAGTCACTAGACCCATTTGAGCTTATCGATAATATTGAAAAAGAACTCTCCATCCAATGTGTTCCCATGACCTGGCCTATCGGGATGGGTGTCGATTTTAAAGGAGTCTATGACTTAAAGGCTAAGAAGGTACGAGTTTTTGGCGATAAAAAAGATCCTTTCAATCCCACTATTATTGATGCCACGGATTTAAATAACCCGGAATTAATAAGTTATATTGGCGAAACACTTAAAGAAAAATTGGAAGAAGAACTGATGATGGTTGAGGAATTAATTCCGCCATTTAGTATGGAAGAATACCTGGCCGGAATTCAAACCCCGGTATTTTTTGGTTCTGCCCTCTATAACTTTGGCGTTAAAGAAGTATTGGATATGATTACCAATAACGCTCCAGGGCCAGGTCCACGTAAAGCAAAGCTACCACCTTTTGATCACACAGCGCAAGAAGTGGTATTAGACCCAAATACAGAGAAAAAGTTTTCTGGCTTTATTTTTAAAATTCAGGCCAATATGGATAAAAAACATCGAGACCGTATTGCCTTTATGCGGGTGTGTACAGGACGCTTTGAACGCAACCAAAAACTTTTTCACGTTCGCAGTGAAAAAGAAATTAAAATCACGGCCCCACAAATTTTTCAAGCACGAGATCGTGAACTAGCAGAAGAAGCCTACCCAGGTGATATTATCGGGCTGCATGATACGGGAAAACTACAAATTGGAGATACCTTCACCGAAGGTAAAAAGATTATGTATTCCGGCATCCCTTCCTTTGCACCAGAGCTCTTTAAAAAAGTAGCTCTTAAAGACCCACTTAAGGCCAAACACCTGGACAAAGGCTTAAGACAACTTTCGGAAGAAGGTGCCACGCAATTATTCGTGCGAACAGCGACCGGAGAAAAGATGTTAGGTGCCGTTGGTGCGCTTCAATTTGAAGTTGTGAAATTTCGCTTAGAAGATGAATACAATGTTCACGCTGACTACGAAGGAACACCCTTTATCGGGGTACGCTGGATGATGTTTACAGACAAAAAACAAGAAGACCAATTTAAATCTGATTACGGCAGTAATATCTTAATAGATGGTAAAGATCGCATTTGCTATGGCGTCAAATCGCCTTGGGATCTAAAGCTATGTATGGAGAAAAATCCAGAAGTAAAATTCTTTAAGAACTCGGATTATATTGAAAGTCATCATTAAATATTTGCTCTAAACTAGTTACAAGCTTATATCTACTTTACTTCCCAAGTACTACCGCTTCTTAAAAGCTCCTGCATTGAACCAGGACCTTTGGCCTGTTTTTGATCGTTAATTTGAGCATGAAAATCTTGATCATAAATAGCTTCATTAGTTCTTTTAATCACTCCCAGAGGAATAGGGCCATTTTCGCCATTAAGATTGGTCAGAATCTGCGCTAAGTTCTCATCACTTGGGTCATGAATAAAGAGATTTTCCTCGTTGCCTGCAACTGAAACTTCTTTAAAGCCAAAACCATCCTGTACTAATCCACGATCTTTATCTTTACCAAAGATCATCGGTTTGCCTGCCTCCAGACGAACAGTATGGTCATCACGGGTGGCCCGATTGGTGTAGCTATCGTGAACTTTATCATTGAAGATAATGCAGTTTTGGTAGATTTCAACAATACTTGTTCCTTGATGCTCATGAGCCGCTTGAAAAACCTCCATCATATGCTTGGGGTCAGTATCAATAGTTCGCGCATAAAAAGTCGCGCCAGCGCCTAAGGCAAATTTAGCTGGAACATAAGATCTATCCAATGAACCATAAGGAGTAGATTTAGTCCTGATCCCTTTATTGGATGTAGGAGAATATTGTCCCTTGGTAAGACCGTAAATCTCATTATTAAAAAGTAGAATATTAACGTTCAAATTTCGTCTAAGGATATGAGCAAGGTGGTTTCCTCCAATAGAGAGTCCATCACCATCACCAGTAATGATCCATACAGAAAGATCTGGATTTTGTAATTTTACACCAGTGGCCACGGCAGGTGCACGTCCGTGAATTGAGTGCATTCCAAAAGTATTCACATAGTAAGGAAAACGGGAAGAACAACCTATGCCAGAGATGACACAAACTTGATGAGGAGGGACACCAATCTTACTCATTGCCATTTGTGTAGCAGATAAAATTGCGTAATCACCACAGCCGGGACACCATTTAACTTCCTGGTCACTGGAAAAATCTTTCTTAGTTAATTTGGGTTTATCACTCATAAATATTTACACCTTAATTTAATTCAGATTGAATATACTGCACAACTTCTCTTACCTTAAATGGTTTACCTTGAATCTTGTTATATCCCTTGGCATTAATCGAAAATTGAGAGTTGAGATAATTTTTAAATTGTCCGCTATTTAATTCACAAACCACAACTTTTGGGTACTTTCTCAAAATCCCTTCCACATTTTTTGGAAGAGGATTTAAATATTTCAAATGAATATGGGCCACATTAGTTTCACTTACCGCTTGTTTAATAGTCCCATAAGTACCACCCCAAGACACTACTAGTAACGTTGATTCTGGGTTTCCTTCAATTTCTTGTTCAGGTATATCGTTGGCCACTCTTGCCACTTTCTCGGCCCTTAAATTTGTCATTAATTCATGGTTGGCAGGATCATATGAAACGTTACCTGTTTCATTTTCTTTTTCAAGCCCACCCACTCTATGAGTAAATCCTTCCATTCCTGGAAGGGCCCATTTTCTGACCAGAGTTTCAGCATCTCTTTTATAAGGCAGGAAGTGTTCCGTCTTATCTGCCTCGGTAGCAAAAACGGGTTTGATTTTTGGAAAATCTTTATCTAGATCGGGAATTTTCCACGGAGTAGAACCATTAGCAATATAACCATCACTTAGTAATACAACAGGAGTCATATGCTCCAAACTTAAACGACAAGCTTCAAAGGCCATCTTAAAACAATTACTAGGGCTTTTTGCCGCTAAAACGATAGCTGGAGAATCTCCATTACGCCCATACATGGCCATATTAAAATCGGACTGTTCTGTCTTTGTGGGTAATCCTGTTGATGGCCCACCTCTTTGTACATCGACAACCACTAAAGGCAGCTCGAGGATTATCGCCAAATTTAGTGCTTCACTTTTCAAAGCAATGCCTGGACCTGAAGAGGTCGTCATGGCCAAGGCTCCACTGAAACTTGCACCAACCGCAGCACAAATGGCCGCGATTTCATCTTCAGCCTGGAAAGTTTTCACTCCAAAGTTCTTATGTTGTGAAAGCTCATGTAAAATATCTGAAGCTGGAGTTATAGGATAAGAACCTAAGAACAACTCTAGTCCAGCATTTTCTGCCGCATACATGAAGCCCCAGGCGAGCGCAGTATTTCCCGAAATTTGACGGTAGGTTCCCGCTTCGATTTGTGCAGGTTTAACCTCATACACATGCCCACTTGCTTCAATTGTTTCTGCGTAATGATAACCAGCTTTGAGAGCGGCAATATTGGCATCTTGAACTAATTCACTATGGGCAAATTTCTGTTTGATCCATTCAATAGTAGGATTAAGCTCACGGGAAAACATAAAGTAGGTCATCCCCAACGCATAAAAGTTTTTAGAGCGGACTTTGGCCTTAGCATCTAAGTCAATATCTGCCAGGGCCTCTTTCGTTTGTGAGGTTATTTTGGCCTTAATGACATATAAACCATCATCGATTGTATCCAGAGGATTGCTATCATAACCTGCTTTTTTAAAACCTAAATCGGTAAATGCATCTTCATTAACGATTAATATCCCATCTTTTTTTAAGTCCCCAATATTTGCCTTAAGGGCGGCAGGGTTCATGGCCACTAATACATCTGGCTCATCTCCGGGAGTGTTAATTTCAACCGCACCAAAATGAATTTGGAAGCCAGAAACTCCAGCAACTGTCCCTTGAGGAGCACGGATTTCAGCGGGAAAATCGGGGAATGTGGCCAGGTCATTACCCATTTGGGCCGAGGTGGCGGAAAACTGCGTTCCGGTCAATTGCATTCCATCTCCGGAATCACCTGAAAATCTAATGACAACTTCGTTATTAACTTCCATTAACTATCCTAAATAAAAAGTGATTTTGCACACGGGATTTTAGCATCCACGCTGGCCACTGTATAGATTGGAATAAACATTAATAAAATTAACAACTATACTTCTGCTGAAGTTCACGCAGATAACTACCCAATTTGGGCAAAATTTCTTTAATTGGAGATAATTGCTCCTTGCGAGCATAATCTTGAATGTATAAAACGGCTTCTTCCAGTTTAAAACAATTATAACTTGCTGCAACACCGAGTTGATCATGACAATAATCACGAATGGCCATAAAGTTACCGTTCTCAACTGCAGCCTCTAATTGATCAAAAGCTTTGGCCCGATTAATTACAAACGACTCGAAATACTGCTTAATTGCAGGGTGTAACTCTTCAATATTGTCTGTTTTACTAAATTCAAATGCCATAGATTCCTTATTTTCCGTAAAACTTTTTTGCATAATCGACCTTTTGTAATTGGCGATTAATTATAAGTCTTGCAAGCTCCATTGATACCTGATTAAGCTCTCCCAATTCAAAGGCTTTATCTGTATCTTTTTGGGGTACGTCAATGCGATAAAGTATGTGTAGCAATCGATCCATATTAGAACGAATCATGAATTTTATTCGTTCGGCCAACTTGCTTTGTACATACTTTAAGTACTCGCTTTCGGAGTCTATCTCAGAACTAAGGTTAGTTAAATTGAAATTATTCTTAATAAAATATTCTAATTCTTTATTTTTCATGAGGCATGTGCACTGTTAATTGGTTAAATGGAATAATATAACCATTCTCATTGCAAACCTTAACATACTCTTGTTGAATACTTCGTTCAATCATTAACTTCATAGGGGCCACTTTCCCCTTGCAACGCAAAAAGAAACGTATATCTAATGAACTGGTTCCAGCCTGATAAAAATCAATTTTTACATCTTCCACGCTGCTTTTAAGCTCTTTATGCTTTTTATATAAAGTCTCTTCAATTTCCTTAATTTTTGGCACAATCTCACTGAGAATAATTTTTTGATGGGAATAATCAAATCCCAACATTAATTCGATAGCAAAGCCCTTACTCAAATTTTTCGGCTGGAAATTATAAAATTCTTTTGCGGCAAAGAACTTTCGCTCGCCACCAATTAATCTAACAATTACCTGCTCAGGTGATTGTAAAACAACCTCACCAAAACTATCTTGCACCTCTACCCAATCTCCCTCTTTAGTAGGAAACCATGGTTCATCCCCCAAAGGTCGACGAGAGTGGGAATTAATCAGCTCTTTAGTATTAATGCGTAAGTAGGCGCCACTTAAACGAGGGTTTGTTAATTTACAGTAATAACCTAAGCTATCTATGCGCCATGGAAGGCCATAATAAATCACCCGCTCCCCTTCTCTTACCGAGCCCAAGTTCAATACAATTTTACTTTGCTCCATAAAAGTGGGCAGGTATTGTTTTGAACTCCATAAAAAAGCTGCAACAGCAATTAAGATAATCGTAACTAAAACCCAGTCATTAAGTACGTAAAGGGTAAGAATGGCCATGGCAAAGGCGATAAAACTTGCCACGACTTTATACATAACCTTAATGGGTCTTACCACCCATTGATAGGATTCTCTTTCCGATTTTTTTAACTTTAACAACATTAGGTCAATAAAGCGGGTTTCTCCAAAGCGAAATCCCCAAATAAATAAGATAAAAACCATAAGGGACAAAATTAAATTTTTTCCTTTGGTTTTAATAAACTCAAAAATAAGTGATGAAAATGTTGTGACGATTGATTCATCTGACTCTTCTATTTTAAGAATCTTAAACTGAAGGTCTTCCAGCTTCACCTTAAGACTAGAAATCAAATCTTCTGTCATTTTTAAGGACTCGCGTAACTTCCACTTAAGATTTTTATTTTTGTTGGTTTGTATGAAGTCAGCTAAGCGTTTTTTTGCCTTAACTGCATTATCATACTGGCCCTGCAGCACATCTATCTCTTCTTTTAATTCTTGGACCTGACGTGGCTTTTGGGAAATTTTTTTAAAAGTATTTAATGCTGGATCTAAGATCTGCTTTATATCGTCCGAAAAACTAGTTTCTTTCTTCTTTAATTTAGCATCGCTTAAATTAACAGTGGTAATCGTTTCGATAAAAAGAAAACGCTTTTCCTCATACTCCTTTTCCAATTTATTCATTTTCGTTTCGGTTTGAATACGGGTAACCATATCCAAATTACCCTCTAACTCTTTTTTAAGGGCATTAATTTCGTAACGAACACTTACCATTTCACGATAGATACGATTGAGTCGTTCACCCTTGATTGCCTCAAAATCAGACTTGGAATATTCTTCTACCGGCTTGTTTTCCTCAATTTTCTTTTCTTGAGCATAAAGACTGGTAGATGTTAAAAGCACTAAAATTATTAAATAAAAATATTTCATAGTGTCATGATAACTATTTTATTTAGAAAAGTTAAACATATCTTACCCGACATTATTAGTCTGGAGCTTTGCAATCGAGTGCTTTTTTGTCACACTTTTAGATAAAGGAATTAACATGCTATCAACCAAAGAACTAACCAAGTATCTAAACGATTACCTCAATATCTATGAGTATAATGATTACGGACCTAATGGATTGCAGATAGAAGGCGCGCCCCAGATAAAAAAACTGGCCTTTGCGGTGTCAGCAACACGTTATTCTATAACGAAGGCGCTTGAATTAAATGCGGATGCTCTGATTGTACATCATGGACTCTTTTGGAAGTTTCATGGAACTCGCACCTTAACCAATGCCTTTTACAAAAGAGTGGCCCCCTTGGTAAAAAACGATATCAATCTTTTGGGCTATCACTTGCCCTTGGATGCTCACCTGGAAGTGGGTAATGCTGCTTCCATTGCTCAAAAATTAGCTCTAACTAATATAGCTCCCTTTGGCGATCATAAAGGCATGCCCACTGGTGTTAAAGGCAAATTTTCCAAGCCCATCCACCCTACTGACTTACAAAATAAACTCAAAGAAATCCTTGGGCATGAAGTGATCCACAGTAGCCCCGACGATCACCCTATTCAAAATATAGGCATCATTACTGGCGGTGCCAATGGAGACTGGGTGCACTGTCGTAAACACGGACTGGAATCCTATCTCACAGGTGAAATTTCTGAGCATGACTGGCATGAGGCCAAAGAAGACGATATTCACTTTTTTGCCGGCGGCCATAATGCCACCGAACAGTTTGGTGTCCAAAGTCTTATGCAACATTTATATGAAAAGTATCAAGATAGAGGCTTGGAGTTCTTCTATATTCCAAGCGAGAACCCAGCCTAAACTAATTTGAAATTACTTTAAATAACCACGCTTTTCTTGATCTCTTTCAATAGATCTAAATAGAGCGCCAAAATTCCCTTCGCCGAATGAAAGGTGATTCTTTCTTTGAATAATTTCAAAGAAGATTGGCCCAATTATATTTTTAGTAAAGATTTGTAGCAAGTAACCTTCCTCGTCACCATCGACTAAAATTTGTAAGTCCTGAAGCTTTTTATGATCTTCAGTCACGTTAGGCACGCGATCAAAAACTTCTTGGTAGTATTGATCATCAATATCAAGAGTTTCCACATTACTTTTATTCAGTTTACTGATTGAGTTAATAATATCATCTGTTAATAGTGCAATATGCTGTACGCCAGGACCTTCGTACTCTTCTAGGTATTCATTAATTTGTGATTTGGCCTCAGTCCCTTCGTTAATTGGAATACAAAAGCTTCCATCCGGAGATCTAAGAGCATAAGAAGTAAGCCCAGTTTTGGCCCCTCTAATATCAAAGTATCTAACTTCATAAAATCCAAAAACGTTTTTATAGAAGTTAGACCAATTCTCCATGGTGCCTTTCTCAACATTATTGGTTAAATGATCGATCACAGTGAAACCAAGATCTTCTACCATATCTGGATTATCCAGTTTCACAAATCCCATATCTTCGTACAAAGTATCTGATGCATATTGATCAATGAAATAGATATTAGAGTTTCCAATTCCTTTAATGGTGGGAATTGTTTCCCCTTTAATCGTGTAATCGATATTTTCTGCTTTAGTGGCCCCACGCTCAACAGCAGTTGTAAGTGCATTAGCTGCATTATCAAATCTCCAGCCCATCGCACTTACACATGGCCCATGTTTTTTATAGAAGTCGTGTCCAAAGGATTGAGTTTCATAATTTAAAAGAAACACAATTTGATTTTGGCGATATAAATCAATCTTCTTGTCTTTATGGCGCATAACTCTAGAAAAACCGAAGGCCAAGAACAATTGATGAAGAGCATCTGGATTTTCAGAGCTAAACTCAGTAAATTCAATCCCTCGTAAATTTAAATAATTTTCTACTTTTTGTTCTGCCATCTTTATTTCCTTATTTTAAAATTAAATAGTATTGATCACCATATTCTGCAGTATTATAGGCCACTAGCTCAGCCTGTGGCCCATAGCCAAAATACATATCCACGCGAGCATGGCCTTTTATCGCTCCCCCAGTATCTTGATTTAAAAAAAACCTGGAAAAGTTTGTTCTTTGAATTTGGCCATTCACTTTAATGGGTTTTGTTGTTTTGATAAAATTAATAACTCCATACTCTTCCATTAAGCGATAGTCGGTAGCAAGACTGCGGTTTTCTGTCAGTTGCATGTTATGAACTCCCATAGGCTCTTTCGAACTGAGTTCAAAGAAGATAAAGCTTGGACAAGAAGCAAGAATCTCTCTTTGTAAGGCAGCATGAGTATTAAAGTACTCTCTCTGAGCCTCAATCGATCGACTGCCCTTTGGTAGCATTCCCTGACGAATCATATAGGTAACCAACATATTAAATTTTCGCTTATTGGAGCCCTTATAACTAAGATAATATTTCTTATAACTACCATCCGCCAATTTTACGCGAACTCTTCCCCCACCTTGTACGTGCAATAGCCATACATCATAGAGAGAATCCTTCACATAAACAATCTCTAGCCCTTTATTTTTTAACTTTCCTTGAAAATTAATTTCATCACTGGTTAAACGCTGTAATTTAGCATCACGAGGCATGGCATATATAGGATATTTATAAACATCAGTTTTATGAAATGATCCTTCAAGATCAGGTGAATAATAAGCGGTGAAAAAAGTTTTTCCTTTTTCATGGCCTCTTTCATTTTTACCAGGTATCGGTTGATAGGCTTCAAATTCCTGATTCATTTTGCGATTAAAATCAACGTAACAAATTTCTTTGGTATAAAGATCAAAACAGCCCAGAGTTTCCTTAACCAATGCTTTAAAACGCAAAAGTGATTTCTCTAAATGAGCACGTGTAATTTTGCGTTCAGCAAATTTCAGCTTAACTGAGAGGTCTCGTTTTTTAAAATATTGTTCCTGACGCGCAATGGCCTGGAGCATATTATCAAAGTGTAAATCATCGTGATAACTTAAGCTCTGATTTATCTTTGCTAAATTGACGATCTTTCCCGCATAGGCATTTTGCCAGCAGAATAAACAAATAAAACTTAAGATAACAATACGCACAAAAACCACCTAATTAAAAATCAAGAATAAATAATGCCAGTACTGATGTCAAGAATGCCGCAACACACTGTATTTTAAAGTTTTTTCCCCATAAAAAGAAAATCAGTGCCATTAAAATTTCTTTGCTCCTCAAATAAAAAGCAATTTTTTTCATAAAAATGCCGATTGCGAGCATTCGGACTTGTTATTATATGCATACCCTTTATCTCTTGTTCAACCAACACTTCTTCGAATTTTTGTAATAATTGACCACCATAACCCTTCCCCCGGGCATCAGAATGCATATTTATATGCAATTGGGCCGGAAAAACGCGATAAAGCTCCTTAAAAACTCTTAAGTAAGGCATCAATTTTAGTAAAGGTTTCTCCTTACGAATATCGGGCACACCACAAATATACCCTATCGTTTTTTCTCCATCATTTGCGATCCAAAACAGGTGGGGGTGATAGATTTTATAATAATCTAGATATTTATGCTGAAATGCAGAGCGCTCTTCATCATTTTTAAATTCTTTTTTAGGCGAACTTTCAAAAAAGATTTCATTGACCATTTCTAAGTCGTCATCCTCAAAGTCCAAAGAATTGCGAAAAATTAGTAAATCACTGCTCAAAGTATTGCCTCACTCGCTGGTAAAGTTGATAAAGGGCCTTTTGCTCATTGCTTACACGACTAAGATCAACTTTTATTTTCTGCAATTGATGTAGCTCTTGATAGCTCAAATCAATAAGACTGTTTTGAGTGAGATACAAAAACTGTTTTTCACCCAGCCGAAGAACTGCTTTATGTGTTGAAAGGATTTGATACCTTTCATCGTAAGCACAAAATTCCTCAAAATTTTGCTCACAAATTTTTTTATACTCGATAGGAAATCGCACGCCATTTACGTTAAAACTAAAATCAAATGTCTCATAAATTTTATCCCGTACGTCTGGCTCCAAAAAGATAATACCTTTCAAATGGTCACGCAAATTATTCTCTAATACTTCATGCTGGCAAATATAGTCCGAAAACTTACTGGATAAAGGGTGATCTAAACATTCCATGAGCTTAAAAATAAAGCATAGTGGACGTCCTGACTTTATGGCCTCTTTCCTAAGGTAATGAGCTGCAAAATAATCAATTCGCAGTTTCTTAAAATGTTCCAGAATTTTGTCTTCGATTTGAAAACCCAAGGTCATAGAGAATCTTATCGCCCGTAAAAAGCGCACAGGATCTTTAAAAAAGTCATCAGAGCAAACTTTAAGTAGTTTTGCCTCTAAATCCTTTTTGCCATTCAAGGGGTCTATAAATTCCCAGTGACTATTAAATTCATACATCATTGCATTAATCGTAAAATCTCTACGGGAAACAGCAACTCGATGTTCGAGATCATTATTAAAGATGGCATCAAAATTAGAATGGGAAAAGTCTTCGCTATAGATTTCCACTCGAGGTAAGGTTAGCTCACAAGAAAATTCCGAGTGCTCAAGTTTTATCACCTCATAAGCAAGCTTTGTGCTCATTATATTTTTTTCAAACTTAAGGTTATCAAAAGCTTTCTTTGCATCAGCATTTGACTCTAGGTAGCGCAACTCACAATCATAATCGTGTTTATTTTCTCTTCCCAGAAAGTAATCCCGTACCGTTCCTCCCACAACACCTATCTTAAAGCCTTGGTCTTGAATCTGTTCGATTAGTCTTATAAATTCTGGGTGGAGATAATCTTCAAAGTGCATATTAAAAGTTCAGCTTACTGGCCTCTTTTTCTAAAAAGTTAAATAGTGTATCTATCTTTAAACTGTCTTTTACTTCACTATGATAAACAAAATCAAATTCAGTATTCACAAATTCAAAGTCTTTTCCCATACACTTAATTTTATCCTTAAAAAAAGAACGATTCAGTACATGGGTAGGCACAACAGCGATCCCGACGCCTTCACAAACGGCTTGTAGAATTTGCCCAAAGGCATTGATTATTAATCGCGGTGTAATATTACGTGGAAGCGTTCCATATTTGAATTTACACCACTGATAAAACAATGGATCTCTCTCTTCAAAAAATATAAGTGGGTACTCTGTAAGTTCTTTAAGAGTTGTCTCACTGGTTATATTATACTTATCGTTATCGGGCACGACTAATGTTATCGTCTCGCTATGCAAAAGTTTGGTCTCACAATAAGATGGAGTCAACTTTCTTGGCAAAATTAAACAATCGAAATCTCTGGCCTCAAAGTCTGCAATTAAACGGTCTGGATAGTCCAATTTAACTTTAACGCTAAGATCTGGAAAATGAGAACTGAACTCCACCATTCGATGTGCAATCCATGACTTTCCTATTCCAAACAACGAGCCAACTGATACAGTTCCAAGAATTTGGTTATTATCTTGTTGTATCTCTGTAATCACATCATCGAATCGTCTAAAGTATGTCTTTCCAAGTTTGGCCAACTTTCTTCCACCAGGGGTTAAGACCAACTTCTTTCCTTGCCTCGTAACGATGGCAAAGCCAACTTTTGCTTCTAGATTTTTGATATGCTGGGAAACAGCAGATTGAGTGATACTTAGATGTTCCGCAGCTTGGGACAAACTATCTGAGCTCGTAAGGGCGATAAGTACCTGTAATTGACTATTTTCAATCATAATTTCAACCTTCTTATTAAAGGCTACTAGAGACCACACTGAAGTAGTTTTGTCCACTAAATATTAGTAAAACTTATAATAAATATAGATGGCAAACTAAACGCAAGCGACTTATTGATTTCCAACAAAAAAGGCCCTCAATTGAGGGCCTAATATTTGAAAATCGTTTTTAACGCAATTCTCTACCAAAAGGTGCCAGGCACCTTTTAGTGTTTACTATTCTTCCTGAGCTAACTTCTCTTTACGAGCCTTGATAACTTCATCTTGGATATTGGCCGGACACTCTTTGTATTCAGCAAATTCCATAGAGTAAGTTGCTTTACCCGCAGTACCTGAACGTAAGTCAGTCATATATCCAAACATTTCAGCAAGTGGAACTTGTGCGTTTACAATCGTTTCACCAGCAGAGTTAGTTTCAGAGCCTTGAATTAAACCACGTCGAGAAGAAAGGTCACCGATAACAAAACCTTGGTACTCATCTGGAGTCTCAACCTGAACTTGCATATATGGTTCAAGAAGAACTGGATCAGCTTTAGAGATACCTTGTCTCATCGCCTGACGAGAAGCAATTCTAAAGGCCATATCAGATGAATCGACATCGTGATACTTACCATCGTTTAGATCTACTTCAACATCAATAAGTGGGAAGGCCGCAAGAGGACCTTTATCCATAACGTCTTGGAAACCTTTTTCACAGGCCCCAATAAATTCTGAAGGAATTGATCCCCCTTTGATATTATTGTTGAATTTGAAGTTATCATCTTCTCTTTCTTTTTTATCAGCAGTAAGAGGTCTAATAACACCAACAACCTGACCAAATTGACCAGAACCACCAGTTTGCTTTTTATGAGTATAGTCATAATTAGCTTCCTGACGAATAGTTTCTCTATAGTTAACTTGTGGAGCACCAACTTCAACGTCAGCTTTATACTCTCTTTTTAGACGTTCAACATAGATTTCAAGGTGAAGTTCTCCCATCCCTGCAATTCTTGTTTCACCAGATTCTTCATCTGTGAATACGTGGAAAGTCGGATCTTCTTTTCTAAATCTTGCAAGACCTTTAGACATTCTTGCTTGTTGATCTTTATCTTTAGCTTTAATTGAAAGCTCGATAACAGGAATAGGTACGTGCATCCCTTCACAAGAAACATCGATCATATTGTCATCTTTTACAAATGTATCCCCTGAAGCACAGTCAACACCAACTAGAGCGATAATATCTCCAGCCCCTGCCACATCAATATTTTCTCTATCGTTAGAGTTCATTCGTACCATTCTACCAACACGTACTTTTTTCTTTTCACGTGTATTGTAAACAGTATCACCTTTATTTAATTTACCTTGATAAATTCTGGTATAAGTAAGCTGTCCAAATTGCTCATCAGTAATTTTAAACGCCATTGCTACCAATGGTTTTTCAAAATCCGGCTCAAGAGTAATTACCTCTTCACCATCTTTAGTATCACGCTTAGCTTTTGGTTTTTCACAACTCATAGGACTTGGTAAATATCTAGCAACTGCGTTTAGTAGTGGTTGAACACCTTTATTTTTGAAAGCTGAACCCATAAATACTGGAGTTAATTCAAGAGAGTTAACACCGGCACGGATACACTTGTGAAGTTCTTCCTCACTAGGCTCTTCACCTTCAAGGTATTTTTCCATAACTTCATCATCAAAAGCAGCTACGTTATCAATCATTTCTGCTCTTTTTTCTTCCATTAACTCAACTAAATCAGCTGGACAATCTTCTAAGCGAACATTCTCACCATTATCCCCATCAAAGTAGATGGCTTGTTTAGTGATCAAATCAACAACACCTGCAAAGTTCTCTTCTGCTCCAATAGGAATTTGCATAAGAACGGCGTTGTGATTAAGTTTTTCACGAAGCTCAGTAGCTCCCTTATCAGCGCCTGCACCCATACGGTCCATTTTGTTAAGGAACGCAAGTCTTGGAACGTTATATCTTTTCATTTGTCTGTCTACAGTAATTGACTGAGCTTGTACCCCAGAAACAGAACAAAGAACCAGGATCGCACCATCAAGAACTCTTAGAGATCTCTCAACTTCAACAGTGAAGTCAACGTGGCCCGGAGTATCAATAATATTAATCTTGATCGATTTACCATCGCCTTCAGCAAAGGTGATACCTTTTTTATCATATCCTTCCCAGTTAACAGTAGTTGCTGCAGAAGTGATTGTAATCCCTTTCTCTTTTTCAAGTTCCATGTGGTCCATTTTTGCACCGTCACCACCACCACGAACGTCTTCGATTTTGTGGATCATATCACAGTAAAAAAGGATTCTTTCAGTAAGTGTTGTTTTTCCCGAGTCAATATGGGCAGAGATCCCTATATTCCTCGTCTTAGGTAAGTTTTTCATTTTAACTCCACGAATTTATCTCAAGTTATGCTGTTTAAAATTATGCTGAATATTAAGGAAAAATTTAATAAGAGTCAATTTTTTGTTGCAAAATATTAACCCGTTATATTATAAATGCCGAATGGCACAAAGAAATTTACCAAAAGAGTTGATGTACGAGGGTGTCAAATCCCTACTTGAGAGCGAAGCTAGTCATATTCATCTGCCACAGCAGAAATTATACACCTTATATTCACTAGCATTTAACTATTTTCTCTATCTGTCGGGTAATGATCCCGGACACTATATTATCCGGATTGAGGATAGTTATCTACTAGAGAAACTTATTCGCAAGGCCAAAGATGAAACTTCACGTAAGTTTTTACAAAAGATGGCCCTACCCCGCAGATTAAAGTACGGAAACTCCTGTTTCCATATTGATTTCTTTAATTTTTCAACATGGGCCAATACCAATGAGCTTCCTAAAGATAGGGTCAAGGGAGCTTTGATTGTCAAAAATGCCAGCAAAAGCCCCATTGGACATGACTTTACTGATGATGAAGCGGTACAAGAAACCCTTAAAGCATTACCCCCGAATTACTATCTCCACTCACTGACAGAATTTGTTCCAAAAACGATCACTATTGCTTTTGAAGAAGAATTTGAAGGTGTTACCTCTTTGAAATTTCCTTTTATTAAAGAAGATGACAGTCGTAAGAGTTTAAAAGGAGTAAGTATTGCGGCCGATATTAACATCGATGATATCGACTATTAAAAATAACTTTAAGCTGACAAGACTGGTTTAACAGCATCCATTAACTCATGGTCTTCCCATGGCTTAGGCACCACCGAATTATATGGATTTTCATTAAAGCCCTCAAATTCAGCAATTGAGCCCTCACCATCGCCACTTAATAGGATAAATGGGCTGCTTGCATTGATTTTATTAAAATTATATACATCAATCCCATTGGCCAGCGGCATATTATTATCACTGATGATCAAATCAAAACTTGGATTTTCCTTTAGTTTTGCAATCGCGTCTAAACCATCAATGGCCATAGTAATTTCTACCTCAAACTCAATAGTTATAACCATTTCTAAGATTTCACGAATATTCTGATCGTCATCACAAATTAAGATTTTCTTCATGTTTATATCTTAAGTTATTTAAGAATTTACAGCAACTAGGATTTTTTGTACCTGTTTTAAGCTAGTTAGCATCTCCTTAACATAATAAATATCATGAAATGTAAGACCACAAGCAGGAGTAAGCAACATAGTGTCAACTATCCGAGTCAGTAACTCTTTTTCTATTATCGGGCCCAGCTTGCCTGCTTTAAGCCCCGGTGCATTTAGCTGCTGCATGCTTGCTAATTCTTCCCTCGAATACAAAGATAAATCCAAATTAATAAATTCCACTTCCAGCGAGTTAATGGCCTCAAGAGGTAATTTTGCACAAGAATGCAAAATTAGTCTGACATTAGCAATTGAAGCAATTTCTCCTATAAAATGATTCAACTCTGTTAATTGAGATTGAGTTGCCTTTGCTAATAAAGGTTCATCCAAAGCAAAAAATAGTTCTCCCTCTTTGCTTAATTCATTGATAAGTAAACTATACTTTGGAATTAAACTCTCACTGAACTGCTTGAAAGAAACTTTAGGTTGCTCCGAATGGTAAAGAGTCCACGGACCTGCTAGCTGATATTTAAAACGCGTAAGCTGTCTTTTTTCTTTTTCCAGTAAAAATTTATTTAAATTTGAAGGTGGCCTTATATTACTGGACCCCTCTTTTAAAATAGACTTTGCTTCTTCTAGCATAAATTGTGCAGAATCTAATTTAGGCAAGCTAAAGAGTACGGGTATATCAAAAGCAAAAGTGTATTCTAATGCCTTTTCAATATCCATAAAAGGTAAAGAGCCCACATGAGTTGTTAAAACGGATTTCATAATTTACTAAGAACTGCTTGCAAACGCGCTAAAATCTCTTCCTTCTCTTTTAGATTTTCAAATCCAAGTGAAATGCGGATGACCTTATTTGCACGCTCGTGATGGCCCATGGCCTTCAAGACTTTACTTTCACTAAAACTACCTGAACTACATGCTGAACCAGCACTTACATCTAACCCTGCTAGATCGAAATGAATAAGCATCATGTCTGATCTCATTGTGTTGTGAAGAAAACAGATGGTATTACTAGAATTATTTTGAATAACTTCACATTGCGGGTGAGCATCTATTTTGGCGACTAATTCTTCTTTTAACGACTTCAGTTTTTGAAAACAATCGTTTTCGCATAAATCGCTAAGGGCCGCCCCCAAAGAAAAAATACCATGGGAATTAATGGTTCCGGAACGCAAGCCCCCTTGCTGTCCTCCACCAATAATTAATGGCCTCAAATTGAGACTCTTTTTTACAAAACTAAATCCAATACCTTTTAAGGCCCCAATTTTATGGCCCGAATAACTGTAAGCATCCAAAGCCTTTTCTATTTCAAAACCTTTCTCAATTTTACCTAGCACCTGAACTGCATCAACGTGAACATTAACCTTAGTCTGCTCTTTTATCCGTACGGCCAGGGATAGATCCCACTCAATACCTGTCTCATTATTTAGTTGAGTATAGTTAAGCCATGCATTGCCAACATAACTAGCCTTTTGAATATCTTTTATAATTTTTTCAACATCAAAAAGACCTTTGTTATTCACTTCAAGGCACTTAACAAAAACGCCACGTTCTTGCAGTGCTTGGGCCAGGGCATGTATGGCCCCATGATCTGTAGGAAAATAAAAAAAGGCATCACCTTTTTTTAGATTGAAAAAAGTATTAAAAGCTTCTGTGGCCCCAGAATGAAAAAATAAATCAACGCTATCTTCAGACAAAGAGAAGGCTTGATAAATCTGGGATTTTATTCGGGAAACTTCTTTGGACACGGCCTTTCCTGTTTGGTGTTGAGAAGAGGCATTTCCAAATAAAAAGTCCCCCGAGACTAACAATGACTTAACTTTGTCAGTAAGGGGGGACGTTGAATTATAATCTAAATAGATTCTTCTATTGATTGATTTCACCTAAGTTTGGTCTAATCACAGAAGAAATTTCAGCGTTAGCAGCATCAGTATTGATAGCTGTAGCAATTCCAGCAGCACTTGCTGTTGTTGCCGCTTCACCAGTGATATTCATTTCTCTAGACTTTCTAGATAAATCACCAAGAGTCGTAGTTGTTAAGTATTCTTGCATTAGAACACCTAAGTTTTCGAAAAAGTTTCTAGTAAGTTGGAACTCAGTTGTGTCAATTTTAACTGTCTCACCTTCGGTAGCTTTAACTTCAACTCCTGAACTTGGAAGTCCAGAAATATCTTTAGCAGGGTTGATGTTTTCACCAACACACTCAAGAATATCTTTTACTGAGATTTCGTCCATGCTTCTGGCTAAAACATATCCTCCACCTGGTCCTCTAACAGACTTAACAACTCTACCAGTTCTTAGTTTTCTGAAAAGTTGCTCTAAATAGTGAAGTGAAATTGCTTGTCTTGAAGAAATTTCTTGAAGTCTCACTGGATTTCCATTTGAGTGGAAAGTAAGATCGAGCATTGCTCTGACTGCGTAACGGCCTTTTGATGTAAGTCTCATTTTCATCCTCCATAATCTGATTAAACAAGTTTATTATATTTTTGGGATTTTCCTTCCTTTGATCCCCCAGATATTTGACGTATTCGCTTCGCCTAAATATCTGTTGGTAAAAGTATCACCTGTTTTAGTTGTTGACGTCAACTGTTTATTACTAAAGATTCCTTAAAAACTTCTTACATCAAAGTAAGACAATAAGTATTTGATTTTAAAGGGTTTTTACAGGCAAAATGATACTGTTTTTTGACGAAGATAGGAACATATTGCCGAGTAATATGTTCAAATATACTATTTTACTCTTCTTCTATTTTGAACAGAATAAAATCACGGGAGCTTTCCTGATTCTGCCCGGAATTTTTATTAATAACGATCTCCAAAAGGTATTTATTAAAATCCTCCGGAAGCTCTTTTGAAAGAGCATAAAAATGTTTTTCACCCCACTCTACCAGAAAATAAATTTTATTTTCCAAATACAGTGGAAGTTCTAAATAAATTATCTCATCCCGGTCTTTTATCCGATACATATCGGCATGCAAGACATGATTGGTCTCAGATAATATGGAATAAGTGGGACTCAAAGTTTGCCCATCTTCTATAAATACTTTACTGAAGGTTGTCTTTCCTGCCCCTAATGGGCCTTCCAATAATATCATGGCCGGCGTGGTGACAATATCTTTCAACTCATAAGCAATATAAGTTAAGTCAGACTCAAAAACTTTTTTCCATTCTCGGATTCGGTTTTTCTTCACTAGATACCTTTAGTGACTTTGCCAATACTTGCATCCAAGGCATCAAAAGCTTGAGATAACGAATCAATAATCGAGCCTGCACTCATGGTTCGAACGCCAAATTTTTCTGCAGCAAATTTACCTGCCAAAGAGTGTAAATAAATTGAAAGAGCAACATTACGATTAAAAAGATCGTAACGATCAACCAATGATATGTTCATTTCTTTTATTTGAGCATCTTGCCCCAATAGTCCACCCAACATTCCTGCGAGCACATCCCCGACGCCGCCAGTTGCCATTCCATCATTAGGTAAATAATTAAAATATACATTACCATCAGTGCTTCCAATATAGGTACAAGGACCTTTAAGCACGACCGTACAATTTATTTCATCTACTAACTCTTTTAAATATTTAACAGGATGCCTAGACACCTCCTCATATTCAATTCCAGCAAATTTTGCAAACTCCCCAAAGTGTGGAGTTAAAACAGTAGGTGCATTTCGCATATTAAAGACTTTTTTATCTTCACTAAGACTTAATACATTAATCGCATCAGCATCTATAACGACAGGGCCATCAAAATTATTGAGTACTTCTAAGACAAGTCTTCGTGCGCGAGTTGAACGGGCCAAGCCTGGACCTATCACAACAGAAGAATATTTATTTAAATCCTGAATGAGTCGATCCCATTTCCCCGTATCCAAAGGTATATAACCAGTCATTACCTCTGGAATTAACCTATCCATAAGTTCCTGGTATTGAGGTTCCCAAGTCGCAACAGTAACCAGACCTGAGCCCACTCTCAAGGCAGCACTGGAGGCCATGGCCGCAGCTCCTGTCAGTCCATGAGAGCCACCAATAACCAAAGCGTGTCCAAAGACCTTTTTATCAGCAAATAAATCTCTGGCCCGTACCAGTTTTACCATTTGCTCGGGAAGTAATAAAAATTTATCTCCTTGCACGTCTATTTCTTTAGGAAAACCAACATCTAAAACTTTTACTTCCCCACTACAACGGGCACCAGTGGCCACATAGTGACCTAACTTCAAGTATCCTACCGCTAAAGTGTAATCAGCTTCAATCGCTCTTCCCTGGCTAAGTCCGGTATCACCTTCAATTCCGGTGGGTATATCCATCGCAAAAATAACTTCAGCATTATCATTAACGTACTCAATGATTTCATAGATAAAATTACTAAGTGGCAGAATAACTCCAGTACCAAAAATACAATCCACAACAACTTTTGGTGCCATCTGTTCAAAATAGCTATAGATCTGATCTGAATTTTCGATATAATTCACGGCCACATGAAAAGCACTGGCCATCTTCATTTGCTTTTTTACTTCATCATTAACTTCATTCTCCGCGGCGAGAATAAAAGCACGGCAACGAAAGCCATTATTAGAAAGATGTCTGGCAACACCTAAACCATCGGCCCCATTATTTCCCCGGCCAATCAAGAAAATAATTTCTTCACCTAAGAATTTTTCCTTCAACAGAGATTGAATGACCTTGGCCCCTTGAATGGCCACATTTTCCATAAGAAGCCTTTCGTCAAAAAAGTACTCTTCATAGGTGGTCTTTTCAATTTTTGCCATCTCTTTGGTTGATACAATTCTCATATATATTCCTTTCTTAATTCAATGAAGCTTTTAACTTACTCACAGTATTTGCTAGGCCATCAAAAACACTCTGACAAATAATCCAGTGACCAATATTATACTCTTCAAATAGATTTTGCTTAACTAAGGGCCCCAAGTTTTCCAAAGTAATACCATGGCCAGCATGAAAGCCCATGCCCGCCGCTTTTATAAGTTTATAAGCATCTGTATAATTCTTAAGAAAACTATCCGTGGCCTCACCTCTATTAAAGGCCATAGCATAATCCCCGGTATGAATTTCAACAGCATCAACATTTAATTCCACACATTTTTGCAAAATATCAGTGTCTGCTTCAACAAAAAGAGAAATTTTAGTCTCGGGTAAATATTTGCGAATCTTTGTACATAGTTGGTGAACTTTTTCGTATTGATTTTTGTCTTTTAGATTCAAACCACCTTCAGTAGTGCGTTCTTCTCTTTTCTCTGGCACAAGACATATCCATTCAGGCTTAACATTGATGGCCACATCCAAAATTTCTTCATTATTTCCCATTTCCAAATTAAGAGGAACTCCATAGCGTTCCGTAACCAGTTTAACGGCTGGAACATCGTAATCCTGAATATGCCTGCGATCTTCTCGCAAATGAATAGTGATTTGCTCGGCCCCTGCTTCCAAAACAACTTGCGCTGCATCCACTACACTGGGGTATGCCTCTCCCCGGGCTTGCCTTAAGGTCGCCACATGATCAATATTGACTCCAAGTCTGGCCGACATTTTAAGCTCCTATCTCTTTTCGAAATATTTCAGCAAGCTTTTGGCAACTGCTTTCTACTAATTTCAAGTCCTGACCTTCCACCATTACACGTGCTTTGTTTTCCGTGCCTGAATAACGTAACAGAACTCTTCCCTTATTATTAAGATCAGCTTCTACTTTCTTAAGAGTAGCATCTAGATTGGGAATATCTGCAAAGTCAGGTTTATTTTGCACTTTTATATTAATAAGTTTCATCGGATATAGAGGTACTTCTTGAGTAAGCTCTTTAAGTGTTTTTCCATAATACTTTAAACATTCAATGACTTTAAGTGCGGCCAAGATACCATCACCAGTAGTTGAGTGCTTTTTAAAAACAATATGCCCACTATTTTCGCCGCCAAATACGGAACCACTTTTAAGCATATGTTCTACGATATAACGATCTCCTACTTTGGTACGTACAAACTTACCACCAAAGGACTCTACATATTTTTCAAGGCCCAAATTACTCATCACAGTACCTACCACTTCACTATTGTCACCTAGCTGTTTGGTATCATAAAGAAACTTCGCCAGCACACCAATCAGCTGATCACCATCAACGATATGGCCATCACTATCAATAATGGTCACGCGATCCCCATCCCCGTCTAAACAAATACCTAGGTCAGCTCTATAGAGCTTTACCTGTTCTGCACAAAGCTCAGGATGAAGAGCTCCCACCTCATCATTGATATTTGTTCCATTAGGTGAGTTACCAATGTTAATGACTTCAGCTCCCAGCTCTTGAAAGGCTAGCGGTGCCACCTTATAACCAGCTCCATTGGCGCCATCTACAACTAAACGCATCCCCTCTAAACTATACTCACTAGAAAGGGCCTGTTTTACCTTAACAATATATCTGCCAACGACTTCATCTAACCGTTTGGCATTACCTAATTCATTGTCCAATTTTTTGGGAATAAGTTCTGGGTTGAGGACCATTTTTTCTAGTTGCATCTCTACTGCATCTGGAAGTTTATGGCCGGTACGATCAAAGATTTTAATCCCGTTATCATGATAAGCATTGTGGGAAGCTGAGATCATAATTCCAACATCTGCTCGCATAGACTCCGTCACAAATGCGACGCCAGGTGTAGGCAGAGGTCCTGTTAATATGGCCCGGCCACCTTGACTACAAACCCCCGCAGAAAAAGCTTGTTCTAACATATAACAACTTAATCGAGTATCCTTACCAATGATAATCATCGGTTTTTTTGCCTTATTCTTTTTTTGAAAATACGCGGTGACAGCTCGTCCTAAAGAGAAAGCTACCTCACCTGTCATGGGGTAAACATTGGCCCTACCCCGAATACCATCTGTTCCAAATAATTGTCGCATGGTTTCCTTACTCCAATTCAACACTAACTTTGCTAGGATTAATTTCTACCAATTTTATACCTTCTGGCAATTCAGTAATCAACTCTATTTCCTGTTTACTGCGGTTCTTTTTGGGAATCATGGCCAATACATGAATATCTTCCTGACGGAGAGAGTTAATTTTCTTCTCCTCACCACTGATTTTTATCACGACTTCTTTTGGAAATGCGCGTTTAACCAGGCTGATACTTTGAAAGACAATCGGAATGCCGCGAAAAGTTTTGCTAACATTTTTAGAGTGAAGTGAGTAGCTCAAATTAACATTTTTTTCATCCAATTGAAGACGCGGATCGTGAATATTAATCTCAGTTAAGAAGCCTCCCTCACTTACTAAATTGATATCTTCAATAAGTTTGGTCTCAACAAAATTCATTTTCTTAATTAAAGAACGAGGGCCACTGATTTTTACTTTATCAGGAAAAACTTTTACATCTTTGACATCAAAGTTTTCTAAAATATTGGCAGCAAAATTAGGCTTCACTCTAATCGTTTTATGCATAATACGTTCTAATTTCAAATTTAGCTCGCGAGGGGTAACACTTATTTGCTCTACACTTATTGGCAGTTTAAAATTATAGTTTTCAATATTTATATGATAATTATATTTTCCTTTCTTATAGTATTCCTCTTCTTTAATATCAATTTTGATCTCACGATCTAAAAGTTTTCTTACCAATAGGCCCGGGCCTTTGAATCTATATTCAATTACGCGTACAAACTCATTACTGATCGCCAAACCTTTAGGAATCGCAATTTTTAAAGGCGCCTTTAAATTAACTTCTATCTCAGCAGAACTCACCACATACATCCAAATAAAAACACCTGCAAAGAGGGAAAATAGTCTGAGAAAAAATTTGCGTTTGAAGAGAGGTTTTTTCATGCTCGATGCTCCCTTTTCAGACTAACTGAACCGGGAACTGATACTGAAAATAAACGTAGACGCAATTGTTTACGCAAATCAGTTTCATTCTCACACTCGATAAATTTTCCATTAAAGCAAATACTCATACGTCCCGTTTCTTCACTTACAATAACAACCAAGGCATCTGAAACTTCAGAAATACCGAGGGCCGCACGGTGTCGAGTTCCGAAATGTCGGTCTATTTCAACATTCTTTGATAGAGGAAGAAAGCATCCGGCAGCTTGTATTCTATTGTGGTATAAAATCACGGCGCCGTCATGTAAAGGAGAACTAGGTTGAAATATAGAATAAAGAATATCGGAATGAATATGACTTTGTAGTTTCGTTCCTGTCGCCGAATAGTTTAAAAGTCCATGGTTTCTTTCAAAAACAATCAAAGCACCAGTTCGCTCCCTACTTAGCGCAGAGCAAGCCGTGACCACTTCTTCTATTTGCACGTTAAAAAGTTCTTGCTTACTTTTACTTAGCCACTTTGCCTGCCCAAAAGAAGCTAAGGCACTACGGATTTGCTCTTGAAACAAAATCATCAGAACTAAAAAGAGATATTCAAAAAAGTTTTTTAAAAGCCAGTTAAGAGAATAAAACTCAAAAGTTAAACTAAACCAATACAAGGTCGTAAGAGTTGCAATCCCAACCAAAACTTGCACTGCACGCGTTCCTTGAATAATAAATAGAAAACGATAAAGAATTATAGAAACGATAATGATATCGATAGCATCACTGAGCTTGAAATTTTCAAATAAGCTAAAAAGATTTCCCACAATTTCTTCCTTGAGTAATTAACTCATCGGAAAGATTTTCGGGCGAAATAAATTTGCGTGATAAATGACTTGCAAATGGTCTTATTTGCCTAGGCAGCCTTTTTACTATCTTCTGAATCAGAAGTAAGACCTTGTAAAAGCTCTTCACTCTGTATTAGTTTTTTCCTTAAGGCTTCACGCGAGATGTCCATTGCCTTCGCAGCTTTAGACTTATTACCTTTATTACGACGAATTTCGGCCAAAATCATTTCTCTTTCGACCAAAGCGACTCTGTCTTTAAGTGGTAAATGCCAGTCTCGGGCTCCCTCAATATTATCTAGCCCGTGCATACTAGACTGAGATAGATCGATAACGGGTATCGCCCCTGCCTTACTGAGCTTATTGATAATGTGGGCCTTAGGATTATACAGCACTGCTTTTTGTACAGCCTGTTGCAATTCAACCACATTACCTGACCAGTCGTATTCTTTTAGCTGATCCAACACTTCTTGAGAAAACTCTTTTAAAAGAAGCCCTTGCTTACGACACTCTTTACGTAAAAAATATGAAGTTAAAGAGTCAATATCTTCTGGTCTTTTTCTAAGCGGATCAACCACCAAAATAGACTCTTGAATGAAATTATATAAATCCGGATTAAACTGACCTTTATCCTGTGATAGTTTTTTCAAGTCTAAACTAGAAGTAAAGATATAACGAACATCCAAAGTTATGGCACTATTTGGAAGTCTTCTTCCTTCTAATATCTCCAAAAGCTTGGCTTGACAGGAAAGAGAAAGATAACCAATCTCTTCAAAAACGATCGTCCCACCTTTACATTCTTCCAAAACACTTTTGTTTCCATTTGCCCCATAGATCTTTTCTTCAATAACACTTGGCTCAACTGCTTTACATGGGATGGTAATAAATTTGTTTAAACCTCTTTTACCTTCATTATGGATAATACGAGCTAAAAGCTTTTTACCAGTTCCAAACTCACCATTAATTAATAAGGGAGAATCAATATCCTTGAGTTTTACAATACTTCTTCTGATTTCATTCGTGCTAGCAGACTTACCAATATAAGCAAACTCTCTATCGTAAGGAGTTGAGAATCTTCTTATTAAAGACTTCTCTGAAATAGGATTATAATTGTGAAAAACAGAAGAAAAGATAAGCGCCAATACTTTCATGGTCTTCTCATCTTCTTCTGTAAATCTATCCTGGTTTCTTTTATTCAAAACTTCGATAACACCAATTACCTTATCGTCACGATTTGAAATAGGAGAACAAAGAATTGATCTCGTTTCAAAACCAGTCTTCACATCCATCTCATGCGAGAAACGGACCTTATCTGTTTTTGCATCAATATTTAGTGGAACACCTGTCGTAAAAACTGAACCAGCGATTCCTTTTCTATAATCAAATTTTAAATTCTCTTTTTCTGTCCCCAGAGCAGCAACGGCTTCGAGTTCATTGGTTTGACTATTAATCAAAAAGATAGAAGCTCGTTGGGCATTCAAAATTCTAGAAATTTCTTCTAGCATCGACTTTAAAAAAGTTTCCTGAGAACCAAAGGCCGTAATATCTTTAAAAAGTGAAAGCATTAAAGAGAAGATCTCAAATCCCTCAGTAGCTCTCTTATATCGTTCAGAAATGGCCATGGTCGTAATGCATTCACGAGCTCGATCCGGACTGAAGCCCAAAACATATTGCTCGATAAATCTTTTCATTTGCGGGAAGTCATCTTCATCTAACTCTACCCCATAGATCATAATATCATTACTTTGATCTGGTTGATAACCAAAGGATCTAACGATATGACCTTCAACATCAATACGTAATCTCTTATATTGAATGGATACACGAATATTCGTATCCACGCTTATTCTTTGCTTAGTAATAAAACCCAGTCCCGTAATAGAGACATCTTCTAACTTTCCATCAATAATACTTCTGTATTGACCAACTTCATCTTCGTATTCGAACATACAACGAACCTCATCCCGACTCTCAACGGGAATTCTGAAGCTTTGGAAAAATTTGAATTCTTTAAAACTAGTTA